>SVCV01000053.1 GCA_015058185.1 Clostridiales bacterium | reverse complement strand
ATCCGCAGCATTCCCCTGTGCATTCCCTGTAGATCTCCCCTGGATGTCCGGGGCGAAGTATACATTCCGAAGAAGGCTTTCGTGGAGCTGAACCAGCGCCAGGAGCTGACAGGCGGCCAGATCTTTGCAAATCCGAGAAACGCAGCGGCAGGCTCCCTGCGCCAGCTGGATCCGACGGTCACGGCTTCCCGGCCTTTGGATATTTTCGTCTTTAATGTACAATACACCGAAGAGGATCTGGCGGAACACTGGAAGGCTTACGACTTCCTGAAGGAGCAAGGCTTCCACACTGCCGATCACACCCTTTGCGGGACCATAGATGAGGTCATGGCGCAGCTCCCGGTTTGGGAAGAAAAGCGCAGACTTTTGGAATACGATATCGACGGCATGGTCATCAAAGTCAACAACTTCCACCAGCGAACCCTGCTTGGGGTCAAGGCCAAAAGCCCCCGCTGGGCCGTCGCCTATAAGTTCAAGGCGGAAGAAGAGGAGACCATCGTAAAAGATATTATCGTGCAGGTAGGCAGAACCGGAGCCATTACCCCCAAAGCCATCTTCCAGCCGGTCTTTGTGGCAGGTTCCACCATTTCCGCAGCCACCCTTCATAACGAAGATTTTATAAAAGAAAAAGACCTCATGATCGGTGACAAGGTCATTATCCACAAAGCCGGGGATGTCATCCCGGAAGTAGTTCGGGTGGTGACTGATGCCAGAACCGGTAAGGAAACACCCTTTGCCATGCCCACCCACTGCCCCTCCTGCGGAAGCCGGCTGGTGCGGCTGGAAGGCGAAGCGGTTCTTCGCTGCGTCAATCACAAAGAATGCCCCGCCCAGAATATCCGGGGACTGATCCACTTCGTTTCCCGGGGCGCCATGGACATTGAGGGCCTGGGAGAATCTTTGGTGGAAAAACTTTCCCAGGAAGGTCTCCTTTCCCGGATCTCCGACCTGTATCGGCTCACAAAGGAAGAACTGGCCGTATTGGAAGGTTTGGGTGAAAAATCCGCAGACAACCTGATCAGTGCCATCGACGGATCCCGAAAACAGGATCTGGACCGGCTGATCTTCGGTCTTGGGATCCCTCTCATCGGAAGCAAAGCCGCGAAGCTTTTGGCCAGGCGATTCAAAACCATGGACGGACTTATGGCAGCCACAGAAGAAGAGCTGACAGCCATCGATGAGGTTGGAGCAAAAATGGCGGCAGCTATCATCACATGGTTTGCAGAACCGCAAAACAAGGCGCTGATCGAAGAACTGCGCAGCGCCGGATTGAACTTCGAAAGCCTGGATGCCCAGGACGAACAGGAGGCCCACCCCGCATTTGCCGGAAAGACCTTCGTTCTCACAGGCACCCTGGAAATGTACACCAGGGATCAAGCCTCTGCGATCATCGAAAAGCTGGGGGGAAAGACCAGCGGCAGCGTCAGTAAAAAAACCGACTACGTCCTTGCGGGACGAGAAGCCGGTTCCAAACTTACAAAGGCAGAACAATTGGGGATCGCCATCCTCAGCGAAGAGGACTTTGAAGCTTTACTCCATACCCGGTAAGGGCTCTGCAAGTTCTCCCTGAACCAGATTCCATTCCCGAAATGCTCTGTTGATACTATTTAAAACGTTTTTCTTGTCGGCACTCCAAAGGGGTGCCGCAAGGTCTTTTTTGGGGCCGTCACCGGTCATGCGATGGATCACGATCTCCGGCCGCAGGCGTCGGATACAGCCCGCAAGGATCGCAATGTACGCATCCATTTCCAGCACTTCAAATTTTCCGGCCTCATAATCCGCAAGCAAGTCCGTACCCCGAAGGACATGCAGAAGCTGCAGCTTGATCCCATCCGCCCCGCTTTTGGAAATATACGCTGCCGTAGCGTAAATATCCTCTGCGCTCTCTCCGGGAAGACCGATGATCATGTGGACGATGACCTCAATGCCCCGGGCTTTCAGCTCCCTTACCGCCCGGTCATAACAGGGCAGATCAAAGCCCCGGCGAATGTACTTCGCAGACTTCGGATCGATGGTCTGCAGGCCAAGTTCCACCCATACGGGCTTGATCTTGTTCAAAGCCCCAAGCAGATCCAGGGTTTCTTCCGGCAGGCAATCCGGCCGGGTGCCGATAGAAAGAGCCACTACCTCCGGATGCGAGATGGCCTCGGTAAAGATCCTATCCAGTTTCTCCACCGGCCCATACGTGTTGGTATAGTTTTGAAAATAGGCAACAAAGGGCCCGCCCTTGGACTTGGCAGCCACCCGCTCCTTTGCCCGCTCAATTTGGGCATGAATATCTCCGGAAAAAGGCTCTGCAAAATCCCCGGAACCTTTGCAGCTGCAGAAAATGCAGCCCCGGGTACCAAGGGAGCCATCTCTGGTAGGGCAAGTAAATCCACCCTCCAAAGCGATCTTATATACTTTTTTCCCAAACCGGGCTTTCATAGCCTCATTGAAACTGTTGTAATACATATCGTCACCAATAAAAAAGGATCGGCGTTCTACCGATCCATTTTATCATATGCGCCTGGAAAAATCCATCAGCCACGGTTCCAGTGATTCACAGTTTCAAGAACCCATTCCGCCAGGGCAGGGATCCCCTCCCCGGTCTTTGCCGAAACGCAAAGGACCTGGATCTCCGGGTTCCGCATTTTCGCGTATGTCGTGGCTTTTTCCACATCGAAATCAAAGTAATCTGCAGCATCGATCTTGTTAATGATCAAAAGCTGACAGGTCTCATACATCAAGGGATATTTCAAAGGCTTATCGTGGCCTTCGGGCACAGAGAGAATGGTAATATTCGTTACCGCACCGGTATCGAATTCCGCAGGACAAACCAGGTTTCCCACGTTCTCCAAAACCACCAGATCATATTCCGCAGAACCTAATTCGGCCAGCCCCTGACGGGTCATGTCCGCATCCAAATGGCACATGCCGCCGGTATGGATCTGGATGGAAGGAACACCGGCGGAAAGCATGGTTTCCGCATCTACCGCAGAGTCGATATCCGCTTCCATAACGCCCACCCGAAGCTTACCCGCAAGTTCCTTAGCAAGGGCCAAAAGCACGCTGGTCTTACCGGATCCGGGTGCAGACATCAGATTTACGAGGCAGGTTTTTTCCTTTTTTAACTGCTCCCGAAGCCGATCCGCATCCGCATTGTTATCTTCAAAAACACTTTGCTTTACTTCTATGATCCGAACTTCTTCCATGATCAGTTCTTCTCCTCATTCCAGATCCGCAGATCCATATTATAATCTTTCAGGAAGTATTCATGCAGATCCTTCCGCATGGGCATGGTCTGCTTGATCTGAATGACATCCAGATTGCAGCGGGACTTACAGATACCGCAGCCTACGCAAAGTTCCTGATCAATGACCACCTTGCCGTCCTCACCAAAAGTGATGGCTTCCACAGGACATCCATTGGGGCCGTTGATACATTTTCCGCAGCCTACGCACTTAGTCCGGTCAGGCACTGCAGTCCAGCCGGCAGGATGGAAACGATGACGCTCCGCAGGAGTGGCATTTCGGGCAAGGCGAACGGCGATGCAGCAACAGGGACAGCAAAAGCAGATCTCCAGGAACTGGTCCATTTGGTCATTGCGGATCCCCCAAAGCCATTGCTCCACTTCGACCCAAACGGCCTGAGCCATCAAACCATGAGAGGCAGCCAGATCCACTCTGGCACAGGCTTCTTCATAGGTAAGCTGGCGTCCCAAATTATGTTTTACAATCGTACGGCCCGCTTCCCCAAGGAAGAGACAGGCTACATTTTTCGGATAGTCGTGACAGTCATTGGACTCCCGACAAAGACAAGTATCCATACCGCCGATGAAGGTGGCATTCCGCAAGGCTTCTTTGGCAATGTCCATGGGAACGGTGACCTTTTCGCCCTTATCCGCAAGATCCACATTCAAAGGCATGACCACAGTAGAAGTGTGGGCTTCCATATCCGGATAAAGCATGATACCCTTTTTATAGAACTTTGCCTTCCAGCCGCCCTCTTTCATCCACACGGAGAATTTGACGAACATCTTATAAAGCTTCAGCGCAAAAGGCCAACGCTTATCGGACATATAGATCACATGGTCCTTCAGGAAATTCCCGATACCCAGTCCGTTGGACTTGTTTTTATAGACAGGAAAACCCACCTCTTTCCGGGCGAGGCGTTCTTCATCCAAATAAAGGACATTTCCTTTTTCGTCAATATTACTGGCCTGTAATTTTTCAGTATCCATAACGATTGCTTTATCCTCTTCAGTATCCGATCTCTTTTACGATGAGACCCTTTCCTTCCGCCATGAGGATCCTGAGTTCCGATCCCGCAAGCAAAGGCAAAGGATCGATGGCCACAGGAAACAGCTTTTCAAAAAAAGCAGGGACATAGCCGGAGTCCTTCCCCACCTCCAGAGTAATGTGCTTCACCCTGGAAATTCGGTTTTTCTCCGCAATGCCATTTACCATTTTTACTGCTTCGCATAATACGCCAAGTTCATGCATTTTGATTTCCTGCTGCGATCCCTGTTGATTTTGCATAAATTTACAACTTTATTATATTTCCAAAAGGAAGAAACTGTCATGAGACAAATTGACGCTTTTGTTCCACTGTGGTACAATATGGACAAATTGTATTGCAAAGGAGCTTCCTATGGCCAATAAAATCGCTGCAGCCATCGTATCGGCATTTAACCGACTGATCCTGGACAATGACTTCCAAAAGATTTCCGTAGACATGATCATGAAAGAAGCGGAGGTCAGCCGATCCACCTTTTATCGTCATTTCAGAGACAAGTACGAGGTCATGAATGCGAACTTTAAAAACATTCTCGACTACTACATACAGCCCGAACGAAGCAAGAACTATCGGGAGCTTTGCTTCCATCTGTTCGAATTCGGCCAGGCAAATCTTCGGATGTTCAAAAGAGCCTTAGGATCCACAGGCCTGAACTCCTTCCGGAACTTCATTTACGAATACTCCTACCAAATGGCTTTGGAGATCACAAAAGCCAACCGAAACGGTGAGGGTTTCACGCCGGTAGAGGAACTGCAGGCAGACGTTTTCTGCAACGGGATCTGCGCCGTATATCACAACATGGTCCACCAAAGATACAGCATCGATCCTTCCGATGCGGCAGACGCTTTGTACGAAATGATGCCGGAATCCCTGAAGCATTATTGGTGGCCCGAAACCGAAAACAAATAAAAAAACCCGCCCTTCGGGAGATCCGGAGAGCGGGTATTCTTTTGCAGCAAATTATGCGTTCTTCTTTTTTCTGCCGGCAAAGGCCACGATAAAGATGACGGAGCTGATAGCCAGCATGAAGGGATAGAACAGGAAGGGAATGACGTCAAAGGCAGTAACGGATACGCCTAAAGATACGGCAATGGAGATGGCAACCAGCATCTGTGCACCGTAAGGGATAATGCCCTGGAAGATGCAGGAGAAGGTATCCAGAACGGATGCAGACTCCTTGGCGCTGATGCCGTATTCTTCTGCAATGGTCTTGGCAATGGGGCCGGCCATAACGATGGCTACGGTATTGTTTGCAGTAGCAATGTCCATAGCACCTACCAGCAGGCCGATACCGAAGCGTCCGCCTCTGCGGCCCTTGAATACCTTGCGGATGAAATTCAGCAGTGCTTCGAAACCGCCGTATGCACGGATCAGACCGCACATGGCAGATACCAGAACGGTTACCATAATGGTTTCAAACATACCGGAGGTGCCGCCGCCCATATTTCCAAGCAGAGTAAAGGCGTCACAGGTACCGGTGGCAAGGGTGATAATGGCACCGGAGATAATGCCAACCAGCAATACCAGGAATACATTCAGGCCGGCAATGCCGCCAACCAGAACCAGTACATAAGGGATGAGCAGCAGCAGATTGTAATCGGGGATCACGATCTGACCGGTTCCTGCATTGATGGAGAAGATCAGAATGATCACCAGAGCAGCAATGGCTGCAGGAAGTGCGATCTTAAAGTTTGCCCGGAACTTGTCCTTCATTTCGCAGCCCTGGGTGGTACAGGCCGCAATGGTGGTATCCGAAATAAAGGACAGATTGTCACCGAACATAGCACCGCCCATAACAGCACCGATGCAGAGTGCAGGGTTAAAACCTGCAGTGGAGGCAACGGCAATACCGATGGGAGTCAGCAAAGTGATGGTGCCTACGGAAGTACCCATAGCGATGGAGACAAAGCAAGCTGCGATAAACAAAATCGCCACGGAAAGCCAGGAAGGTGCCGCGGAAAGCAGGAAATAGGCTACCGCTTCGGCGCTGTCTCTTCCGGTAACGCCTACAAACAGGCCGGCTACCAGGAAGATCAGGATCATGATCATAATATTCTTATCGCCTACGCCCTGGGCCATGACCATCATCTTTTGGTCCAGCTTCAGACTCTTATTCTGCAAACATGCTACAAGAAGTGCGATCAGAAAAATAACAACGATGGGGATGTTGTAGAAACCCATCTCAATGTGCAGTGCATATTCGAAAATCAGGCCGAGACCGAGATACAGCACCAAAAATACAAGAATGGGGATCAAAGCTTTGGGGTTGCTTTTTACGGGTTTGTTCAAATCCATTACAAGTCCTCTTTCTATGAAAAAAGTATAAATTTCTCGTAAAGATTATTATACCTTGAACTGTATGATATTGTCAATCAAACAAAAAACGGGCGCGCAGGATTCTGCGCACCCAAAGGATTCCATTATTCACCTGTGATCGTTATTTTACAGGAATCGAACTGCAGTACCATATGCAAGATACTCGGAAGCTCCCTGCATAATTGCAGAGGAGGCATACCGTACAGCAATAATGGCGTCTGCATTCAGTCGCTTTGCTTCCTCCACCATGCGGCTGGTGGCCATATTCCGGGACTCTTCCAGCATTTCCGTATAGGCCCGAAGTTCGCCGCCTACAATGGTCTTAAAGCTGGCACCAAGATCCTTGCCGATGTGCTTGGACTGCACCACACTTCCCTGTACCATTCCTAAAATCTCATAGTTCCGGCCGGGGATCAGATCGGTCGTTGTAATAAGCATATTTTCAATACCTCCTTTTTTGTTGACGACATTTAGACGAAAGGTTTTTAGTATTCTTCCTGGCTGACCACATTGCCGGCAGCATCGTAGACGGTTTCGCTCACGAGATCAAATTCCGCATTGAGCTCCCGTACAGTCTTGCTTCCATCCTCTTCATAGATGGTCCGCAAAAGACCGGTGGTCTCGCCGTCAGCACCGATAATGGCTTCCATTTCCTCAGTCAGCACACCGTTTTCATAGGAGCGGCTGCCGATGTTTTCGCCATTTTCATCGTACTCATATTCATACCGGATCTCATTGAGCACATTACCATCCCCATCGTAGGTGATCTCACTGGACCAGGTGGCCTCAAAGTCTCCGTCGCTGACGGTGTAAGTCCCGTCTCCGTGATAGGTGGTGGTCTTGCCGCTCATGCTCCAGCTGCCGAACTCATCGGAGCCGAAAATGTATTCCATTTCCTCGATCAGCTCACCGTTTTCATAGGTGCACCGAAGGGTCCGATTGCCATCGGCATCGTAAGTATTCTCATAGACAAACTCACTCTCAGCCTGACCGGCAGCATCGTAATAACCCTCAAAGGTTTCGTTATCGTATTCGTCATACTTATAAACCGAATAGGATCCATCCTCATTATAAGAAACACTCTTGGCGGTGAAGGAAACACCCTCTGCATTCTTTGCGTATTCATATTCCGCGGTCAGTACCCCATTATAGTACTCCCAGCTGTATGTCATCTCGCCGGGGGCTCCGTATTGGTACTCGTAGCAAAATTCCTCCTCACCCTCCGGGGTATAGCCAACGCACCGGGTTTGGTCGCCGTTCTCGTTGTAAATGGACAGCTGCTGCACAGAGCCATCCTCATAGGTAAAGATCTCGCAGCCGCAGACCGTGCAGAGGAAATCCACAACCGTATGGGCTTCCCGGTCATATTGTTCGCCGCATTCACTGCAGATCTTTAAATGGGCGCCGGGACCAATGGCGAAAAGGCCGGAATCTGTGTGAGAATGTCCGCCGCAGCCGGTCAAAAGAGCCAGGATCATAATACAGGTCAAAAGGATCGCTGTATATTTTTTCTTGTTAAGCATAGATTCCTCCTACAGAAAATTTTCAGGTATATACCCTTAGACGGAACTTTTTACACATATGTTCCTCTCCCTAAATGATCCGCGTGGTCCACTTGGTGCAGTCCCAAACATCGCTGACCACATCGTTATAAAATTCCGGCTCGTGGCAGATCAGCAGAATGCTTCCCTTATACTCTTTCAGAGCCCGCTTCAGTTCTTCCTTCGCATCCACATCCAAATGATTGGTGGGTTCATCCAAAAGCAGGACATTGCTCTCCCGGTTGATCAGCTTACACAGGCGGACCTTTGCCTGCTCCCCGCCGGACAGGACCCGGATCTGGCTTTCGATATGCTTGGTGGTCAAACCGCATTTCGCCAAGGCCGCCCGGACTTCATACTGGGTAAAGCCGGGAAATTCCTTCCAAAGCTCCTCGATACAGGTGGTGGAATTATCGTAGTCCCCTTCCTGTTCAAAATAACCGATCTGCAAATAATCACCCTGCTCCACGCTGCCGCTGAGGGGCGGGATCAAGCCTAAAATGCTCTTCAGCAAAGTCGTCTTACCGATGCCGTTGGCTCCTACCAAAGCGATCTTTTGCCCCCGTTCCATGGAGATATTCAAAGGGACGGACAGGGGCTCGTCATAGCCGATAACAAGATCTTTTGTCTCAAAGAGGATCTTTCCGGAAGTCCGGCCCACCTTAAAGTTGAATTCCGGCTTGGGCTTTTCCGCAGCCAGTTCGATGATCTCCATTTTGTCCAGCTTCTTTTGGCGGGACATGGCCATGTTCCGGGTAGCGATCCGGGCTTTGTTTCTGGCCACGAAATCCTTCAGCTCGCTGATCTCCTGCTGCTGCCGCTTGTAAGCGGCTTCCAGCTGGGCTTTCTTCATGGCGTAAACTTCCTGGAAATCGTCGTAGTTGCCCACATAGCGGGTCAATTTCCGGTTTTCCATGTGATAGATCAGATTTACCACTTCATTGATAAAGGGAATGTCGTGGGAAATGAGAACAAAGGCATTTTCGTATTCCTGCAGATACCGCTTCAGCCAGGCGATATGTTCCTCATCCAGATAGTTGGTGGGCTCGTCCAAAAGCAGAATGTCCGGTTTCTCCAAAAGCAGTTTCGCCAGTAAGACCTTGGTCCTTTGTCCGCCGGAAAGATCCGAAACATCATGTTCCAATCCCAAAGCCAGCAAGCCTAAGGCTCTGGCAACTTCCTCCACCTTGCTGTCGATCAAATAGAAGTCATGGGCATCCATCATTTCCTGGATCTCCCCAAGCTCCTCCAGCATCTGTTCCATCTCATTTTCGTCCGCGGAGCCCATGTTGTCGCAAAGCTCGTTCATCCGTGTTTCCAGTTCAAAGAGCCAGGAATAGGCTGACCGCAAAACATCCTGAATGGTCATACCCGGTTCCAGTACCGTGTGCTGATCCAGGTACCCGACCCGAACATTCTTCGCCCATTCCACCTTGCCTTCATCCGGCTGCCGTGCGCCGGTAACAATATTCATAAAGGTTGACTTGCCTTCACCGTTGGCGCCGATCAGACCGATATGTTCCCCCTTCAGCAAACGGAAAGAAACATCTTCGAAAATGGCCCGGTCACCAAAACCGTGAGACAGCCGCTCCACATTTAAAATCGTCATGATTTAACTCCTTGCGGTATTATTTCTCGTTTTGCTATTATAACATATTTTTCGATGTCAGTGGTAGCCTCGGCTATTGAACTTTCCACTGTGTTGTGGTATCGTGAGCAAGGCTGTAATGTGTGTTCCGCGGGTCACCGCGCAATTTGTCATCGTGAGGATATCCATCATGTCTTGGGAACGAAAAAATATATATCTTATGGGCAAAAGCCTTATTGTTGGTGTTTTTGCCGCACTTGCCGTAGTGGCTTATCGTGCAGTACTGGAGAAATCCGAATTCTTCTGCCGGAATATGTTTGACTTTGCAAACTCTCCGCTGCGCATAGTTCTTCTTTTCATTTTCCTGTTCGTCATAGGACTTGTGGTCGGAAGGATCACGGAAAGCGAGCCTCTGATCAAAGGCAGCGGCATCCCGCAGATGGAAGGCCAGTTTTACGGTCATTTCTCCCCCAATGCCCTTGCCGTACTGATCAAAAAATTCATCGGCGGTGCACTCTGTATCCTCTGCGGCCTGTCCCTGGGCCGTGAAGGCCCCTCCATTCAGCTGGGATCCATGGCCGGACAGCTGGTTGGGGACCGCCTGCAGGGTCCCGATGAGGATGACAGCAAAATTCTTTTGCTCTGCGGGGCTTGTGCAGGCCTTTCTGCGGCATTCAATGCTCCGATTGCAGGTGTTTTGTTTGTCCTGGAGGAAACCTACAAAAAAATCACCCCCAAAGTGGTTTTTTCTGCAGCTGCAGCATCCATCGTGGCAGATATTATTTCCAACCTGTTCTTTGGTACAGCATCAAACCTGAGCCTGCTGCATGTGGAAATGCTGCCGCTGTCCATATTCTATCTGTATCCGATCATTGGCATCTGCTGCGGATGCTTCGGCACCCTCTTCAACAAAACCCTGCTCTCTCTGCAGCGGGTTTACAAAAAGCTGCCCCTGCGGGACACTTTCCGTATCGCCATCCCCTTCCTGTTTGCAGGAGTGTTTGGGCTGATCATTCCGGACGTACTCTGCAAACAGGAAGG
>SVCV01000052.1 GCA_015058185.1 Clostridiales bacterium | reverse complement strand
TTAAAAACAGAAGAGTATTCCAGGAATAAGGAATTATTTCAGAAAAGCCTTGATCATATGATTGAGGTTTTTCTTGCAAGGAGAGAAAATGAAAGCAGCCATTCTGACCGTTGGTACGGAGATCCTGTTCGGACAGATCACCAACACCAATACGGTATATTTGTCTCAGCAGCTGAATCTGCTGGGCATTGACGTTATGTATCATTACACGGTAGGGGATAACCCGGATCGGCTTTCGGATATGCTTCAATATGCTTATCACGATTGCGATCTGATCATCACCACCGGCGGTCTGGGACCCACCCAGGACGATCTTACAAAGGAAACGGCGGCAAAGGTCTTTGGGGACGAGCTGGTGCTTCATCAGCCCTCCATGGAACATTTGGAACGGTTCTTTGCCAGAACCAAGGGCCGCATGACGGAAAATAACAGAAAGCAGGCCTATATGCCTTCCCGGGCCACGGTTTTCGAAAATGCCTACGGGACGGCTCCTGCATTTGCGCTGGAAAAGGACGGCAAGATCCTGATCTGCCTTCCCGGACCTCCCAGAGAGATGAAAGGGATCTTCGAAGACCATGTTCGACCCTATCTGGAGGCCCGCTCTGACAGTGTGATCCACTACCGGACCCTGCGCCTGTTCGGCATCGGGGAATCGGCTTTGGAGACCCGGCTTCTGGAACTGATCGACGGCCAGACTGATCCCACTTTGGCAACTTATGCGAAGGAAGGGGAGTGCAGTCTGCGGATCGCTTCCAAGAGATCTACTCTTGAAGAGGCACAGGCTGCTGTGGACGAAATGATCGGGAAAGTCCGGGCTCTTGTGGGAGAATATATTTACAGCGAAGAAAATGAAGACCTTTATCAGGTAGTAGGGCGGAAGCTCATAGACCGGGGGCTGACCCTGGCTTGTGCGGAGTCCTGTACCGGCGGTCTTTTTGCAAAAACCATGACGGACATTCCGGGTATTTCCGAAGTGTTTGACCGGGGCATCGTGACCTACAGCAACCGGGCAAAGATGGAAGAACTGGGAGTTCGGGAAGAAACGCTGCAGAAGTTCGGCGCCGTAAGCCGTGAAACGGCGGAGGAGATGGCAGAGGGACTTCAAAAGGTTTCCTGCTGCGACATTTGCGTGTCGGTTACCGGTGTGGCAGGTCCCGGCGGCGGAACGCCGGAAAAACCGGTGGGCCTGGCCCATGTCTGTGCCGTGTTTGGGGATCGGAAAATTTGCGCAGAGACCGCTCTTCGGAATTCCCGGAGGGCCTGGAACCGCCAATATTCCACGCTTCTTATGCTGGACTGCATCAACCGGCTTTTGGATGGTCGGGAATAGCCGGAACCCATGGCTTGACAAGGCTCCTTGAAAAGGGTAATATTGAATGGAAGAAAATGGAAATTTAAATTTCCTGTCACGAAATTCTTCCTTGAAACTTTGAAAAACAGTTGACGAAACCCTCTGCGTGCGGTATGATTATCTACGAACAGATGTTCTTTTATGGAGGTGCAATACATGGCTATCAATAGAGAAGAAAAAGAAAGAGCCCTTGAGGCGGCTTTAGCACAGATACAGAAACAGTACGGCAAGGGTGCCATCATGAAGCTGGGCAGCGAAGGTGCAAGCCTGGCTGTGGATGCGATCTCTACCGGTTCCGCAAGCCTGGATATGGCTACCGGTATCGGCGGTGTTCCCCGGGGCCGTGTAACGGAGATCTACGGACCGGAATCTTCCGGTAAGACTACTTTGACTCTCCACATTATCGCCGAAGCCCAAAAGGCCGGCGGCAGAGCTGCTTTTATCGATGCGGAACATGCTCTGGATCCCGAATATGCCGCAAAGCTGGGCGTTGATGTAGATGAACTTTTAGTATCGCAGCCCGACACCGGTGAACAGGCCCTGGAAATCTGCGAAATGCTGGTCCGCAGCGGTGCCATCGATGTTGTGGTCGTTGACTCTGTTGCGGCTTTGGTTCCCAAGGCTGAACTGCAGGGCGAAATGGGTGACAGCCACGTGGGTCTCCATGCCCGCCTGATGTCTCAGGCTCTGAGAAAGTTGGCCGGTGCCATCAATAAATCCAATACCTCTGCGATCTTTATCAACCAACTCCGTGAAAAGGTCGGCGTTATGTACGGCAACCCCGAAGTGACTACCGGCGGCCGCGCATTGAAGTTCTATGCTTCTATGAGAATGGATGTCCGCAAGGTGGAAACCATTAAGATCGGTGATCAGCAGATCGGCAGCCGTACTCGCGTAAAGGTCGTAAAGAACAAGGTCGCGCCTCCCTTTAAGCAGGCTGAATTTGACATTATGTACGGACAGGGCATCTCCAAGGAAGGAGACGTTCTGGATTGTGCTGTAGCTGCGAAGCTGGTGGATAAGGCCGGTGCCTGGTACAGCTACAAGGGCGAACGGATCGGCCAGGGCCGTGAAAATGTAAAACAGTACCTTGCTGATCACAGCGAGATCATGGACGAGCTGATGGCTGCGCTCAAAAAGAGCCTGAAGCCTGCCGCACAGTCCGATGAAAATGAGCTGCGAGTTGACGAAGACGGTGTCGTTTTAGACTAAGAAATCCATCCGGAAAGGATTAATGATCCCATGAGAGATTACGCAAAAGAGCTTGAAGCCAGAATCGCCTTTATTCGGAATGCGGTAGAGTCCGCACACGCCAAGGGAATCGTTTACGGAAACAGCGGCGGCAAAGACAGTGCCCTGGTAGGGATTCTTTGCAAGTTGGCCTGCGAAAATACCGTAGGGATCATTATGCCCTGTGCCTCCAAACGAAATTTCGGCGAGGATATGGAACACGGGATCGAGGTGGCAAACCAGTTCAATATCGAAACCCGGACAGTTGACCTGACTGCTCAAAAGGCCCTTGCTGTGGAAACCTTGGAAAAGGTTACGGAACCTACTGCCGCAGCCCTTGGAAATATTGCACCCCGGCTGCGAATGATCACCCTGTACACCATCGGCCAAAGTGAAAACCTTTTGGTTGCCGGCACAGGAAACCGGAGCGAGATCTACATGGGTTACTTTACCAAGTGGGGTGACGGCGGCCATGACCTGAATCCCATTGCGGATCTGACCGTAACGGAGATCTACGAATTCCTGCGTTTCCTGGAAGCCCCTGCGGGGATCATCGAAAAGGCTCCTTCTGCGGGCCTCTTTGAGGGCCAGACGGACGAAGAAGATATGGGTATTACCTATGCGGCCATCGACCACTTCCTCATGACCGGTGAGGCCACGGAAAAGGATCGGGAGATCCTGGATCGGTACCACAGCCGCAGCGAACACAAGCGCCGGATGCCCTTGACTTACGCATAAGCTTGTATGACTCCGCATATAGTTATCCCACAGGAGGGTGGATGTATGCTGAGTACCCAGGACATTCGAAATAAAGAAGTGATCAACATTTATGACGGCAGAAGCCTTGGATATGTGGGCGATTTGGATGTGGATCCGGAGAAGGGTATCCTTCTCGGTCTCGTCGTGAACCCACCTCGGGGCTTCTTTCAATTTTTTGCCCGGGATACGGAATATGTGATCCCCTGGAAGGAGGTTCGCCGGATCGGGGACGATGTGATTTTGGTAGAGTCCCCGGCACTTTTCGACGGGGATCCGCAGGAATTCTGGCTGACAGAAGAAAGACCTTGCGATGACCACAATATATAGTGTATAATAAAAAACAGAAAGCATGGTATTAGGTGAGGCTGATGGATTTCAGGCTCCATTTGCCGTGTATTGGATAATTTCTTGTGTATGAAATGCAACAGCAGCTGCAGTATCAGGAGGTTTTTATGAAGTGTCCGTTTTGTGAGAACAGCGATACCCGGGTTATTGATTCTCGTCCTACCGAAGAAGGACATGCTATTCGCCGTCGGAGAGAATGCGATGCTTGCGGAAAGCGGTTTACCACCTATGAAAAAGTAGAAGAAGTCTTTTTCATGGTTGTAAAGAAGGATGGCCGCAGAGAAGCCTTCGATCGGAACAAAGTTATCAATGGTATTATTCGGGCCTGCGAAAAGCGTCCCGTCTCCATTGCCGAAATCGAAAATATTGCCTCTAACATTGAAAGAGGCCTGAACAACATGATGGAAAAGGAAGTAGAAAGCACCATGATCGGCCAGATCATCATGGATCATCTGAAGGAACTGGACGAAGTTGCCTATGTTCGCTTTGCTTCCGTCTATCGTCAGTTCAAGGATGTAAACACCTTTGTTGCAGAGATCGAAAAGCTGCTGGGTGACGGAAAGGATAAGCTGAAATGATGGACAAGCGAAGGATCGCAATTGACGGCCCTTCCGGTGCCGGAAAGAGCACCATTGCCAAGGGATTGGCAGCGGCTTTAAAGATTGACTATATCGATACCGGTGCTATGTACCGGGCAGTTGGATATAAGATGATCCGGGAAAAGATCGGGTTAGAAGACCGGGAAGCCTTAAAGGCTATGCTGGCAGACACCAAAATCGATTTTTCCGCCGGAAACATTTTGCTGGATGGAGAAGTGATCAACGATCGGATCCGGACTCCGGAGATTTCCAAAATGGCTTCCGACTGCTCCGCGTTGCCCGAAGTTCGGGAAAAGCTGGTTTTGCTCCAAAGAGAAATGGGACAGGCCAAGAGCGTGGTCATGGATGGCCGGGACATTGGCACTAACGTGCTGACGGATGCGGAATATAAATTCTTCCTTACCGCTTCTTTGGAAGAGAGGGCCCGCCGCCGCTGGCTGGAACTCCAGGAAAAGGGAACGCCCCAGGCTTTGGCAGATGTGGAAGCCGATATGGCAGCCCGGGACTACAATGACAGTCATCGTCCCTTAAACCCCCTGCGGAAAGCGGAGGATGCCATTGAAGTGGATTCCACGGATATGAATGCAGAAGAAGTCATGGCATATATTATGAATTTGATGAAATAGAGGATCTTGCAATGTCTGAACGAATTGAAAAAGCAGCAGAATATCATCGTCAGGGTTTTAATTGTGCGCAGGCTGTGGTTTGCGCTTATTGCGATTTAGTGGATTTGGACTTCCGGACTGCTTTTAAGATCAGCGAAGGTCTTGGATTCGGTATGGGGAAACTGGGCCAGACCTGCGGTGCTGTCAGCGGTATGTTTCTGCTGGCCAGCATGAAAAACAGCGATGGGAACGTGGATGCTCCTGCCACTAAGAGAGCAACCTATGCTCTCGTTAACGAATTGGGACAGGCCTTTAAGGAGAAAAATACGGCTCTGACCTGCAGCGAACTGCTGGGCGGCGAAGGCAAGCCCAAGCTGCGGAGCTGTCCCGGCTGCATTGAAGATGCTGCAAGGATCGTTGAGGAAAAACTTTTTGATCTGTAGGTGAGCGAGCAATGTTTTTAAGCCGAACTCCCAAAAAAGGGAAATGGTATTTTGACCTTTTAAAAACGGTGGTTTGCCTAGCGGCGGCTACCGGGCTTTCGGTTGCTTTGCTTCAGACAAGGGATATGGGCAGCACCAGTCTGCTCTATGTATTGGCTGTTTTTGCGGTCTCTTTTTTTACTGACCGGTATATTTGGGGGATCATCGCCTCCCTTGCCGGGGTATTTCTTGTAAACTATTTCTTTGTTCCGCCTATTTTTGAGTTAAGCCTTTTGAAACCGGGGTATTTTATTACCGCGGTTGTTCTTCTTGTGATCTGTTTGCTTACAAGCTCTATGACCACCCGGCTGAAGCGACATAACCAGCTGATCGTTGATATGGAAAAAGAGAAGATGAGCAACAATCTCCTTCGTTCCATTTCTCACGATCTTCGGACCCCGCTGACCAGCATTATCGGCTCCTCGTCCATTATGATGGAAAGCGATCCTCCTTTGGACAGAGAGACGGAAAAAAATCTTTTAAAAGATATTAACGAAGAGTCGCAGTGGCTTCTCCGTATGGTGGAAAACCTTTTGACCGTTACCCGAATGGGAGAAGAGACCGGTCGGATCCAAAAGTTCCCGGAGGTTGCGGAGGAAGTTATGGCAGAAGCGGTGGGTCGGGTTCGCAGCCGTTTCCCGGACCGGGTGATCCGAAGCCATGTTCCGGATGACCTTTTGATCGTTCCTATGGATGCTACTCTGATCGAACAGGTCATTATCAATCTGGTGGAAAACGCAGTGAAACATTCCGGTGAAGACGCGGAGATCGAAGTGTCCCTTGCTCAAAGTGATTCCTGGGCGGAATTTGAGATCCGGGATAACGGGAAGGGGATTTCTGCAGAGGAACTGAAAAACCTGTTTCTTCCGTATGGCATGAAAACGGCAGATCCCGGTGATTCCTCCCGAAATCATGGACTGGGTCTTTCCATTTGTAAATCCATTGTGCGGACTCATGAAGGCGAGCTGACCGTAGACAGCGTCATGGGCGTGGGTACGATTTTTAAATTCAAACTTCCCCTCGATAGCGAGTATGAAGAATTTTCCCCGGAAGGAGAGGGTGTCGATGAGTCATAAAATTACCATTCTTGCAATTGAAGACGAGCATTCTATCAGCAATCTGATTTCCACCATTCTGACTTCGAATGGGTATAAGGTGATCCTTGCCCATAGTGGAAAAGAAGGACTTTCTTTGATCCAGTCCCACCGTCCGGACATCGTTTTGCTGGATTTAGGGCTTCCCGATATTGACGGGCTGGAAGTTTTGAAATCCCTTCGGACCTGGTCCGCTACTCCGGTCATTATCGTATCCGCAAGAGGCAAGGAACAGGAAAAGGTCTTGGCTCTCGATCTTGGTGCAGATGATTATCTGACCAAGCCTTTTGGCACCAGCGAGCTGCTTGCCCGTATCCGGACCGCTCTTCGTCACAGCCAGCAGTTTATTTCTCCTGACGGCAAGGGCCCGGGAGAACCCTTTGTCACCGATGGCCTTCGCATCGACTTCGATCGGCGCCAGGTATTTGTGGATGATGAAGAAATTCGCCTGACCCAGATCGAATACAAAATCGTGACTTTGCTGGCCCGCCATGTGGGGCGGGTTTTGACCTATGATTTTATTATCAGCCAGATCTGGGGACCCAACGGAACCATTCGGGACAACCAGCTGCTGCGGGTAAATATGGCCAATATTCGCCGCAAGATGGAGAAAAATCCGGCAGAACCTCACTATATCGTTACGGAAGTAGGCGTTGGTTATCGGATGCTGGACCGTAAGTAGGAACTTTACGAGGGCACTATGGAAAACGTTCTCGGCATTGTAGCCGAATACAACCCTTTTCATAAGGGACATGAATATCATTTAAAAGAGTCCTTGGCGAAAGCCGGTGCGGAGGTTTCTGTGGCGGTTATGAGCGGGGATTTCGTACAGCGGGGGGAGCCTGCCCTTTTTGATAAATGGGATCGGGCCCGGCTCGCCGTGGAGAATGGGGTAGATCTGGTTTTGGAGCTGCCCTTTGTCTTTGCCTGCAATAATGCAGAGTTTTTTGCCCGGGGAGCTGTAAGCGTTCTGGACAGTCTTGGATGCGTCACGGACCTTTCCTTTGGCAGTGAGAACGGAAACCTGGAAGAACTGCAGAAAATCACCGGGATCCTGAAGGAGGAAGATCCGGCCTTTCAGGCACAGCTTCGAAAATTCCTGGATCAGGGTTTGTCCTATCCCAAAAGCCGGAGCGAGGCTCTTCGGATATGTTTCGGAGACTGGGCTGCACAGCTGGTAACTTCCCCCAATAATATTTTAGCCATCGAATATTTGAAGGCGCTGGATCTGCGAAAAAGCACCATCCGGCCCCACACGATAAAACGTTATATTCCCCAGAACATGACGCAGGAAGAAGATACGGCTCTCGCTTCCGGATCGGCCATTCGCCGGCGTATGACTGCCGGAGGACTGGCGGAGACCGCACCTCTGCTGACGGAACGTTCCCAGATCCTTTGCCGGGAAATTTTGGACGCTGCTGAGGGCCAGGGGCGAAAAGGATATGCCGCTCTTGAAGATTTCTATCCCATGGCTTCCTATCGTCTCCGCACGGTCAGCGACGAAGAGCTTTCCCGCATCCTTGGGGCAGGGGAGGGATTGGAAAACCGCCTCAGAGAAGGCTGGAAAAAAGGAGCTTCCCTGGAAGATGTTTTGGCTTCCGTCAAATCCAAGCGCTATACAGAACCCCGGATCCGCCGCTTGCTGATGCATCTTTTGACCGGCCTTACAGCGGAGGCCTTTGCCCGCATTTCCGGCGAGGATCATTTGTATGCCCGGGTGCTGGGATTCTCCGAAAAGGGAAGAGCACTCCTCGGAAAGATCCGGAAAACGGAGTGTTCCCGGATCCCTGTACTGACCAACTTCCATAAGGAGCTGGAAGAGGATGCTCCCCAGCAGGAACTGTTGGCCTATGATATTTTAGCCTCCGACCTTTGGCATCTTGCCAAGGGGGATGGCCCCCGGCTGCGATCGGACCATGTGATGCAGCCCTGGAGAGGATGCAGGAGTGATGTTTGCCCTTCGGGCAAGTGATGAATGATGTATTTGCTTCGCAAAATGATGTGCCCGCTTCAGGGAAGCGGACGTTAAGGAAAAAAAGGAGATCTGCTTTTCACAGATCTCCTTTTCTTAATTTCTTATTTCTTGCCCTTCTTCTGCTTGAAGAATCCGTCGTCCATGGCCTGGTAGAGGGCTTTCTTTACGTCTACTTTGTAGGGACCGTTTCGGGTGACCTTGAATTCCAAAATATCCTTCTTTACAAAGTTTACGGTTCTTTCGCCGTCCAAAGCGATGGTGCCGGTGTAGCCGGGCTGGATCTTTAAGGTCTTGCCTACATTGACCTTCTTCAGAGAGTCGTAGTAGATCCGGTCTACTGTACCGGAGCCGGAGGGCACCAGAACGCTCTTGGCTCTGGGGGTTCCTTCGGGGCACAGGTGGAGATGATATCCGAAATCATCTTCGTCTTCACAGGCGTGGATGCATCCGATGAGGGTGGACAGGCCGATGAAGTCGGGGGAGCAGCGGGCTACGATCATATCCGTTACTTCGTTCAGGTCACCTACGACCTTGCTTCCTACAACGGGAACTTCCGTCAGGGCTACATCTACCAGTGCCACATCCACGAATTTGCCGTTCTTGTAGATCTCGATCTGCTTGTCCCTCTGGGTACAGATCTTTTCCTGATTTCCCTGAACCAGGTAGGATACGGCGATCCCTACATTGGTGCCTTCCCAGAACTTGGGGTAGGCATTGTTGGTGCCGGTGGAGATGGGGATCAGAGGAATGTCACCCAGGCCAACCTTGGCAGCCAAACGGCTGGTGCCGTCGCCGCCCATAACGATCAGGCATTTGATCCCTCTTTCTACCATCATGCGGATGGCATTTTCCGTATCTTCAGGACAGCCATCAGGCCACATATCCAGCATTTCCACTTCGATGCCCAGGTCCTTGGCCTTCAGCGCGGAACGAACGATGTCCCGGTTCATGGCATATCGGTCGGGCATGAACAAGGCTTTGTCTACTCCTCCGTAAGCGTCTGCTGCGTAGAGGATACGGATGGCCTTTTTCATTTTTTCCAGGCTGTCTACGGTAGTAGCGTGGCTCATGACACGCCGAATATCTTTACCGGAAATAGGATTTACAATAATACCGATTTCAGTCATAATTTTTCTCCCTTCGAAAGCTGCGCTGTTTTTCCTTTGCCAGCGGCAGCCACAATTAAAATTTTACCCCGACTTCCCCGGCTGTCAAGGGGAAAGCCGCTTTTTTCCTTGCAAAAACTCTTTTTTCTGATATGATGGTAGCATCGTAAATTTTTACTCAGGAGGAAATTATGGCAATTGTAAAACCTTTCCGGGCCCTTCGTCCCACCGCTGAAATGGCAGAAGAAGTGGTATCCCCTCCCTACGATGTAGTGAACCGCAAAATGGCCAGAGATCTGGCTGAGGGAAAGCCCTGGAGTTTTCTTCATATTTGTCGGGCAGAGATCGATCTTCCCGAAGATACCGATCCTTACAGCAAGGAAGTTTATGAAAAGGCAGAATCCAATATTGCAGAATTCGTAAAAGAAGGGATTTTCCTGCAGGAAGAGACCCCTGTTTTCTACATTTACCGTCAGGTCATGAACGGCCGGGCTCAGACCGGCATCGTAGCCTGCGTATCCGTAGATGACTACCTCAACAATGAGATCAAGAAGCACGAGCTGACTTTGGCTGAAAAAGAAGTAGACCGGATCAATCATTTTGATACCTGCAGTGCTCATACTGAGCCTGTATTCCTGGTACACCGGGAGATCGCAGCCCTTCGCAGCATGGTGGAAAACTGGGTCGGCACTCATGCTCCCGAGATCGACTGTACCGGCGCAGACGGCACCACCCATGAACTGTGGCCCTTGTCCGATCCCGAAATGCTCGCAAGGATCAGCGGTCTGTTTGCAGAAAATCCCCTGTACATTGCCGACGGTCATCACCGCTCTGCCTCCTCTGCAAAGGTTGGTTTAAAACGGAGAGAAAAGTATCCGGGCTGGACCGGCGAAGAAGCTTTCAATCACTTCATGGCGGTCATCCTTCCTGAGAATGATGTATATATCTGCGACTACAGCCGTTTGATCAAGGATCTGAACGGTTATACCGAAGAGGAATTCTTCGAAAAGATGAGCGAACATTTCGAGGTCACTCCTGTAGAAGGCCGTTACAAGCCTGAAGGAAAGCATCATTTCGGCTTCTGTTTGAAAGGCCGCCGTTGGTTCCGGGTTCGGGTCAAGGATGCCATCAATGAGGCAGATCCCATCGAGAGCCTGGATGTATCTATTCTGCAGAGACAGGTTTTGGCTCCCATTTTAGGAATCGAAGATCCCCGTACCAACCAACGCATCTCCTTTATGGGCGGTGACAATAACCTGGCCGGACTGGAAAATGCTGTGGAAGAAGGTCGATCTGCGTTAGCCATCGCGCTGAATCCCGTCAGCATGAACGAGATCATGAACGTAGCCGACGCAGGCCGGATCATGCCTCCCAAGTCCACCTGGTTTGAACCCAAGCTGGGAAGCGGACTGTTCCTGCACCCCTTTGAAAAATAAACAGATATTGCAAAATCCCATTCCGTTGATATGTACCCAGTTTCCTGGACACATTGAGAACGAATCAAGCACACATGGATGCTTCCCTGTATTTAACAGGGGGCATCCATTTTGTTTTTCTTTGGATCCGTTCATTGTTGTAATAACTTATAT
>SVCV01000051.1 GCA_015058185.1 Clostridiales bacterium | reverse complement strand
AGAAGGGAAGAATCGGTATAATTGCCGTTATTCTTATCATCATCATTGCCTGCTTCGGAAAGTTGATCGGGGTCTTCACGGACTTCCTTTGGTTCCGGGAACTGGGATACACCAGCGTTTTCTGGAAAGAGATCCTGACCAAGCTGGAGCTGGGCGTGCCCGTATTCCTTATCGTATTCTTCATCTGCGCAATTTACTTAAAGCTTTTGAAGAAACGGTACTATAAGACCGTAGATATCGGCGGGACCTCCGGCAGCGAAAAGACGCTTAACGGCATCGCCTGGGTCCTCAGTGCGATTTTGGGCCTGATCGTGTCTGTGACCGTATTCAACAACCTTTGGTTTGAACTTCTTAAGTACACCAACAGCACAGACTTCTCGATCCTGGATCCCATCTTTAACCAGGATGTATCCTTCTACATCTTTAAGCTGGAATTCATTACCCACGCCAACACCATTATCATGGGTACCGTTGTGGGCTTTGCCATCGTAACCCTGATCTACTACCTGATCCTCATGTCTATGAGACGGCCGCAGATCTTCGAGAAGGTTCCTCCTCAGCAGGATGGTCAGCAGCAACAGCAGCAGGGCGGCTTCGGTGCTTTCGGCGCCTTTGGCCAGGCCTTCGGTCAGGGTGGAGATGCCTTTGGCCAGGGCGGCTTCGGCGGATATAACCGTCCCCAGCAGCAGACCACCTTCAATAAGGAAAACATGGGCCGGCTGCTCTCCATTGCCGCAAAGGAATTTGTGGTTTTAGGCGTGATCTTCTTCCTGATGATCGCCTTTAACTTCTACCTGAAGCAGTACACTCTGCTCTACACCGGCAGTTCCGGCGTTGTATTCGGTGCCGGCTTTACCGACATTAAGATCACCTTGTGGGTCTATCGTATCATCATGGTTCTGGGTGTTGTTTCCGCCATTACCTTTGCTCTCGGCATCAAGCAGAGAAAGTGGAAGACTGTGCTCACCGTTCCCGTGATCATGATCGTCATCGCCATCATCGGCGGCGGTGCTTCTATGCTGGTACAGAACCTGGTAGTTGCTCCCGACGAAATCAGCAAAGAATCCACTTATCTGGAAAATAATATTGCCTTTACCCGGTATGCCTATGATCTCCAGGATATCCGGATCCAGGAATTTGCTGCCACCAATGACCTGACCAAGGATGACATTATCAATAACATGGAGACCATCTCCAATATTCGTATCAACGACTACGAACCTGCCAAGAAGTTCTACAACCAGACCCAGAGTATTCGTCTGTACTACTTCTTCCACGACGTAGACGT
The DNA here is from genome assembly GCA_015058185.1 of Clostridiales bacterium. GTDB lineage: Bacteria > Bacillota > Clostridia > Peptostreptococcales > Anaerovoracaceae > SIG263. Next base: position 10,087 of record SVCV01000051.1, on the reverse strand, counting down.
AGACCGTTACATGATCAACGGCGAATATACCCAGGTCTTCCTGTCCGCTCGTGAAATCGACGAGACCAAGACCACGGATCAGTGGCTGTCCACGCACTTGAAGTACACTCACGGCTATGGCGTGACCCTGTCCCGGGTAGACCAGGTCACCGAAAGCGGTCAGCCCGCTATGATGATCGACAGCATTCCTCCTGTTTCTCAGGTTGAGGAAATTGAGATCACCAGACCCGAGATCTACTTCGGCGAAGGAACCAACAACTATATCATCACCAATACGGATGAACAGGAATTCGACTATCCCAGCGGTGACAATAACGTATATTGTACCTATGAAGGCAATGCCGGTATTAAGCTGAATCCCATAAACCGGATCCTCTTTGCCATCAAGGAACAGAGCCTGAAGCTGCTGGTCTCCAACAACATTGACAGCAACTCCCGGATCCTGATCAATCGTGACATTGAAGATCGTGTTAAGACCCTGGCACCCTTCCTGGAATACGATTCCGATCCCTATATCGTAACCGTAGACGGCGGCCTGTACTGGATCTACGACGCTTACACCACCAGCCGTTACTATCCTTACTCTGAACCCTTTAACGGCACCGGCGGCATCAACTATATCCGGAACTCCGTAAAGGTCGTGATCGACGCTTACAATGGCGACACCAACTTCTACATCGTGGATGAAGAAGATCCCATCGCTATGACTCTGCAGAAGATCTACCCCGATATGTTCAAGGGCTTTGACGAAATGCCTGAAGGCCTCCAGGCACATATCCGGTACCCCAATACCATGTTCACCATCCAGGCCAATGTATACACCAAGTATCATATGACCGATGTGAACATCTTCTACCAGAACGAAGACCGGTGGAGCATCGCTACCGAAATTTACGGTATGGATGAAACCACCATGAGCCCCATCTATTATATAATGAAGCTTCCCGGCGAAGATAAGGCGGAATTCATCAACTCCATTCCTTATACTCCTTCCGGCAAGTATAATATGACGGCTCTGCTAGTCGCCAGAAATGACGGCGAACACTATGGCGACCTGGTTCTGTACCAGCTGCCCAAGGATCGCATCATCTACGGTCCCAGACAGATCGAAGCACAGATCGACCAGGATACGGAGATCGCAGCAGACTTTACCCTGTGGAACTCTGCCGGATCCACCTACACCCGAGGCAACATGTTCGTTATCCCTATTGAAGATTCTCTTGTGTATGTAGAACCGGTATATCTGGAATCTGCCAACAGCAGCTTGCCGGAAGTAAAGCGGGTAATCGTATATTATAATGAGAGAATTGCTTACGCAGAAACCCTGGCAGCTGCCCTGGATGAAATGTTTGGCAAGGGTGCCGGCGATTATCTGGCAGGCGGAAACTATGACGGCGATGTCACTCCGGATGATCCTTCCGGAACGGATGCTCCCGGACAGGATGTTCCCGGCGACGATATGGATCGTACTCCCGAAGAATTGGCTCAGCTGGCCAACGACACCTTCAATAAGGCGGTTGAGGCCCAGCAGAGAGGTGATTGGGCAGCCTACGGCGTATACCTGAACGAGCTGGAAGGCATCCTGAAGGAAATGCTGGGCGAAAATGCCGCTTCCGAGCCCGAAATTCCCGATATGGGAACAGGTTTACCAGGTGAAATGGCTCCCGATGCAGGTGGGCAGACAATGGAAAGCGGATTGTCTGACACTGCGGAAACCTTGTAATTTCAACGATATGAGTGATTTTTAAAGAAAAAAAGACCTCCTCTTAAAGGGGGTCTTTTTGTGTGAAATTTTGGAAGATGTGGTGGATTTTGCACGATAGTATTGAAAATATTTATGGCGAAGCCTTTCGTAATAAGTTTTGCTTATGGAGAAGGTTGATATAAGGAAAAAAAAGGGGGCAAAAGCGGGGAAAAGCTGAGAAAATGGACATTAGGTGAATAATGTTTACCGGATAGAATATGTTTATATGCAACACTGTTGTTTGTGTTTCTGAAAGAGGTGAATAACTTGGATAATCTGTCTTATATGAGTGCTGTCGATATGGTAAAAAACTTCCGCAGCAAAGCCCTTTCGCCTGTTGAAGTTCTGAAGCATTTCATGGATCGTATCGAAAAGAGAAACCCCAGTCTGAATGCAATTATTTATACCGATTATGATAAGGCTATGGAAAAGGCCAAGGCGGTAGAAGCGGACATTATGGCCGGTAAGCCTGTTGGTCTGTTTGCCGGTGTTCCCACTGCAGCAAAGGACTTTATCCCCGGACTTCCCGGTTGGCCCGGCAGCTTCGGCGGCATCAGTGTTTTGGCCGGAACTCCCGATACCCATTACACCACCTATACCAAGAGCCTGACGGATCAGGATGCGGTTTTCCTCGGAAAGACCAACAGCCCTGCTCTCGCATTCCGCGGCACTTGCGATAATAGACTGTATGGCCCCACCAGCACGCCCTTTAAGGTAGGCTATAACTCCGGCGGTTCCTCCGGCGGTTCCTGCTCCGCAGTAGCAGACGGCCTGATGCCCATCGCGGAAGGTTCTGACGGCGGCGGCTCCATTCGTATTCCTGCAGCCTGGTGCGGCATCTACGGCTTCAAGCCTTCTCTGGGTACCGTTTCCAACTCCCCCAGACCCAATGCCTACGGCACCAGCCATCCCTACTGCTTCAATGGTGCTCAAACCCGTACCGTAGCAGACACCGCTCTTGCTATGCAGGCCATGGCCGGCTATGACCCCTTCGATCCCTTCAGCAGAGACTGGGGCGAAAGAGATTTCATGGCAGCCTTAAACCGCTCCATCAAGGGCAAGAAAATCGCATATACTCCCGACTTCGGCATCTTCCCCGTAGAGCCCGAGATCAAAGAAATGATCGGCAAGGCAGTTAAGAAGTTTGAAGAAGCCGGCGCTATCGTAGAAGAAGTAAAGTTCGATATCAAGCGTTCCCAGTTTGAACTGGCAGAAGCCTGGTGCCGTTTGATCTCCATCAGCGGCGGTCTGGAAATGATGGAAGACTTCAAGGCAGCCGGCATCGACCTGATGAAGGATCATCCCGACTCCCTGAATCCCGAATTGATGTACTGGATCAACGACGCATACCAGCGTCACTATGTTGACTACTATGCAGATGAAGTGATCCGGACCGAAATCTGGGATATGATGCAGACCACATTCCTGGATTATGACTTTATCGTATCTCCCGTAACGGCCTGCTTCCCCACCAAGAACGACGACGCCGGCCGGAACACCTTGGGCCCCAAGGAAATCCTGGGCGAAAAAGTAGAACCTCTCATCGGCTACTGCCTGACCTACTTCTGCAACTTCACCGGACATCCCGCTGCCTCCGTTCCCGCAGGCATCTCCAAGGATGGATTCCCCGTAGGCATGCAGATCATCGGCAGACGCGATGGTTTCGGCGATCTGGACGTTTTGGCTGCCAGTGCAGAATTCGAACGGATCCAGCCCTGGTTCCACACCTACGAAATTACTGCCAACAGAGCATTATAGAAACCTGCAGAACAGGACCCTGTCTTTCCCGACAGACATATCCGAGAACGGAAAAAGAACTCATCTATTTATTTCAACGGTCTTGTCGGTTGAAAGCAGTCCTTTCGCATATACATTGAAGGGAGGTAGATATAAGGGTGTTTGAAGGAGAATTCCCTAACTATCGAAAAAATGTAGTGCAAGAAAGTTTTGTTAGGAGGACTGATTTATGAAGATTGGTATTATCATAGGCGTATTGATCTATGAAATCATTGTCGTATTCGGTATCGGTGCTATCGTAGCATGGAGAAACAAGAAGCATGCTCACAATGAAGGCGAATTCGCTCTCGGCGGAAGAAACATGACCTTCGCAATGCTGGTACCTACCATCGCTTTGACCGGTCTGGGCTCCGCTCATATTACCGGTATGTTCGAAATGGCATACGGCATGGGTGCTGTAACCATTTGGTTCAGTATCGCTCATGTATTGTTCTTCATCCTGCTGTGCCTGCTCACCGGTCCCTGGATCCGCCGTATGGGTCACACCACCATCTCCGCAGCACTGAAGGATATGTATGGTGAAAAGGTATCCCTGGCAGTATCCTGCGTAATGGCTGGCGTAGTATTTGGTATTCTGACTCTGGAAACCCAGGGTGCTGGTATCGTAATCGAAGCCATGACCGGCTGGCCCATCGTTCCCGCAGTAATCGCCGGTGGTATCTTCGGCGTAGTATACGTAATCCTCGCCGGCATGAAAGAAATCGGCGTTGTAAACCTGGTAAATATCTTCGTACTGTATGTTGGTATCATCGCAGCAACCATCATCGTAGCAACGCAGCTGCCCGGCGGCGACTACGGTTATGTAACTGAAGCTCTGAACAGCGATGTCAATACCGCATTCATGACCAAGGTCATGGGTACTCCTCAGCTGTGGTTCAGCTTCGCACTGTCCAACCTGCTGGTAGTAGCATTCTACGGCCCCGTTTCTCAGCAGCAGCTGCAGACTCCCATCGCCGCTAAGAATGAAAAGATCATCCGTCGCTCCCTGTGGATCGCCGCTCCCATCAATGGTCTGTTCGGCGTATTCTCCGTAACCCTGGGCCTGGCCGCAAGAGCTCTGCCCGAATACGCAGCACTGGGCGGCAAGACCGCAGCAATGAACATGCTGGTTGACATGCTTCCTCCCTGGGTCACCGTACTGACCCTGGCAGCACTGCTGGCAGCCATCCTGTCCACCTTCGCTATGACTACTCTTGTATGCGCAACCATCTTCGGCTATGACATCTACAAGAACCTGTTCAAGCCTCAGGCAACGGAAAAGGAAGTCAAGAAGGTTATGCGTATTGTCATCATTATCCTGGCAGTATTCGTAATCCTGCTGTCCTTCACCCTGCCCACCATCATCGGTGCGATCAACTGGGCCTTCGCCTGGATCTGCCCCGTATTCTTCCTGTTCGTCTTCGGTCTGTTCTGGAAGAGAAGCGCAAAGGTCGCAGGCTTCACTCTCGGTATCTCCTGGGTCGTAAATGCACTGTGGTCCCTGACTCCTCTGCCGACCGTCTTTGGAACTACCGCAGACATCGTACCCAACGGTTATATCACCTCTGTTCTGGGCTTTGTCATTCCTCTCATCGGTAACTGCATCGTTAAGGATGCCAAGATGGGCTATTGGAAGGAAAAGGGTCTCAAGAACAAGGAAGTTAAATAAGGAGGGATCTACATGTTTGCAACCTTATTTGGTCAGGCTTTCGTGATCATGATCGTAATGATCGCTGTCAGTTATGGTATTTACACTGTCGCCTGCAAGGCAATGGATAAGAAGAATAAATAGGTTTTCTTTTCCGTTGTATCTGCAGTTACAGAATAGGAGGTAATGCATGAATACATCTCTCGTTTGGATGGCTTGTGTAATGCTTGTTATGGCAGTATACGCCGTCATAGCCGTAGTTGGCTATCAGAAGAAAAAATAAAGTGGTAAGATAAATCCATTAGAGGAGAGGCAGTCCGCTGATCAGCGGGCTGCCTCTCTTTTGTCTTTGCAGGAAAGGCGCGTCCTTTGTGGCGATAAAACAACACGACCTCTTCCCCTTAGCGGTGAAGGCTAAAGAAGTACACCATCCGTAGTGGTCTTTCGAGAAAATCTTCCATTTTCTTGAAGTTTTTTTGATAATTTTTTGGTGCCTGAGTGAAATTTGAATGGTTTTTTATTGACAATCGGGTTGTCTGACAATATACTAAAGCAAGGATTATACTCAGACAATGTGCCATAATTGTCTGAATATATTCTGTAGTGCGTACAATAGTAACAATTCAAGGATGGGTGCGAAAATGTCTTCAAAGGGCTGCCTGACGGATACCGTCATTCAGAAACTGGAAAATATGATCGCAGACATGAACCCCGGAGACCGGCTTCCTACGGAAAGCACTCTGGCGGAACAGTTTGCGGTAGGTCGCTCCACCATCCGGGAGAGCTTAAAGGTGCTGTCCTATAACAAGCGGATCGTCCGCACTAATGAAGGAACCTTCGTTGCGGAATCCTCTGCAGATCACCTGGTAGACCCCCTGAATTTTATTGTGAATATGGATGTCGGCAATGTTCTGGAGCTCATTGAGCTTCGGGAAATGCTGGAGCTGCTGGTAGTCCGTATGGCTGTCCGCAGAGCATCCGAAGAAGATATTACAGCTCTGGAAAAGTGCGACTGGATGTTCCGGGAGCCCGGCCTGGATCGGGATGAACGGCGCCAGCGGGACTTTGCTTTTCACAACCAGCTCGCCAAGTGCGGCGGCAATGCCATCGTAGGACAGCTGCTCAATGCGGTCCGTCAAGTCATTGCCAAGCAGATGGAAGAAGATCCTCTGCCCGAACCTGTAAATGCCGCAGGCGGTGTTCTCCACGAAAAGATCATCTCTGCCATCCGGGAAAGAGATGAGAGTGAAGCTGTCAGAGCAATGGAAGAATACCTGTTGGTCGTTGACTATAACGCGTAAGCTTTATACGAAAGACCGGCATCCCCGGAAAAAAAGGATGGAAAAAAATGAGTCAGAAAGTAACGATTATCGGATGCGGATCCACGGGTATGGCCACCGCAGCTTACCTTTCCAAGCTGGGCAACTCCGTAACCCTGTGCGACACCGTTGAACAGGCTGCAGATTTTGCAGATATTACCGCCCAGGGCGGAATTTTCCTGGCAGGTGCTCTCAAGGACGATGCTCCTGTAGCCATCGATTGCCTGACAAATGACTTCGGCGCAGCTATCAAGAGCTCTCCTCTTGTACTGATCTGCTGCTCCGCAGGCCGTCATAAAGAAGTGATCGAGCTGGTTGCTCCTGAGCTGGAAGAAGGACAGGCAGTCCTGTTCGTTCCCGGAAATATGGGTTCTTTTCTTCTGCAGAAAGCCTTGCAGAAATTAAACAAAAAGAATATAATTACAGCAGAAATGTCCGGCAGCCTTTGGGCTTGCCGCCGGAGAGCTCCCGGTAAGGTTCTCGTAGCCCTGCCCCCCGCTCCCAAGAAGATCGCAGCCTATCCTACTAAGGAAACTCCCGCTGCAGTCGAAGCATTTTCCGTACTCTTCCCAGTGGAAGCCTGCGAAAATGTTATAGAAGCGACCCTGAACTCTCCCAACGTAGTCAGCCACGTAGGCGGCTCCATCCTCAACGCAGTTCAGATCGAAAAGCGCGGCGACGATTTCGCCATGTTCCAGGAAGGTCTGAGCGAAGTCTTCATCAAGTGCATGCGTGAACTTGGTAAGGAAAGACTGGCTGTTCTGGAAGGCGTAGGTCTCACCTTCTTCGGAAAGGACGACGAACCCCTCTTCCGGATGCTGATGGGCGAACCCCCTGCACAGTTTGCTGACTTTAAGGCACTGGAAGGTCCCTCTTCCTTGTCTCACCGCTATGTGTCCGAAGACGCCGGCTGCGGCGTAGCTCTGCTGGTTTCTCTGGCAAAGGCGTACGGAGTTTCCGTTCCCCTGTCTGAGAACTTCCTGAATATTGCGGGCTTCGTAAATGACACGGACTACATGGCTGAGGGTTACACCCTCGAAAATCTCGGTCTTAGCGGACTGACTTTGGAAGGCCTCAAACAGGCTCTCTAAGGGAAATCCGTTAATACATAAAAAAGGTTATTCTATTTCAATCTAAAAGAAAAACGAAAAAGGAGAGAATGAAATGAAGAAGAACTTACTCGTATTGCTCCTGATCGTCGCTCTGGCCATGGTCGGCTTCGTTGGCTGTGGTGGTAATGACGATCCCGCACCCGCACCTGCTCCCGCTCCCGAAGCTGGCGACGATGCAGCAGATGCTCCCGAAGTTGAACTGCCTTCCTACACCTTCAACGTAGGTACCATGTTCATCGATCCTCAGGCAAACCCCAACTTCAACGCAACCGGCGATGCTCTGGCAGCATTCAAGGAAATGGTTGAAGAAAGATCCGAAGGCCGGATCACCATCCAGATCCACTGGGCTTCCATCCTGGGCGGCATGGACGACCTGTTCGACATGCTGAGAACTGACGACCTGGACATCTCCTACTGCTGCGGCGCTTCCGCACATGATGTTCGTTACGGCGTATTCAACATGCCCGGCGTAGTTACCAACTATGACATGGCTGACGATCTGATGGGCGACAAGGACGGCGAACTGTTCGCAGTATACCAGAGAATTTCTCAGGAAAACAACGTACAGTGCATCTCCGGTACCATCGGTACCCTGCGTGGCGTATTCAACAACGTTCGTGAAATCCACGTTCCCGCTGACCTCGAAGGTCTGATGCTGCGTGCATACAACGACAACACCGTTATGACTTACTGGAATGGCCTGTGCAACACCACCATTCTGCCCATGTCCGAACTGTACACCGCTATGCAGCTGGGTACCGTTGACGGTTTCGAACACGCTGCTGACTCCTGCCTGTCCAACGGTCTGGAAGCAGTTTCCAAGCACTACTCCGTAATCAACTGGCAGTGGCAGGTAATGCCTCTGTTCCAGATGTCCAAGACCCTGTATGATTCCCTCGACGCTGAAACCGTAGCTCTGCTCGAAGAATGCGCTCAGGATGCAGCTTGGATCTACAGAGACACTCTGCTGGCACAGCAGGGCGACACCCTGGATGCTCTGGAAGCAGCCGGTTGCGCAGTATACGAACCCACTGCTGAAGAAATGGCAGAATGGGATGCATACGGTGCTTCCCTGTATCCCCAGTTCTACGAAGCTTACGGCCAGGAACTGGTAGACGAAGTTGTTGGTATCTCCCAGGCATGGAAGGATGCTAACCTGTAAACTTTGACAAACTTCAGCTCCCACGACAGTTTGTTGTGGGAGCTGATTCTCTTTATGGATCTGTTTAGAACCTGTTAAGAAAAAATGTGTTGAATCTTTCGGCTCGGCCGAAAAAAATGGATTTATCTTACTTTACGCGATTATCTATAACTGATAAGGAGTGTGCAAAATGTCCTTTTTTAAATCTCTGGACAAAGGCCTCTATAATGTAATTTCAGTTATCTGCGGCGTTTGCGTACTGGCAATTCTGATCATCATCAACGTTCAGGTTGTTTGCCGTTTCGTATTTAACTTCAGCTTGGGCGGCCTGTCTGATATGCCTCCCTATCTGATGATCTATACGGTTTGGCTTGGCGCGATCATGGCAGCTCGTAACGACGATCACATCTCCATTCAGCTTCTTGACCTCTTTGTTAAGAACAAGAAGGTTATTCTTCTCGTCGATGCGATCCTGTATTTCATCACCGCAGTATCTCTGCTGATCTTCTGCAAGGTCGCCTTTGACTACACTGCCCATGCATTTGCATACGGCAGCACCGATCAGGGTACCGGCATTCCTCTGGGCTGCTTCTACATGATCCTGCCCTTTGCAAGCTGCCTGATGGGTATCTACTATTTCGTTAACACCGGTAAAAAGATTAAAGCGATGAAGGAGGCATAGACATGGCATCTACACTGATTATTGCTATTGTAGTAGTTGTTGTTCTCATCCTTCTCGGTATGAACGTAGGTGTTAGCTTCCTGGTAACCTCTCTGCTGCTGGAACTCATCACCGGCGGTGAAATCAGTGGTTTCGCCAGAACTGCTTTCTCTGCAAATAACAGCTATTCGCTGCTCGCTATCCCGTTGTTTATGTTGGGTGGTAACCTGATGGAAAAGAGCGGTATCGCCGGCGCCCTTGTAGACTTCTGCCAGGCATTCCTGGGTAAGGTCAAGGGTGGTCTGGGTTACATGGTACCCCTCGTATCCATGATCTTTGGTGCTCTGTGCGGATCCGGTGTTGCAACCGTTTCCACCATCGGCTCCATCGTAATCCCCAGAATGGAACAGCTGGGCTGGGACCGTCGGTACACCACCGCACTGGCCGCTGCTTGTGCCCCCCTGGGTTACATGATCCCCCCCAACATGAACGCTATTATTTATTCCACCGTAACTACCGCAAGCGTATCCGCACTGTTCGTAGCTACCGTTATCCCCGGTATCATGTGGGGTGTTGGCTACATGATCGTAAACCGTATCGTATATCGCAAGTGGTATGATCCCACCAGAGTTGGCCAGAACGAAGCTGCGTTCGAAACCCAGCAGAAGGTTCGGGAAGCTCAGCAG
>SVCV01000050.1 GCA_015058185.1 Clostridiales bacterium | reverse complement strand
AAAGTGAGTGCTTTTTTCATGGAGCGGGTGAGGGGAATCGAACCCCCGTATCCAGCTTGGGAAGCTGGTGTTCTGCCATTGAACTACACCCGCGTATCTTACGTGTACAAGAATAGCAAACTTTTCCGGTACACGCAAGTGATTTTTCTTTTGTTGTTTCGACAGCTTACGGCCGAAAAGCCTTCAGAGATTCTGCGATCTCCAGGCTTTGTGGATGGGCAAAAACAGCACCTTCCAGGACTTTTTTCTGGTACTCCTCGATGGTGATCCATGCGGCTTCGCTGACTTCTTCTTCCTGAAGAACGATTTCCTCTAAAGGCACATCTGCCCGCACCAGGTAGGCGTCCCAAAGCAGTCCCCGGGATCTGCGGATCAGCCGTCTGAGGAAGGTCACGTCTTTCTCTTCCACGGTGAGTCCCAGCTCTTCTTGCAGCTCCCGGATACACCCTGTCCGCGTGTCTTCGCCGGCGATCATCCGGCCTGTGGTCAGGCTCCATGTGCCTGGCAAAATGTCGCAGCCCGGCGCCCGAAGCTGCAGAAGAAGTTTCCCTTCGCGGTTCATGATCCATGCTTCCATGGACAGGTGGTATTCACCGGGCTCCATGGGGGAGCCTTTCGGCTTCGTTTTGCCGGTTCGGTTGCCGGCTTCGTCGTAAATATCCCAAAGTTCCATCTTTGAACCTATTTAAAGATGGAGCCGGAGATGATGAGTTTCATGATCTCGGAGGTGCCTTCGTAGATCTCGGTGATCTTGGCATCCCGCATCATTCTCTCTACGGGGTAATCTCTCGTATATCCGTAGCCGCCGTGGAACTGGACAGCCTTTGTGGTCACGTACATAGCGGTCTCGGAGCAGAAGAGCTTCGCCTGGGCGGCCTCAACGGTAGAGGGCACACCTTCTTCCCGGAGAGATGCGGCATAGTACAGCATGAACCGGGCTGCGTCGATCTTCGTTTTCATTTCCGCCATTTCGAAGGCGAGAGCCTGGAATTCGCAAAGGGCTTTTCCGAACTGCTTTCTTTCCTTCATATATTTTACGGTCTGGTCGAAGGCGCCCTGGGCCAGTCCCAAAGCCTGGGCGGCGATGCCCAATCGGCCTACATCCAAAGCGGACATGGCGACCTTGAATCCCTTGCCTTCTTCGTGGAGTAAGTTTTCCTTGGGGACGATGCAGTTTTCGAAGTGGAGCTCTGCGGCGATGGATCCGTGGATGCCCATTTTATCTTCGATTTTACCGGGCCGGAAGCCGGGGAAGTCTTTTTCTACGATAAAGGCGCTGATGCCCCGGGTCCCCTTGGACTTGTCGGTCATAGCCATAACTACGTATACGTCGGCAATACCGCCGCCGGAGATGAACTTTTTCTGACCGTTCAATACCCAGTGATCGCCCTTGTCTTCGGCGATGGTTTCGGTGCCGGCTGCGTCGCTTCCGGCGTTGGGTTCGGTGAGGCCGAAGCCGCCGATCTTCTTACCGGTCAGCAGGTCAGGCAGGTACTTTTTCTTTTGCTCTTCGGTGCCGAAGGTCAGAATAGGCCAGCAGCACAGGGCGCAGTGGGTCTGTACGATAACGCCGGTGGAGCCGCAGACTTTGGACAGTTCCTCAATGGCCATAACATAGGAAACGTAGTCTACCGCACTGCCTCCGTATTCCTTGGGGAAGGGCAGTCCCAGCAGTCCCAGCTTTGCAGCTTTTTCTGCGGTTTCGTGGGGGAAACGGGCTTCTATATCGATCTGCTTTGCCAAAGGAGCTACTTCCTTTTCGGCGAACTCCCGGACCATGGAGCGGATCTGCTCCTGTTGTTTTGTCAGTTTAAAATCCATTTTATGCCTCCTGTGGGGGGTGAAAGAGGGTGTTCTTCCGTTCCCCTGATAGGGCTATTATATTGCGTTTGCTTCGGAAGTGCAAGATGCAAGACGGCTTTTCGTGGGAGCATTCTGAGGCCTTTATCCTACGGAGAAAACAAAAATATGCATTGAATTTTAAAGGAAATAATGATAAATTAGATTAGTAGGGGAGGATTCGAGATGAATAAACTCAAAGATATGTTTTATAATCATAATGACATAGTCATTGCCTGTGTCATTGTTTTAATAGCTGCCCTTGTCATTGTGACCCGGGTGGATGTTCTCATGGGATATCCCTCTATGGCAGCACAGCAGGCCATTGCCGATGCGGAAGCAAATTTGCCCGCAGATCCTATTCCCTCTGTAGGGGATATCGAGGATCCCGACGGCGAACTTTCCGGAAGCATCGAAGGTGACGATCCCGTAAACGGTGACGAACCCACCGGCGGCGAAGGGGATACCCCGGAACCCCCTGTTGTGGATGAGCCTCCCGTTACGGAACCGGAACCCCAGCCCGAGCCTCAGCCTGAACCGGAACCGGAAGGTCCCACACCCGGAACTCCCGTGACCGTGACCATTCCTTCCGGCTCCACCGGTGCGGATGTTGCCCAGGCTTTGCTTGATGCCGGCCTGATCTCCTCTAAGGATGAATTCTATAAGGCAGTTGTTGAGGCCGAGGCCGATACGAAGCTGCAGGCAGGAACCTTTGATATTCCTGCAGGATCTTCTCTCGACGAGATCGTAAAGATCCTTACGAATTAGACCTTCTGAACCCGTAAAGTCTCCGAAGATCCGCTTTGGGGCGCCATGACTTTGTTACAATTTGTATAAGGGAACGACAAGGGTCGCTCCCGGAAACAGGAGGATAAAAAAATGGCATTAGTAACATCTAAGGAAATGTTCGCAAAGGCACTGAAGAGCGACTACGCAGTCGGTGCATTCAACGTGAACAACATGGAGATCATCCAGGGTATCGTGGATGCAGCAAACATTGAAAATGCACCCCTGATCCTGCAGGTCTCTGCCGGCGCAAGAAAATACGCCCGTCCCGCCTATCTGCTGAAGCTGGTGGAAGCTGCTATCGAAGACACCGGTCTGGACATCGTTTTGCACCTGGACCACGGTGAAGATTTCGAGATCTGCAAGAAGTGCGTAGACGACGGCTTCACTTCCGTTATGATCGACGGCTCCAAGTACTCTTTCGAAGAAAATATCGCTTTGACCAAGCAGGTCGTAGAATATGCTCATGACCACGGCGTTGTTGTAGAAGCTGAGCTGGGTAAGCTGGCCGGTATCGAAGACAACATCAAGGTAGATGCTCGCTCCGCAACCTTCACCGATCCCGATGAAGCTGTTGAATTCGTAGAAAGAACCGGTATCGACTCTCTGGCGATCTCCATCGGAACCAGCCACGGCGCATACAAGTTCAAGGGTGAACCCTATCTGGATTACGAACTGCTGGAGATCATCTCCAACAAGCTTCCCAACACTCCTCTGGTTCTCCACGGCGCATCCACCGTTCTGCCTGAATTCGTAGCTCGCTGCAACGAATACGGCGGCAACATCCCCGGTGCCCAGGGCGTTCCCGAAGACATGCTGCGGAAGGCCGCACAGTACGGCATCTGCAAGATCAACATCGACACCGACCTGCGTCTTGCAATGACCGCAGAGGTCCGGAAGTACCTCATCGAAAATCCCGCAGATTTCGATCCCCGGAAGTACCTGGCTCCCGCCAGAACCGCTATCCAGTCCATGGTACAGCACAAGATGAAGAACGTTCTTAACTGCACCGGCAAGAGATAAAATCGATTCAAAAAGCCTCCCTGGGCGGGAGGCTTTTTTATTTTGATAATTTGTAAAGTGCGTATTGATTCAGGCTGACGCCGTTTTCCTGTGCGGCCTGGGCCAGTTCCCTATGGAGTTCCTTCGGTATACGGAGAAGCAGTCTTCCGCTGTATTCCTTTTGCGCCTTAAATTCTTTCAGGGAAATGGTGTCGCTGGGGTCTTCCTCTTCCGCTTTTGCAATGGCCTCCAAATCTTCTTTTGTCGGCTCTTCCGGTTCTCTGGCATTGATTTCATCAAGCCGCCGTTCCAGTTCTTCCGGGGATATTTTCTTTCTCATACAGATCCCTCCTAATATTTGATATTGGTTCGGGTATTGATCTCTATTACCACTATAACGCAGCGATCCATTTCCAATTTAAACAGAATCCGATAATGATAGATCTTGCAGCGATAGTGATTGGGAAGCCCTTTCAGCGGACGAATATCGCCTTCCCATTGTGATAATTTTTCAATAGCGCGATATAGCTTTCTGCGTGTGATCATATCTACATGATCAAGGTATTTCTGTGCTTGTTTTCTTAGTTCGATCTGCAAGTATATCACCTCTACTTGCTTACATATATGATATCATATATGTAAGCGATTAATCAAGTTTTTTATGCGTGCAACAGAAACCACAGGCCGGCTGCTGCGGCGATCCAGGGGCCCATGGGGCGTTCTCCTGGGATGTTTCGGCGGTGAAACAGGGAGGCCAGCCCATAGTTCAGGGCTATGCCCCAGGAGGCCGCGCAGATAATAAAAAGGCTGCCTGCGGGACCTGCGGAAAGGCCCAGGGCAAAGAGCAGTTTGATGTCGCCGAAACCGATGCTTTCTTTTTTATAAATAAGGCGGCCAAGCAGGGCGATGAGAAGCAGGACTCCTCCGCCCGCCAGACTTCCCCAAAGCGGGCTTGTCCACGAGGTATGAATGTGGCAGGCATCCCCGGAGGCGAAAAGGTCCGGGATCACCACCAACGGAGAGAGCAGGGCGATGAGGATGGTGTGCTGGTCTGGGAGGATCCCGAACTTGCGATCGATCATGGCGGACTGGATCAGGACCCAAAGGATCATGAGAACCGCTGTGCCGTAGAGCCATTGACTTTGTGTTCCGAAAAACATCGCCTCATACCCTAACAGCGTTCCCCAAAGAAATCCCCATGGCCACAGAGAAAACCGAGGCGCAGAATGGCGATTTCCCGGACTTTCTCCATAGTCGCAAAGCCACAGGGTGGGCAAATGGTTTAAAACGGGCAAAATGGCGATTCCGGCGCCGGCGAAGGTATAGGTGTATATTAAAATGTAAAAATTATCCATATAATTCCATTATATGGATAATTGGACATCCGTCAATCCTTCGCTCAAAAAAGACTGGAAATTTTTGCACAGGTGTGATAGAATGATTTTCCCTCACCTTTTTGAGGAGTAGTTTTTGAATTGTATTGCAGGAGTAAGCTATGACACCTTTAAAGTCTGCCAGATACGCAAGAC
The DNA here is from genome assembly GCA_015058185.1 of Clostridiales bacterium. Classification (GTDB taxonomy): domain Bacteria; phylum Bacillota; class Clostridia; order Peptostreptococcales; family Anaerovoracaceae; genus SIG263. The sequence goes on along the minus strand of SVCV01000050.1, from coordinate 6,323 downwards.
AGATGCGCCATAGATTCATATCCCTGCTTCTCGTTGTTGTGATTCTCCTTTGTGTGACCGTCACCGCCAGCGGTGATCGTCCCGACGGAGATGGAATGGGAGGAGCAGACATCCTCTTGGCTGCGGAACAGGAAGCTGTTTCCGGAGCTGAGCTTGATGCTGCTATCGATCCCGTAATTTCTGAAAAGGCGGAGACTGCCGAACCTCCGGAGGCTTCCCCGGAACCTGTTCCCGCAGAGCCTGCCGCCCCTGTCATTTCCGAAGAACCCGCTGCGGAAGAGCCTGAGGCTCCTGCCGCAGAAGAAGATACCTACACCGTAAAAGCAGGCGACTGCCTTTGGAAGATCGCCGAAAAGGCCTATGGAAACGGTGCAGACTGGACCAAAATTTACGAAGCAAACAGCAACCAAATCAATAACCCCAATTTGATCTATCCGGGACAGGTATTTGTCATCCCGGCGATTTGATGTGCCCGAAAAAGCGATCCTCCAGTGTCGGATCGCAATGAAATACACGCATTCGCGTGGGTGAAATCCGCTGACGCGGGTGAAATCTGCACAATGTGCAGGTGAAATATTTTCTTCGAAAATGTAAATGAAAAAAATCGTCGACCTGAATGGATCGACGATTTTGTGTTTTATAAACCCATCTGACGGGCTTTCATCATTAGATACATGTATTTTTTTCTGGCGGCCATGGCGTCATAAATTGCGAAGTCCACCATCTCCTGTCCGGTGGCTTCCTGGAAGCGGGCTTCCGCCAGATCCCATTCCTTTTTCGCGGCCCAAATGGAGTCATACAGTGCCTGTTCCTCGCTTTTTTCTTTCGGCAGATTCAAAAAACTTCGATAGGCAGTCCGAAACGTCTCTTTTACCCCATGCTATCCCCCCTTTGTATGTCTATTTTATTCCGGAAGGACATATTTTATACAGCAGGAGGTGGGAATGTGGACATGAACATGGAGATCGGCGTGCTGCTTGCCTATGGGTTTGCTTTGCTGGCGCTGTATGTGATCGGGTATCTGTTTCTGGTTCCTTTGAAGTTTCTTTTGAAGTTATTGATCAATAGTATTCTCGGCGGTGTGGGGATCCTTCTTGTGAATCTGATCGGCGGAATTTGGGGCTTTCATCTGGCTCTCAACGTTTTTTCTGCCATCATTGTCGGGGTGCTTGGTGTGCCGGGGATCGCCCTTCTTGGCATTTTGAACTATTTTATTTTGTAATTTTTTTGTGCGTAGTGCACAAGAGTTTTCTTGCATTGGAAGCGTCTCTGTGATAATGTGAAAGTAAGAAATATCTTAAAGTCCGAAAAAAATTGTTTTTCCGGAGGGTGTGCTATGGATCATGTAAATCTTTCTTTTAAAGTGTTGGACGCATTCTATGCAGCGGCCGATGTGGAGGAATTTATCGAAGCTACATCGGTGATTATCGGCAACCCCATGATCGTGGTCGGGAGCGGTTTTAAATTGCTGGCCAGCTCCAGCACAGAGGGTCTGGAGGGGGCGGATTTTTGGACCGATGCGGTTCAAAACGGAGCCTTCAGCGGCAAGCTGATCGATGAAGTTTTGACCGATCATTGCTGGGATATGCACATTACTACCAACGAGCCCTACGAGCGGGATCATACGGATGGCCCCTACAAATGGCTGATCAGCAAACTGGTCTTTCGGGGACAGCTGTATGGGACCGTTGTTATCCTGGAAGTGAATCCCATGCCCGCAGGTATTTGGAAACTTCTTCCCCTGATCAGCAACCTGGTGGTCAAGCTTCTTTTTGCCCAAAGGGAGAACATTATTTTTATCGACAATCGCTCCCAGGAGACGGTGTTTACGGACCTGCTTTTAGGCAACGAACATCCCGACAGTCCCTTCCATAACCGGGTCCTTTCGGATAAGCTGGGGGATGCAAAATACTTTCAGCTTCTGACGGTTCCGATCCATGATAAAATCCGGGAAAACAGCGGAAATTTAAGGCATACCTTCGAAAGTCTGCTGCGGGATTGCTGGGTGATTTTCTACGAAGGACACCTGCAGATCCTTCGTTATTTTCCCTCCCGGCCGGAGGACGATCTGCTGAAAACCGACCAGTTGACGGATGTTCTGAAAGCCTATGGAACGGTCCTTTGCTGCAGCGATATTTTTATGGAACTGACAGACCTTCCCCGGATCTACGGACAGGCTCTGCGCACCCTGAAGATCCTTCGCCTTCTTGGCAATAATGAGGTCGTTATCTCCCAGTCGGAATACCGTTTTCTCGATATGGTCCTCAGCGCCGTGGACTATGATCCGGCGGCTCTGGATGGCCTTTTGGATTCCCGTATCAAGGAGATCCGGCAGTACGATAAGGAAAATGGCACGGATTATTTCCGAACTCTTTGTGCGTATTTACAGTCCAAGGAGATCTGTTCTGCGGCTGCCCAAAGACTGTTTACCCACCGCAATACGATCCTGTATCGGATCGGCCGGATCAAGGAACTGTTCCATATTGATCTGGACGCTTCGGATACCTGGTTCCGGCTGCTTTATTCCTGCGCCATCGCCGCCTATATGGATGAAATTTCCGGATGCAATACAGCCGGATCCGGAGGGGGAGAAAGGGAATCTTTGAAAGAGAAATAAGAAAAAAACAGTATAATATTCGTGCTTGATGCACAATGAAAAATCACTTTTTTTACACTCTGCACAAACCGTGTCAATGCCGGAAACAACCTTTGTTCCCGGCATTGATTTTGTTTTTTTGCACAAATATAATTTTTTTAATTTCTGAACTGTCGCACAATTTGCCAGCTTGCGAAGAGGAGGTTTTATCCATGTATCTCGGTCTTGCATTATGCCTGATCGTGGGCGTTGTGGCCACCCTGTTGGGTGACGTTCAGCATTTTGTTGGAGCACCCATGCTCGGTCTGTTTTTCGGTATCCTGATCTCGAACCTTTGTCCGGCCGGTTTTGTATCTGCCACAAAGAAGGGCGCAGGGTTTTCTTCCAAGTACCTTTTAAAGACAGGTATTATTTTGGTCGGCGGTACGCTGAGCTTTTCCCAGATCATCGGGGTCGGACTGGATTCCCTTCCGTTGATCTGCTTCAACATCTGCCTGTCCTTTGCGGTTGCATTCTTTATGGGTAAGCTTTTCCGGGTCCCGGAAAAGACCCGGATCCTGGTAGGCGGTGGTACGGCTATTTGCGGCGGTACAGCTATTGCTACCCTTTCTCCCATTATTAAGAGTACAGAAGAGGATATGGCCTATGCTTTGACCGCTATTTTCCTCTTTGACATCTTTGCAGCCATTATGTGGCCCTACGCCGCAGTTGGCCTGGGACTGACTCCCGACCAGTACAGCATTATCGGCGGCCTTGCCATCAGCGATACCTCCAGCGTAACTGCTGCCGCAGGTACCTTTGATATGCTTATGGGCGCAAATGCCATGACCTCTGCCGGTGTCAGCGGCGGGGATTCTGCCATCATCGTAAAGCTGACCCGTACCACTATGCTGGTCGTAGTGGCCATCGTGGTCATGCTGGTCAACATCTTCAGAGAAAGCCGTTTGGAACAGGCTGCGGGAACTGCAGAAAAGTCTTCTTTCGGCAGAAATGTAGTCAAGGCTTTCCCCTTCTTTATTCTGGGATTCCTGGCACTGGCCATCTTGAATACCCTGATCGATTTCAGCACTTTGGGCGGCGATTCCATCACCTTAGCCTGGATCTGCAAGAAGGGTTATAAGTACCTGATCACCGTAGCCCTCGTAGGCATCGGCTATAAGATCAAGTTCAAGGGACTGTTCACAAAGGGAGGAAAACCCTTCATTCTGGGCGGTATCACCTGGCTGGCTTTAGCCATTTCCTGTTTGGTTTATGTAATGGTTCTCATGTAATCATATTCAATATTTTTCTTAGCTTTGCAGTCTGCAAAAGGAGGTTTTGACCATGCCCCCCATCATCGACAAGAAAAAATGTTCCGGCTGCACCCTGTGTGCCCAAATCTGTCCCCTGGACGTATTTGGTCCTGCAGTTCCCGGACAGGTCCCCGCAGTTCGGTATCCTGACGAGTGCTGGCATTGCCGGGCTTGTGTGATCGACTGTCCCAAAGGAGCGATCGAGATCAAATATCCCCTTTCCTATATGATGCTTCATCGGGATGTACGGAAATAGAGAAGGAGGGATTCAGAATGGTAAAGATCAACGAAAAGATCCTGGAATGTGATGTTCTCGTAGTCGGCGGCGGTATCGGCGGCCTTATGGCAGCTATTGCTGCAGCAGACGGCGGTGCAAAAGTTATTGTTGCGGAAAAATCCGATACCCGCAGAAGCGGTTCCGGTACCACCGGAAACGACCATTTCAACTGCTATATTCCCGGCGTCAACACCGACAGCCTGGACGAATGCCTGAAAGAATTCCGTCAGAGTATGGTAGGAAAGGGCAATTATGATGTGCATATTCAGAGACTGTTCTTAGACAGAAGCTTTGAAGTTGTACAGGATTGGCATGCCTGGGGCATCAACATGCAGCCTCATGGCGAATGGGAATTCAACGGTCACGCCTTCCCCGGACGCAAGCGCTGCTTCCTGAAGTATGACGGCCGGAATCAGAAGGCTGTTCTTACCAACGAAGCCAAGAAGCGGGGCGTTGTGATCGAAAATAAGTGCCCCATTCGGGACTTTATTGTGGATGATGAAGGAAAGATCATCGGTGCAGTAGGCATTTCCATTAAGGAAACCACTCCCGAACTGAAGATTTTCCGGGCTAAGGCTGTTGTTTCCTGCACAGGCAACACTTCCCGGCTGTATCCCTCCATCACTCCTCCCCATCTGTTCAATACGGCGCATTGCCCCAATTGCTCCGGCAATGGCAGAGCCGCTGCTTATCGTGCCGGCGCAAAGCTGGTCAACCTGGAACTGCCCAACACCCATGCCGGCCCCCGGTATTTCGAACGCTGCGGTAAGGCCACATGGATCGGCGTTCTCTCCGATCCCGACGGCAAGGCTGTCGGCCCCTTCGTAACCAAACCGGACAAGGAACTGGGCGATATTACCACGGACATTTGGCACGGCGTATTCAACGACAAGTTCCGGGATGGTACCGGTCCGGTTTACATGAACTGCACCGAAACCAACCCCGAGGACATGGAATATATGCTGTGGGGTCTGGAATGCGAAGGCGATACTTCTGTTTTGGAAGCTATGGACAGACAGGAGATCGACCTCAAAAAGCACATGGTGGAATTCGGTCAGTATAATCCCATGCTCATCGGCCGCGGCATTGAAATCGATGCCTCCGGTGCTACCAATGTTCACGGACTCTACTGTGCCGGTGACGAAGTGGGCAACTTCCGCTCCGACATGGCCGGTGCTGCGGTTATGGGTCGGATCGCCGGTGAGTCTGCTGCGGCTCAGGCTACTGCTGAAGCTTTCAGCGATGTGGATCTGGAAAATCACAAGACCGTTAAGGATCTGCAGGCGCTGTGCACCGCTCTCATGGAACGGGAAAACGGCGACTCCTGGAAGGAACTGAACTTTGCGGTTCAGCAGATCATGAACGACTATGCCGGCATTATTATCCCCAGATCTGAAAATCTGCTTTCCACCGGTCTGACCTATCTGACCAACCTGGAAGCCAACGCTGCCGATGCCATCGGCTGCGAAGACTCCCATGAGCTTATGAGAGCCATGGATGCCATTGACCTGGCACTGCTGGGCAAGCTGATCTTCGTTACGGCTTTGGAACGGAAGGAAAGCCGCGGTCTGCATCGCCGTTCCGACTATACTTTTACCAATCCTCTGCTGGATGATATGATGCTCACCATTAGACAGGAAGACGGAGAGCCTGTCTTGGAATGGAGAAAAGGACAGTAATTTATAAAGGAAAAGCCTTCGGGCTTTTCCTTTGTTTGTTTATTTGTGAAGGAGAGACTGGAGGTGACTGTGGAAAAGGAAACTTTGTTGTTGTGAAGTGATTTGAAAATGAGGTGAAAAGAATGAGTGAAAAGAAAGTCCCTATGATCACTGCTGACAGTGGTTGGAAGAGTCTCGATGAGCAAAACCTCAGCCCCTCTGAGTTTAATAGCGAAAAACTCAAGCGGACCATCGGTTTTATCATCGGCCCCCTGGCATTTATTATCCTTTTGCTTATGCCGACTCCCGCCGGTATGACCGATCCTGCACAGCAGGTACTGGCCATCACCGCATGGACCATCCTTTGGTGGGTACTGGAACCCATTCCCATTCCTGCATCCGCATTGATCCCCTTTATCCTGATCCCCATCATGGGAATCATGCCTGCAGCGGATGCCTTTGCATTCCTTGGTCACACCAACATCTTCCTGATGATCGGT
>SVCV01000049.1 GCA_015058185.1 Clostridiales bacterium | reverse complement strand
ACCATCTGCACCCTTCACAGCGCCTTCGCCGAGAACGGCCGCAGCGTCGTTGACGTAAATGGGAGCCTGGAATACAGGCCATGCAGTTACATCCGGATCTGCCTTGGTGATGGTAACAGAACCAATACAAGCGGCATCCACATCGCCGTAGTTAACATCGCCGATCACCTTGTACCAAATGTAATAGGTGCCCGCATTCTTTGCAGCGGGGATGGTCGTGCTCCAGTTATCCCCGGAGGAATCATCTGTCAGGCTGACTGCATAATATACTGTTCCATGTTCCGACATCCCGCTATCAGCCAGGGTCTGCAGGGAACCATTGTAGGGCATACCGCCCCTGAGAGTGGGAGCATCGTAGTCCAGAAAAGCTTCATGGATCACAAGACCTTCTGCAAGGGTTTTTTCGTATGCCTTATAATTTTCATCCTCTGCTCTGGTGATTCTGACCGCATATCTGCCGGCATCAGAAGGTGCAGCACTGACCCAGTTTCCGCCTACCATATATTCCACAACAAAGCCGGGAAGGTCAGTTCCTGCTACAACATAGGCCTTTTTATCACCATCCCAGGTGTGAGACTGAGATGCAGGAGAAATTCCGATGGTCTCCTTTTCTTCCCAAAGCGCTTTATAAGTCTGGTCATCGCTGACGGTGGCTTCTAAAGCAGGCTCCCAACCCAGGAACTTAAAACCGACCCGTACGGGATCTGCACCAAAGGTGGGGGTAGCACTTCCATATGTCAGAGTTTCCGATTTATCTGCAAAAATTTCCTCTCCATTCACCCCGTCTGTGTAGGTGATGGTGTACCAATTGACATCCCACTTTGCATAGAGGGTCACATTCGAAGTCAAAAGGGTTTGAAAATCATATTCCGAGATCAAACCTTCATCCTCGAACCAGTCTACAAAGGTATGGCCGGGCCGTACAGAAACGGGCTCTTTCACTGCAGAATTCTCATTCAGAACCCGGGTCAAAACATCGCTGCCCCCGTTGGTCCGGAAGGTAACGGTGTACAGTTTATCTTCAGCAGAGATCCAACCAGAGGGATCCTGGGAAAATCCAAGAATCACATCCGCTGCAGGATCGATCACAATTTTGCCATCCCCCGTCGTTGAAAGGTTGCCTGCATAGTTACCGCCTGCCAAAGTAAGTGTCGTTCCAGCCTCCACAGTGATCATGGGATCCACGCCATCTGCGGCTGTGATGGTATAATCGCCGGTAATCACAACGTCCCGGGTGATAGCTGCTGCCCCGTTCATGGTGCAGTTATCAAGCAAGGTGATCGTATTGACTACCCCGGAACTGTCTACACCGGAATTGCCATTTGCGGCTGCAATGGCCTCTTCCAGCGTTGCATAACCAACCTCATTGGTATACCAGGCGCCACTACGTTCCTGTTCATTGACCCAAGCCACGGCATCCACCATAGTCCAGGTACCATCGCTGTTATTGCGAAGAGCCCGCTCCTTCGGTGCCATAACTTCAAATGGATAGAACATATGAAAAATATCATCATTAAATGTACCGCCATTAACAATAATATTCTTTGTATTCTGACCGCTTGTATTAAGGATCCAGGGCGAACCATTGCTTGCGGATCCGATATTCCCTAACAAAAAGGTGCCGTCGTTGATCGTAAGGATCTCATCACCCCGGCTATCGATCATGCCGCAGCCATTGGTGGACTTATCCAGCGTGTATGTACCACTTTGAATAACGACATTCGCACTGGTCTCCACACGCAGCAAGTTATCCAAAGAACTTGGAGCAGTGACATCAATCCGCCCCGTTTTACTACTGCTACTGTCCTGAAGAGTCAGGTCAACCGTAGAGTCATTACTATCACCTACAACGGAGATAAGCTTGGTGAAATTGCTATTTGCCGTAGCAGAAATTTTCTTCCCATTCAAATCGATGGTGATTTTTCGTTCAATGGTCAACCAGGTGCTATCACACTCAACGGAATGATCCGCCAAAATAACGACCGTATCCCCATCCTGGGCTTCTGCGACTGCATCCTTGACAGAAGTATAGTGCTCCAGGCCGATGGCAGCCACATGGTTGGGCTCTGTACAGGGATCCGTGCAGGTATCCGCCATAGCCACAACGGACATAAGGCAAACCAAAACAGCCGCAATCAGAAAAATTCTCAATAAGCTTTTTTTCACAATCATATTCCCCTTTCAAGCCTCTATCTTTGATAGGAAAGTGTACTTTCCTAATGTTTATCCTTTTTTGTATAAGGAATTTCTTTATACCACGATTTCATTGAAATATCAATAGCATCATCGCCAATTTCGCGTTTTGCGGTCCGAAATGTAAAAAAAAATGACTTACAACAAAGTACACATTTTCAGCAAGAAAGTACACATTCCTATATTTGCAAAAATGTGGTATTTTTGTAATCCTTCGCCCGATACCGGAAAGTGGCCAAAGGCATTTTGCACTCCCTCGCAGCCGCCGTGCCCGTAATCAGTCCCCGGGACCATCGGAGATATGCGCTGTGAAAGCCTTCCGGCAAGGGCTTTGGCGGCCTGCCAAAGCGAACTCCCCGGGCCTTCGCAGCTGCGATCCCCTCTGCCTGCCGCTGGCGAATGCTGCTTCTTTCATTTTCCGCAACAAAAGACAGAACCTGAAGAACGATATCACAAAGAAATGTTCGCAAAAGACCCCCCTCCCTTCTTGTATCCAGCAAAGGCATATCCAAAATCACCATATCCACCTCCTTTTCCTTCGTCAGGATCCTCCATTGGCAAAGGATCTCCTCATAATTGCGCCCAAGGCGGTCGATGCTCTTCACATAGAGCACATCGCCTTTTTTTAATTTCCGCAAAAGCTTCTTATACTGCGGGCGATCAAAATCCTTCCCAGACTGCCTGTCCCTGTAGATCCCTCTTTCAGGAACGCCGGACTCTTTCAGCGCGATCCATTGGCGATCCTCATGCTGATCCTTGCTGCTTACGCGCACATACCCATAAATGCTCATTTTGTTCTCCTTTCTTGCTGCAACAAAAAAGACAGCCACGAATCTTCGTGACTGTCTTTCTTTACAATGTGAAATTTATGCGGTTACGATACCGGCAGCTTCGTGGAGGTTCAAATACTCGATGGCGTTTTCTCTCATCTTATACTTGAGGATCTTGCCAGCGGCGTTCATAGGGAAGGCATCCATGAATACGACATACCTGGGGGTCTTATGGCGAGCCATGTGGTCTCTTACATAATCCTTCAGTTCTTCTACGGTCATTTCTTCCCCTTCCTTCAGGATGACACAGGCCATGATCTCTTCGCCGTACTGCTTATCGGGTACGCCGATGACCTGAACGTCGCTGACCTTGGGGTGGGTGTAGATGAAATCTTCGATTTCCTTGGGATAAATATTTTCGCCGCCGCGGATGATCATATCCTTGATACGGCCGGTGATCTTGTAGTTTCCGTCGGGGGTTCTGAGAGCCAGATCGCCGGTGTGGAGCCAACCATCTTCATCAATGGCGGCTGCGGTGGCCTGGGGCATCTTGTAGTAACCCTTCATGATGTTGTAACCCCGGGCCACGAATTCGCCGATTTGGTTGTCGGGCAGATCCTTGCCGGTTTCGGGGTCCACGATCTTGCATTCTACGCCGGGCAAAGGCCGTCCTACGGTGTTTACCCGAACATCCACAGAGTCATCAACACGGCTCTGGGTGCAGCCGGGAGAAGCTTCCGTCTGACCGTAAACGATGGTAATTTCGGTCATATTCATCTTGTTTACCACATCTTCCATAGCCTTTACGGGGCAGGGGCTGCCGGCCATGATGCCGGTCCGCATGTGGGAGAAATCGGTCTTTTCGAAGTCTTCGTGTTCCAGCATGGCGATGAACATGGTGGGAACGCCGTGGAAGCAGGTGATCTTCTCCTTATTGATGCAGTCCAGAGAGAGTCTGGGCGAGAATGCAGGAATAGGAGAAATGGTCGCCCCGTGGGTCATAGCAGCGGTCATGGACAGAACCATACCGAAGCAATGGAACATGGGAACCTGGATCATCATGCGGTCTGCAGTGGACAGATCCATGCAGTCACCGATGTTCTTACCGTTGTTTACTACGTTGTAGTGGGTCAGCATAACGCCCTTGGGGAAGCCGGTGGTACCGGAGGTGTACTGCATATTGCAAACGTCATGCTTATCGATGGTGAGGGCTCTGCGGTAAACTTCCTCAATGGGAACCTGCTCGGACATAGCCATGGCTTCGTCCCAGGTCAAACAGCCGGGCTGCTTGGACTCTACGGTAACGATGTTCCGCAGGAAGGGCAGCCGTTTGGTGTGGAGAGGCTTACCGGGAGTGGCGGTGGCCAGTTCGGGGCACAGAGTCTTCATGATCTCCACATAGTTGGAATCCCGATAGCTGTCGGTCATGACCAGGGTATGGGTATCAGACTGACGGAGCAGATATTCGATCTCGTGGATCTTGTAAGCGGTATTTACGGTTACCAAAACTGCGCCGATCTTGGTGGTGGCCCAGAAGGTAATGTACCATGCGGGAACGTTGGTAGCCCAAATAGCTACGTGATCCCCTCTCTTAACGCCCATGGCGATGAGGGCCCGGGCAAAGGTATCTACATCATCCCGGAATTCCGCATAGGTCCGGGTGTAATCCAGAGTGGTGTAACGGAAAGCATACTGATCGGGGAATTCTTCTACCATACGGTCCAAAACCTGAGGGAAGGTCATATCGATCAAAGTATCCTTTTCCCAAACATATTTACCGGTACCCCGACGATTGTCGAAAAGAACGCTGCGGGACTGGCCCTTGCCCAGGTACTGGCTCATGAAGTTTGCGTAATGGGGGAATACGATACCGGCATCGGAGAGCTCAGGAGCCCAGCGGCGGACCCATTCCAAAGATACGTAGCCTTCGTAGTTGATGGAGCGGAGAGCCCGGTCGACCAGATCCATGGGGATGTCGCCCTCGCCCATCATGCGGTAGGAAACTTCACCATCGACCATAACGGAGTCCTTGGCGTGAATGTGCTTAATGTATGCGCCCAGATTCTGAACGGTGGTTTCAGGGGTTTCATCATTGAAACGATAGGGGTGATGGATATCCCACAGGGCAGCAACACCGTCGCTGGCCACATCTTCCAAAAGCTTCCGGAGACGAGCAGTGTCCGCATAAACACCATTGGTTTCCACAAGCAAAGTAACACCCTTTTCCTCCGCAATGGGAGCAAGGCGCTGCAGAGCTGCGATCACGACCGCATCGTCCACTTCATCCTCAGCCTTGGTCCAGCGGTCCCCCAGGATCCGGACATAAGGAGTACCCAACTTGGATGCCAGCTCAATATATTCCAGGATCTCCTGGTGGCTTTCTTCGGCTTTATCCGCATACTTTAAGCAGCAGGCGCTGGATAAGCAGGGGATCTGCAGACCCAAAGAGTCCAGTTTCTTAATGGTTTCCGGCAGCTTTTCTTCTGTGAAAGGCTTTGCCTTAACGGCGTTCAGTTCATCCCCGATCCCCCGAACTTCGATTCCGTCGAAGCCGAAGTCCTTCGCCATGGAATAAATATCTTTCCACCCGAAATCGGGACAGCCAACTGTGGAAAACGCTAATTTCATGTCAATACCTCCGAAAAATAAAAAAACCTGAAGCCTTACGCTTCAGGGACGATGTCTACCGCGGTACCACCCTGTTTGCCGCATCAAAATGCAGCCTCTCCGTAGGATCCAAACAGATCCTGGGTCCTGGTAACGGGACCAACCGGATTCCCCTACTGTTTGTATAAAGTTCAGGAAATCTGCTCGGGAGAGAGAGGAAAGTCTTTCACGCACCGGCTTTTCAGCTGCCGCCGGCTCTCTGGGGCGTATCCGGATCGATCCATGCTCCGTCATCGCATTTGCGTAATGTCAACGATGCTTAATCGTTTCGTAATAATTATGACAATTATATGAAAAGTTTTCTGTCTTGTCAACCGCTTTTTTTATGTTATCATGTAAGAAGGGAAGTAGGCGCAAACAGGACAGTTTCAACCTTTTCCCCATAAAAAAAATCATCCCTGGAGGAGCACTTTCCCATGAAGAAAGTTTTATCTTTTATATTGATCCTTACCCTGGTTCTGGGGTCTTTCGGAACCGCTTTTGCCGCACCGGCTGATGTAGAAGGACTGCCCTGCGAAGGTGCAGTGGAAACCTTAGTGGAAGCCGGCGTCATCAGCGGATATTCCGACGGAAGCTTCCATCCGGAGCGGGCCATTACCAGAGCGGAGATCGTGAAGATCCTGACCACTGCCCTGGGCTATGGGTACCTGGCAAAATCCACTTTGGCGGATTTTGCCGATACTGCCGGCCATTGGGCGGAGGGCTATGCCGGACTGGGTGCCCAAATGAACCTGGTAAAGGGTTATACCGACAACACCTTCCGGCCGGAAAAAACCGTGACCTATAACGAAGCCATCACTTTCGTTCTTCGTGCCCTTGGATACACCGATGCCTATATTCTGGCAGACGGCGGAAGCTATCCCGACAGCTACATCGCAAAGGCAAAGGAGCTGGGCATCCTGGGCGACCTGCCCACGGGAAACATTCCCGCAAACCGGGGAGATGTGGCCATGCTCATCGCCCAGGCCTGGGAAAAGCCCCGGGGAGAAGTCGAAGAAAGCGTATGGACCGCAAACGAATACGAGGACACCATGAAGATCCGGACGGAAGTCCTGGGCGAATTGCCCGACCCCATCAAAATGGCACTGACAAGAGCCCTGACCTACGCAGCAGGAGCCGCAGCGGCCCTGTCCGGCGAATATGCAGATGACTATGTGGAACTCATGAAGTCCGGAGAAGGAAACTATCACCCCGACTACAAGCGGCTGATGAATACTTTGGAAACCTATCGGGACGAACTGGGAGCCGTAAGGCTCATGATCCTTTACAAGGATAACCTGAAAGATGCGGGAGCGCCCCGCTCCACTTTGGATGCCAGCAGCAGCCCCTATACCTGGCGGCGAACCTACCTGAAAACGGACGCTTGTCAGGCTTCTTTCACAGGTACCATCAGTGCGGATCTGTTTGCAAAAGAAACCCGAAAGGACGGTTTGGTTTGGGAAGCCTATATGCCTTTCTACACCACCGACGGAACCCTTGCCGGCGTGGTCTGCGTCAACGCACCTGCCCCGGAAGCGGAAGATTATCCCCAGTGGGTCAACAGCAGCAATAAATGGAACGGAAAAACCTACGATCCGGAACTTCTGACCCTTATCACCAACCGATAGTAACAGGAGAATGATCATGAAAAAATTTCTCGCTATACTTCTGGTCCTGACCCTGGTGCTGGGAAGCACCGGAATAGCAGCAGGCGCAGCCTTTACCGACACCGCAGGTCTGTCCTGTGACCCTGCGGTAAGAGCGCTGACACAGGCAAAAATCTTAAGCGGTTACGGAGACGGGACCTTCCATCCCAATGACCCCATCACGAGAGCGGAAGTGGTCAAGATCCTGGTAGAGTCTTTGGGCTACGGAAACGCCGCAAAGAACACCGCTTCCAAGTTCAGCGACACCCAGGGCCATTGGGCCGACGGGTATATCGCCTTAGGAACTTCTATGGGACTGATCAAGGGCTTTGGGAATAACACTTTCCGGCCGAAAAATCAAGTCAGCGGTTACGAGGCGGTCACCTTCCTCGTAAGAGCCATGGGCTATACCGATGAGCACGTCCTCAGCGACGGCGGCGTCTACCCCGACACCTATGTGGCAAAAGCAAAAGAGCTGGGAATCATCGGAGACCTGAAAATCACCAGCAAACCCATCACCAGAGGAGAGATGGCCACCCTGCTCTACCAGGCCTGGGAAAAGCCTCTTGGCCAGATGAACGACAATGAGTGGGTTCAGGTCATTCCCATCCAAACCATGAAAATGCTGGCTCTGGCAGCCAGAGAAGAGGCAAATAAGGTGGCTCACGGCGAGGCCATCGCCAAAACGCTCCAGGCAGTTGCCATAGATGCAGCCAGCGACATGGCCGATATCTGCGGAGACGATTTCGCCACCCGCTACGGGATCCTGATGAATTCCGGCCAGGGACAGGTTCACGAAAACTACTCCGACCTGCTCAAAACCGTTACCGATTACAGGATGGAACGAGGCGTAAAATATGCCCTGATCCTTACGGATAGAAATCCCAAAGATGATTACGTGGAAGTCACCGTTGACGGCTCCGAAACACCCAGCAAGAGGCTGACACAGTACCCCATGACCGATGCCCTGAAAACGGCATTCAGCGGAACCGCCTGCGCCGAAGCCAAGGCGTGGAAAGCCCCGGACGGAAACATCGTGGGAAGTGCCTACGCCCCCATCTACTCCGACAACGGACGGATCGTAGGCGTAGCAGTAGTGGCCATCTCCGCCAACCAGCTGCAGGGCAACAGCGACTGGATCTACAATTAAAAACATTGGCAAATATAAAAGCCCCCAGCAGATTGCTGAGGGCTTTTCTTTTAGTTTCTGTCCGAGATGAATATTGGTGAACAAAAAATATACATTTTCATTGATGATTATGCATTAATTTGTCAATTCTCGTCCCAGGAGTAAGACAAATGGATAGAAATATGCTATGATAAAAACAGTTGTACAAATAAGAATTTGACGGTCGTTTTTTTACCCTACCGATGGTTGATTTCTCCCCACTCAACCATCGGTTTGTGTTCTTTGTTCCATTAATGGCCTATACTAAAAGCGAAAGGAGGCAGCCTATGGACCAAGTGAAAATCGGAAGATTCATTGCCGAGTGCAGAAAAAAAGCAAACTTAACTCAAATGCAGTTGGCAGAAAAACTGAACATCACCGACAGAGCAATATCAAAATGGGAAACTGGCAAATCTCTGCCCGACTCGTCTATTATGCTTGAACTTTGTGATGTTCTGGGTATCAGTGTTAATGATTTATTATGTGGGGAAGTAGTCACAATGGATAATTATAACAAAGAATTAGAGAACAATTTGCTTGAGATGATTAAGCAAAAAGAACAGGCAGACAAAAGGTTGCTGTCCTTGGAGATTTTCGTAGGCGTGGTGGTATCAGTAATCCTTTTTGCCTTGGTCTTTGTTGCCGCCTTTGTTCAAATGGCAGATTGGTTGAGAATCGTCCTTATCGTTATCGGTTTCATTCCGTTTGCAATAGGCATTGCTTATGCAATAAGAATTGAGCAGACGGCAGGATACTATGAATGTGCCAAATGCGGACATCGATATGTTCCCACATACAAAAGCGTACTCATGGCGGCCCACATCAATAGAACAAGACATATGCGTTGCCCGAAGTGCAACGAAAAGTCTTGGCAGAAAAAGGTGTTAAGCAAGGAATAAACTAATTCCAATTTGACGAACTAAATACTGACCGATAGGAGCAAGGTTGAAATACACCCTGCTCCTTTTCATTTGCCTATGGGCATTCATGGAAAATGAATAAAAAGGTCAGTTATGCACACCAATACTTATCTCGGACAGAGAGTTCTTTTACAGTTCGTTTTCCAGGCCGGTTTCTACTGCAATGAGCTTATCGCTGTTTTCATCTACCTGCAGCAGGTCAAACCACCATTTATTGATATTCTCTTCCGGTTCACGGAAATCTCTGGCGATCATTTCCTTAATACGGGCACGGGCTCTGTCGTGGAGCCATTCAATACTGCCGTCCCAATCCTTGTAGGCTTCAGGGGAAATGTCAGGATTGGACCAGGGACAAAGTCTGGAACATCTGCCGCAGATACGCTTTTCCATACAGCGGCGTCCGCACTTATCCTTGTCGATTTGCCAGCTTTCGTAGCCGTTGTAAATAACGGGATCGCCACCGGGGATAGCGCCTTCGGGACAAACCTTTCGGCACACACCACAATGATAACAGAAATCTCTGAGACCGAAATCGATGGGCTTATCCACTTCAAGAGGCATATCCGTCAGAACAGCAGCAGCCTTGAAGTTTGCGCCGATAAAGGGATTTACAGCAAGGCCCATTCTGGAAATTTCACCAAGGCCTGCTTCCACGATCATGGGCATCATCAGGGTATGATAATGCATCATATGAGAAGGTGCTGCGGGATAACCCAGACGGCGAATATAATTTGCCAAAGTCTGAGTCTGAAGAGCCAGGCGCTGATAGGCCTGATAGCTGATAGCATCTACCATACTCTCAGAGCCGTCGGTAGCGGTCATAGTAGGAACATGCTTCCGCACAACTAAAACGATGGCATATTTGTAGTCGTTGAAAAGTTCTTCGCCCGCATCGTTGTGTGTGTATACAAAGTGAGGCTGCATCTTGCAGATGCCTACCATGTCAGCACCACAGAAAGTTGCGAAACTCTTAATGTGCCGGGCAAGAGTTCTGGGATCCTGGGTAATAGGAGCAATGGTAGATGCTACCTCATTCTGAGGCATCTGACCGATAAATTTCTGAACATCCACAAAGGCAGCACCCATAGGCTCCTGGACCGTCATACGAGGAGCCAGCTTAGCCAGTTCAGGGCCATAAGCGCCCTGCGCAGCCTGGGCAAAAATATGGTCGGTTTCCTTTCGTTTTTCCCGATCCTCCGGAGGGATCACGGACTTATAAAGGGGTTTCTCCACCCTCTTCAGCTTATCCGTAGGATACAGCCCGATCTGGCGGTCATCGTATAAAATATCATGATACTTTAATCTCTCGGTCACCTTTCTGCGCTCCTTTCCCTCACATGAAAAACTACACATTGTATGTAATTTATAATGTAATTATGGTATAACAGCAAGCCCCTTGTCAAGGAATCTATTCAGACTGTTCTATCAATTTCCAGAGGCAAAGAAAAACTCCCAGAACCTGTCTGAGAGTTTTGCTGTTCCATTATTTTTCCCGACCGGCTAAGGCAGATGCCAAACCCATCAGGGTTCCCTTTACGGGGCCTGCAGGCAAGGGCTCAAGGGAAGCCAATGCCCGATCGTTCAAATCGTCGGCAACTTCCTTTGCGGAAGCCAAACCGCCGGACTGGATCACCCAATCCCGCAGGCGGATCAGATCTTCCGGGGTCTTGTCCCGCTTTTCCGCAAGAGCGATCATATCCCGATCCAAAGTCAAGGCTGCAGCCCGAAGAAGGGGCAAGGTGAAGATCCCCTGCATCAGATCCTGGCCAAAAGCCTTTCCGAAGCTGGGATTATCGCTGAAATCCAAAATATCATCCCGAACCTGGAAGGCCATTCCCAGGTAAAGGCCGAACTGTTTTAATGCTTCCTGCCAAATGCGGGGAAGTCCGCTGATCACGGCGCCGCAATAGCAGCAATCGGACATGAGCAGCGCTGTTTTTCTGCGGATCTGCAGGAAGTAAGCGTCTTCCGTCTGCTTTCGCATATCGAAAAGCAAACCGCTCTGCACAAGTTCACCCAGGCACATTTGCCGGGATGTCTCCGTCAAAGCCTGATTGATGTCCGTTCCAAAGAAGTAGGGCATCCGGGAGGCATACAAGGTCAGAAAATAATCCCCGCTGTGAACCGCAGCTCTTCTCCCTCTCTTCTTATATACGGTGGGCAAACTGCGGCGAACATCTGCATCATCCAAAATATC
>SVCV01000048.1 GCA_015058185.1 Clostridiales bacterium | reverse complement strand
ATAGAACTGGCCTTTGCTTTTGCCACTTTCCGTAGCGAAATGACGCATCAGATATTCATAGGCATCACCAAGAATATCGTCACCACTGGCCTTGTTCTTTTTGAAATTGAATTCGTCTCGCTGAAAAATAGCAATCAGACCAGTGAGCTTATCCACCATTTCTTTGCCGCTGCCCAGCTTGGCTTCATCATTGAAATGGGCATTGTCGATCACGCCACGGAGATTGTTCTCCCCGGCTTCTGCCAACTTGGCAATGACCTTGTCCATTTCTTCACCGATATTCTTATTGCCCTTCAGGGCAATCAAATCGTCGAAACTGCCGCCTTCGGGTACAGTAATATCGGCATATTTTACACCCTTGAACTTGTCCGTAACATACTTCACGAACAGAAGGGTCAGGATGTAATCCTTATACTGAGAAGCGTCCATACCGCCTCTCAGCTTATCGCAGCTTGCCCAAAGGGAGCTATATAATTCATTCTTTTTAATCGCCACTAATATTCTCTCCTACTAAAAGTTGCAAATATTTTAACTATTATACAACTTTTTGCAGTTTTCGACAAGGGCAACCCCTGCTTCAGAAGGGTTTCTTTATGTCCCTTTTTCACTTGTCAGGATTTCGTTACAGGTGAGGTATGTTTCCTCCTTTATTAACCCCTTCCGTCTCCCCCTCAGTCTCGCTGCCGCGAGACAGCTCCCCCGCACGCGGGGGAGCCAGGTGGTGAGATAGATGGTGGTTGTGGGGTTCGGATTTCTTACAACCCCTCAGTCAGCTTCGCTGACAGCTCCCCTTACACAGGGGAGCCATATGTGAAGGGCCTTCCGCTAATCTTGACAGCATTTCCCCTGTAAGTTATACTACCAATGGAACCACTCCGATGCAGGTCGATGGGACGCAATTGTAAGCCCATTGTCCTAAGCAGCGCGAGGGTTCTTTTTTCTTGCAACCCCTCAGGCCCTCGGGCCAGCTCCCCTTCACAGGGGAGCCTTTGGCAGCTATTTATACACAATACAAAACGGAGTACCGCGTGGTACTCCGTTGATCATAAATAGTCCCTAAAAAAATGTCCTCCCTGGGACACATTTCACATTGCTGTGGAGAGGTGCGGGAGGTCCTGTTAGGTTTAGTATATGCCATCTCAACAGAAAAAGCAATACCAAAATTTTACATTTTGAAATTTTCCCCTTCGGCAACAAGCTTTTGTTCATGTTCCAACAGCCATTTCTTGTTTTCCAGACCGCCGCCGTAGCCGGTCAGGGTTCCGTCTGAGCCAATGATCCTGTGGCAGGGGATCAGGATGCCGATGGGGTTCCAGCCCACGGCTTGTCCCACTGCCTGGGCGGACATTTTGGGGATTCCCCTCTTCTCTGCGATCCTTCGGGCCAGCTCACCATAAGTCATGGTTTCGCCATAGGGAATCTTAAGTAAAAGGTTCAGGACTTCCGCCCGGAATGATGTGGAATTGAGGATCTTATATGGCGGGAGTTCTGAGGCCGGGTTTCCGGCAAAATACCCGTCCAGCCATGCTGCGGTCCTTAGGAATATGTCAGCCTCTGCCCTTTTCCCCTGCAGCTGATGTTTTTTTCGGATCCGGTTCCTTCGAACCAAACGCCGGTCAGGTATTCGCCCTCGCTGGTTATCAGTATATCGTCGAGCCCGTCGGGGGTTTTATAACACCAAATGTAGTTCATACAATGCTCCTCAGAGAAAAAAGCACGGATGAGAAAACCTCATCCGTGCTTGATTTTTCAATGCTTCCGCTCTTTACAGATCGAAAGCTCCCAGGTGGAAGGATTTTACCAGGTTTACGGTAATATCTTTCTGTCCTGCCTTAGTCTTGAAGGAAACGGTGTAGTCACCCACTTCCAGATCGTCGAACTTGAAGTCGCCGAAGGTGTTGGTGATGCAGGTTCTGGTGGAACCGTCAGCCAACTTCAGGGTAACTTCTTCGCCTTCTGCACAATCGCCATCCAGTACCAGGCTTCCGGTTACGAAATGCTTGGTGAAACGGTACAGGTTCTTGTACAGAACATGGGGATTGGTGCCCAGTTCAGCCTTGTAAGCAGCCAGACCGTTTTCCTTGCAGAATGCGTCAAAATCAGCATCTTCTACAAAGTGGAAGGTCAGAGCGCCGGTGGGACAAGACTGTACGCAGCGGGGCTTATCCCAGCCTTCGTCCAGCAGATGTGCGCAGAAAGAGCACTTCTGAGGCAGGCAATGTTCTTCGTTCCAGGAGATTGCGCCGTAAGGACAGGCGTCAACCAGTTCCTTCATTCCCTTTGCCTTTTCGATATCGATCATAACGATACCGTCTTCCCGGCGGGTGACAGCGCCCTTACCTGCTTCGATGCAGGGAGCGTTCTGACACTGCTGGCAAGGCATGGGCAGATAGGTGGCATCAACGTAAGGGAAGTCCCCTCTTTCGGTCCGCTGAATGTTCATCCAGCGCTGACCGTGTCTCATCATGGAGCAAGTGTAGGGAGGAAACTCGTTGTTGTAATATTCGTCCTTGCAGGACATGAAGCAGTTATTGCAGTCATGGCAGCGAGCCACGTCAATGACCATAATCGGCTTTTTCATTATTTATTTCCTCCTTCCCACTTTTCTACCTGGATCAGGCAGGAGTTGTTTGCCATACCGGAAGACTTCTTGATGATGTTTCTCTTGGGAGCCAGAATGTTTACGCAGCCGCCTCTGTCGGGAGAGTTGCCGGGTTCGCCGATGGGAGCGTAAACGGCGGAAGATTCGTAGGAATGTACGCATCCGGGCGGTACGCGGTTGGTAACTTCGGCTGCTACGATTACGGAGCCTCTGTCGTTGTACATCCGGATCAGATCGTGTTCCTTGATTCCTCTTGCTTCTGCGTCCTTGGAATTCAGACGGGCAACCCAGTAATACCAACCATCGATGAGTACGCGGTGGTCCTTAATGTCGTTCATGAAGGAATCCTTGCCGTCGCCCATGGTGTGGAAGCTGTATCTGGGATGGGGAGATACCATCTGCAGAGGATACTTGTCATAGAGTTCCTTGGTGTGGTGACCTTCCCAGGAAGGATCGTACTGAGGAACGGGATGACGTTCGGGATCGTCGGGATCGAAACGCTTCAGGCTGGAAGCTTCGAATTCCACCTTACCGGAAGCAGTCTGCAGACCCTTCATTCCAACGGTAAACCGAGGTGCGGGACCCCAATCGGGAGTATCTCTTTCTCTTTCTTCATAGAACCAACGCAGTGCGGGAGTCCGCTTTCTGTTGGGATCTACGGGAACTACGAAGTAGCCCTTTTCATAGAATTCTTCCCAGGTGACGTACTTGGGCAGATCGGTAGCGTGGAAGTACTGCTTGATCCAATCCATTTCGGTCTTGCCGCCTTCGGTGTAGGCATCGTCGATGCCGAGGCGCTTACTGAGTTCCACAAAGATTTCGTAGTCAGGCTTACTTTCACCCAGAGGCTCGATGCACTTTTTCTGCATAACGATGATTCTGTGGTTGTTCTGGCTTACGCTGTCTGCCAGGTAGCCCTGTGCGGCTGCGAATTCGGAGATGTCGTTGCGTTCGTAGTTGGTACATGCGGGCAGAATGATGTCAGCAAACTGTGCTTCGCCTTCGAACCAGGGATTCTGGCATACAACGAAGGGCAGGTTTTCGCTGCGATACATTCTGGCATATCTGTTGGTTTCGGTCATGGTACCAATGGAAGATGCACCGAAACGATAGAGCATCTGGATGCGGGGCATACCAGGCATGGGATATTCGACCTTCTGGAACTGCTGTTCAATGTAGTCGGTAGCAAAGCCATTTGCATACCATTCGGCATGACCTTCCAGAATGGCTTCAGGCAGGTTCAGACGCTTAATGGTCTGGAGCTGAGGCATCTGAGTGGGACGGCTCTTTTCGTCGAACAAACGATAATTCCAACGGAAACCGGCTGCACCGGAACCGGCGATACCGCCTTCGGAGTAACCGGGGAACATGAAGTCGCAGTTGCAAGGTGCACCCTGCTGGGTACTCCAAATGTTGCTGCCGGGCTTACCACAGCCCTGCATAACAGCCAGGATAACCATCATACGGGTCCACTCGGAAGCGCCAGCTGCACGGCATGCGCCGCCCCAGCCGCCGAGACCGCCAACGGCTAACATGGTCTTTTTCTTTGCCCACTTTCTTGCCAGTGCGCGGATTTCTCTTGCGGGGATGCCGCATTCGGATTCTGCCCATTCGCAAGTCTTGGGAACGCCGTCGGTTTCGCCCAGAACGTATGCCTTCCACTTGTCAAAACCAGTGGTCAGGCGTTCGATATAGTCGTGATCATAAGTATCTTCGGTGATCCAGGTATATGCAATACCTAAAGCCAGTGCGCTGTCGGTACCCATTCTGGGTGCCATCCACTTGTCGCTGTGCAGGCTTGCGGTGTTGTTGTAGAAGGGATCGATGAAGACCATTTCTACGCCCAGTTCCTTCAGCCAGAAACGACGGGGAGTACTTTCGTGCGCAGCGTACAGACCGGAAGTGGTTTCGGGGTCGGATGCCCAGAATACGATCATTTCGGTGTTCTGGAGAGCATCTTCCAGCAGGTCATACTGTTCGGGCAGACCCATTCTCCAGCTGAAGCCCCAAAGGTGGGTTGCACCCCAGTGCCAGCCTTCCCAGCTGTCGGGGTTGTGGTCTACTTCGGTGAAACCAACCAGGTTCTGGAACCGGGCCAGTGCGCTGAAACGGTAACCGAAGTTACCCCAGAGCTGATGAGAACTTGTCCAGAAAGCAACGCCTGCAGGACCGAAATCTCTCTTGATCCGCTTCATTTCGCCGGAAACGATATCCAGTGCTTCGTCCCAGGAGATCCGTTCGTAGCCGGAAACACCACGGTTCTGGCAGTTTCTTTCGCCATTGGGATCAAAGTCAACACGCTTCATGGGATACATGACACGGTTGTCGGAATAGATCATGGACTTCTGACCGGCTGTGTAGGAAGAAATGGTAGCCTTACGAGGGGGAGAGAATTTCTTTCCCCGGGCTTCGATTTCCCAAGAGGGGGCATCTGTATCGTCCAGTTCAAGGGGAGTGATCCGAAGGATCTTATCATCCTGAACATGTACGCGAACAGGGCCGCCTGTAGTACAGCTGGTAAGCTTTTTTACTTCGCTCATACTTGTTTAGCCTCCTTCTTTCTTGCGTGTATCCGCCCTACCCTTACGGGTGTGACAGATACTGTTTATCGACTGGAAAGTCCGGCGGAGATCCGCCCCTTTCCTTCGTTAACAAATTAAGAATTCTTTTGTCCAGATGTGAAAAAATGACCCGGCTTTATAAAAACCAGGTCATTCATTGCATGTCAAAATTATAAGAAGCTTTCAACCGCTTTCTTGACGACAGCACCATCCGCAAGACCTTTTACTTTCGGCATGACAGCTCCCATCAGTTTCCCAAAAGAAGCTTTGCCGCTTCCGGCTTCCAAGCCAAGCTCGGCAGCCGCAGCCTTAACAATATCGGTAACTTCCTCCTCCGAAAGCTGTTTCGGAAGATATTCCATCAATACTGCGATTTCTTTGTTATAAGACTCTAACAGATCCGTTCTTCCGCCTTTTTCAAAATCAGCGAGGGCGTCTTTTCTCATTTTTACCTGCTTGCTCAGGATGGCGATGATTCCCTGGTCATCCAGTTCCTCACGATGATCTACCTCGTACTGTTTAATGGCAGCACGGACAAAACTCACTGTGTTTTTTCTGACTTCGTCCTTGGCTTTCATGGCTTCTTTGAAATCAGCTGTTAATCTATCTTTCAAGTTGGACATGGGCCGGTACCTCTCAGAACTTATCAATTAGTACTTCTTGTTTGCCTTTTTTCTAGCAGCTTCGGACTTCTTCTTTCTCCGTACGCTGGGCTTTTCGTAATGTTCTCTCTTACGCAGTTCGGACATAACACCGTCTCTTGCGCAGGAACGCTTGAACCGCTTTAATGCGCTTTCGAGGTTTTCACCTTCTCTTACAACTACCTGTGCCATTTCTATCTTTCCCCCCCTCCATCTTTTGGATATGATTTCCGGATCTCTCCGGGGCATGGAAATACACGGCTGTTGCCTATAACATGATTATTATACAAGCATGATTCATAAAAATCAAGAAGAAAATTAAGAAAAATAAAGGTTCTTTTTGATTGAAAAAACAAGGGTTTTCTGTAGGTTTCCGGAAGATTTTCCGGGAAGATCCTGCACCAAACCGGTTGCAGGGATATCGCAATTTATGATAAACTGAAACCAAGTTCGGCCGAAAGCATCTTCGAGTTGATCCATTTTCACAGACCGAACAAGGAGCACGTTTATGAGCACTCTGATGTTTAAAAAATATTTTGCAAGATTTATCTTCCGTCTGGCGGTCTTCTGCGTGGTCTTTTACTTCTATCTGTTCCACGCAGATTGGTTTTGGGACATGATCCATACCCCTGTGTTAGGCCCTGTTTCCGCATTTCACGCCATTTGGGCTGTCTTCATGGGAATCATGATCATCCACATCTTCCCGTTGAAGCACCTTTCCATGGCGGAAAGAAAATCTCTGCAGGAAACATACAAAGAGAATACAGGCAAATATACAAAAGCCGAACTGTTCGATTTTGTACAGCAGTCCAACATCCGGGCGTGGAAAGTTATGCTGGCATGGCTCAGCTTCAATGCCATCTTCGGCGTTCTGTATCTGCTTGATGTGATCGACCAGAAAGACCTGTTCATGCTGACCGTATTCTTCTATCTCAGTGATCTGATCTGCATGCTGTTCTTCTGTCCCTTCCAAAGCTTCTTCATGAAGAATCGATGCTGTGTAAACTGTCGGATCTTCGACTGGGGCCATTTTATGATGTTCACCCCCATGCTCTTTATCCGGGACTTCTTCACCTGGAGCCTGTTCTTCACTTCTCTGGTGGTTCTGATCCGCTGGGAGCTGATCTTCGCAAAGTATCCGGAACGATTCTGGTTAGGATCCAACAAATCCCTCCGCTGTGAAAACTGCACAGACAAGATGTGCCGGATCAAGAAACCCTTAAAGTAAAAAATGAAAGGTCGCCAAATGGTGACCTTTTTTCATAATGTATCGCTTCACGATGTGCTGCACGGTAAACCGTGTGATGCATTTGCCCAAGGCAAGGGAACGAACATCACTGCTGATTCAATTCCATTGAATCAGCCCGGAGGCCAGGTCATCTTGCGCTTGCCGAGAATGTGCAGGTGCAGATGCAATACGGTCTGGAGACCGTCTTCTCCGCAATTTACAACCAACCGATAGCCGTTTTCCAACCCTAAAAGTTCTGCAACTTCCTTCACCTTTACGAGAAGTTTTCCGGCTAAAGCCTGGTCTTCTTCCATCAGACCGTTTAAAGAAGGAATGTGCTTCTTGGGAATCATGAGAACATGAACGGGAGCCTGGGGTTCCAGGTCATGGAAAACCAGCAGATCATCGTCTTCATATACCTTGTTGCTGGGGATCTCGCCCTTAGCGATCTTGCAGAAAATGCAGTTATCCATAGTCAAAGGACTCCTTTCAACATTTTTCATAGCAAAGGTTTTATCACCTTATTGCTCTACATTTTACATCAAAAGAATGCAAGGTGCAATCTTTTACAAAAGGACTTCTCCGGTCATGCCCTCGCCCTGTACGCCTTTCAGAAGAACAGGAGCAAAGGTTCCCAGGAGCTGGTCCTTTTTCTCTTCAGGCCAGGGACAGATGACCCGGATATAGTTATCCGTCAGTCCGGAAATGCATCCATTCTCGTAAGTTTCAAAGAGAACGGACCGTGTAGCACCGATGTTTTCCCGGAAGAACTCGATGGAAGCTTCTTCTGCAGCCTTTAAGAGGATCTGCATCCGGCGGTCTTTTTCCTGAGGAGGGATCTGGTCTTTCCGTTCTGCGGCCTTTGTACCGGGCCGAATGGAATACGGGAAAATATGCGCCTTACAGAATCGGACCTGCCGAACCATATCCACACTGTCCTGGAAATCCGCTTCCGTCTCTCCGGGGAAACCTACAATGATGTCCGTGGAGATGCCGAAATGGGGATCATGGCTGCGCAGAAGGGATACGATCTCCAGGAACCCTTCCCTGTCATAGGTACGGTTCATTTCCTTCAATACCCGGGAGCTGCCGCTCTGCAGGGACAAATGGAGATGAGAGCAAAGTTTGGGATAATCCAAAAGTCCCTTTACATACTCCGGTGTAACCACCGTGGGCTCCAAAGAACCGATGCGGATCCGAAAATCCCCGGGAAGGCCGTGCAAAACGGAAAGAAGGATCTCGATACCGGAAACTTCCAGTCCTTTTGCATCCCGAAATTCCGGGAAACCAGGCTCCGAACCATAAAGAGCGGTATTGATCCCCGTGAGGACTAATTCGTGGAAGCCGCCGGCAAGCAAAGTCCGGGCTTCTTCCTTAACATTTTCCCAGGAACGGCTGCGGACAGGTCCTCTTGCATAGGGAATGACGCAATAGGAGCAAAAGCGATTGCAGCCCTCCTCTACTTTCACAAGAGCCCGGGACCGGGATTCCATGGAGACCACCACACCGGTCTCCTCGTAGTCCCGAAGTTTCATAGTGTCCTGAATATTGCACACAGGTTCTTTTTGAGCCTGTTTTTTTCGTTCTTCCAGCAGAGCCAAAACCATTTCCGGCAGATCCTGCTTCTCTTTATTGCCGATGAGAATGTCCACACCCTCGATTTTTTGGGCCTCCTCCGGGTTCATCTGTACATAGCACCCAAGGGCCGCCGTGATGCAGTCCGGATTGCGTCTTTTTGCCCTGCGAATGTACTGTCTGGACTTCCGATCGGACAGTCCCGTAACGGTACAAGTGTTCACAACATAGACATCTGCAAAGTCTTCAGACGTTGAAATTTCAAAGCCTTTGGAAATAAATTTTTCCTTTAATGCCTCTGTTTCATATTGATTTACTCTGCACCCTAAGGTGTAAAAAGAGACTTTCATTTTCACCTCTTATACGAAGTCTGACATGACAGTATTGGCAAGATCCAACCCTTTTCGGGTCAGGAAAAGGCGTTTTTGATCCGGGGAATAAGCCAGAAGGCCGGACTCTAAGTGACGCTCCACTTCCCTTTCATAAAGATCTTCTAAGCTGCCGCCAAAATGTTTATAAAAATCATCCAGATCCAAACCGGCGATCTTCCGAAGACCGGTAAAGATATATTCGGAAATGGTTTCCTCGGGAGTATTTTTGTGATCTTCCACCGGGCGGCAGGGATCCTTTAAGTAGGTCTCCAGGTCGCAGGTGTTGGCGATCCGGTGTCCATCCAGCCAGGAATGGGCACTGAGACCGAGACCCGCATAGTCTTCCATGTTCCAGTATTTCAGATTGTGACGGCTGTAACGGCCCGGTTTTGCCGCATTGGAGATCTCATAATGCTCATACCCATACTCTTCCAGAAGGTCCAGGGCCAAATGATACATATCCCGATCCTTTTCCTGGTCCGTTTCCTGCAATTCGCCGGCTTCCACCGCCCGCCAAAGAGGTGTCCCCTCTTCGATCTGCAATGCATAGAAGGACAAATGTTCCGGCTGCAGGTCCAGGGTCCGCTTTAAGGTATCCTCCCACTGCTTTACCGTCTGTCCGGGCAAAGCAAAAATCAGATCCGCATTGATATTGTCAAACCCGGCTTCCCGGGCATCTTCGTAATTCCGAAGAAAATCCGATACGCTGTGAGCCCGTCCGATCAGCTTTAAAAGGTCGTCATCCATGGACTGCAGGCCCATGCTGAGCCGGTTGAACCCCATAGATCGATAGGCATGAAGCTTATCCTTTGTCAAAGTTCCCGGATTTGCCTCTAAGGTGATTTCTGCATCGTCCGAAACCTTACATACCCCGTGGATCCGGTCCAGTACACTGTCGAGCAAACCAGGCTCCAAAATCGAAGGAGTTCCGCCGCCGAAATAGATGGTATCCACCACAAGTCCGCTGGCCCGGGATCCGATCTCCGTTCGAAGGGCCTTGCAATACTGCTGTCTTACGTCCGCGGGAGTGTCAGGAAAGGAGCAAAAATCGCAATAGAGACACTTGCGGAGACAAAAGGGAATATGAAGATATAAACCGGTCAAATTACCCATTCCGGAAACCTTTCTGTATCGAAAATCCTGCAGAAAATCTGCATTTACATCATAATGTACCCGCCCCACCCTGTCAACTGCGGACCGGTTTCATAAAGCCGGAAAGTACGCAAAAAAAGGCTCACCCCCTGGGCGAGAAAAGAAACCGCAGGGGGTTGAGGAAAATTACCAATGTCTTTGTTTTTAAATGCCTATCAGGCGGCATCGTGCAGAGGACGATGCTTGTGAGACTGGGGCCGGAGAGCAGGAACAGCTTCCTTTCTCTGAGGAATAACAGGATCCTTGCCCAGCTTGCTCTTTTCGCGAATTACCACACAACCGGCAGCAATTACCGCGATACCGCAGATCACCTGGAATGCGGTGATGGCTTCTCCCAGGAAGATCACACCGAAGATGCTGCTTCCTACGGGAATGAAGTTGGTGAAGAGCATGGTAGGAGTTACGCCGATCTCATGGATGGACAGGGTTTCGATCACGAGGCCGAAGCAGGCACCTACGACACCGAGGTAAACCAGTCCGCCTAACTGTGCGGGAGTTGCATAGAGCACATCGGGGATGTGGACCAGGCCTCTGGGGGCCAGCATGACTACAGCACCCACCAGCATGAAGAATGTCAGGGGGAATGCCTTATAGCGGGTTTGAAGCTTCTCTAACAGGAAGCCGTTGGCGGCCCACAGGATCGCTGCACCGGCGATACAGATATAACCGATGGCATTTCCTCCGAAGAGTTCAGAGGGTCTGAAGCCGATAAAGGCTACGGCACCGATGGTGCAGGCGATGATGCCGAGAAGCATTTTTGCGTTGATACCACGCTTGAGGACCAGCCCTTCCACACCGATGGTGATGAGAGGAACCAGGCTCATTGCGATACTTACGGAGGCTACGGGGAGATGTTCAAGAGCAATGTATTCCAGTGCGTAGTAACCTACCAAACCCATGGCTGCTGCAAGGAGCACCAGGGGAACATCTTTCTTTCTGAATAAGACTTTTTTCGCTCCGCCGTGGAGAGCGATCATTACCAAAAGGGCGATAGAGTATTTAAAGAACAAAAGAGTGAGTGGGTCAAAATATGCGAGAGTCTCCTTTGCAATTATGAACTCCAGTCCCCAGGCGATGACAGCGATAGTCATCAGGACATAAAGTATTTTTTTTGTGTGTTTCATAATAAAACCTCTTTTCGTTACCCACGATACTATAGTAACACGGCAAGAGGTTGATTTGGGGTAATATTTTGCTGTTGGATGTGTATAATTTTGCTCTTGATTGTGTATTATTTTGTTCTCGAAAGTGTAAATATTTGTTCTTTCAAGTGTAACTATTTGTCTTGGAAAGTGTAACTATTTGTTGCGGAAGGTGTAATATTTTGAACAAACAGGTGTAACATTTTGCTTGACGCGGTGTAACATATTGTGGTAAACTATCTTAAAAGCGTTCAAATTCCAACAAAGGAGGGATCTTCCCTAATG
>SVCV01000047.1 GCA_015058185.1 Clostridiales bacterium | reverse complement strand
GATACCGCTGCCGTCGCCGATGATATAAAGGCCTGGATATTTGGTTTCCAGCTTTTCGTTGACGGAGACTTCCATGTTGTAGAATTTAACCTCCACGCCATACAGCAATGTATCTTCGTTGGCGGTTCCCGGTGCGACTTTATCCAGCGCGTAGATCATTTCGATGATGCCGTCCAGGATCCGCTTGGGAAGTACCAGGCTCAGGTCTCCGGGGGTGGCTTTCAGGGTCGGTGTGATGAATGCCTTTTCCATTCTGGCTGCCGTGGAACGGCGTCCCCGGATCAGGTCTCCGAAGCGCTGCACAATAACACCGCCTCCTAACATATTGCTCAGTCGGGCGATGGATTCACCGTAGCCGTTGGAGTCTTTAAAGGGCTCCGAGAAGTGCTTGGAGACCAAAAGTGCAAAGTTGGTATTTTCGGTTTGCTTTGCGGGGTCCTCATAGCTGTGGCCGTTGGCAGTGATAATGCCGTTGGTGTTTTCGTTTACGACGGATCCTCTGGGGTTCATGCAGAAGGTCCGGACTTTATCCCCGTATTTTTCTGTACGATATACGATCTTGCTTTCATACAGTTCGTCGGTCAGATGGGCGAATACCTCTGCGGGAAGTTCTACCCGAACGCCGATGTCCACGCGGTTGGACTTGGTGGGGATCTCCAGCTCTCTGCATATGCTTTCCATCCACTTGCTTCCGCTTCGTCCTACGGAAATGATGCAGGTTTTACAGTTATGTACGGTTTCTCCGCAGCGGATTTCGTATCCATCTTCCAGTGCCGCAACCGATTGGACGGGGGTGTCAAAGTAAAATTCCACCTTATCTTTGAGACAGTCATACAGATTTTCCAGCACGACATAGTTGATATCGGTGCCCAAATGGCGGACAGAGGCATCCAGCAGGTGCAGGTCGTTTTGAATGCAGATGGTTTTAAACCGGGTGCCTGCAGTGGAATAGAGCCTGGTTCCTTCTCCTCCATGGCTCATGTTGATCTCATCTACATAATGCATCAGATCCATTGCCTGTTTTTTTCCTATGTACTCGTGGAGGGTTCCGCCGAAATCATTTGTTATATTATATTTTCCGTCGGAGAACGCACCGGCTCCGCCGAAGCCGCTCATAATGCTGCAGCTTTTGCAGCGGATACAGGTTTTGACCTTTTCTCCGTCTATGGGGCAATGGCGTTTGTTCAGGGCGTGGCCGGCTTCAAATACCGCTACCTTCAGTTCCGGTCTGTGCTGCATCAGTTCGTATGCTGCAAAAATGCCTCCGGGGCCTGCTCCGATAATAATCACGTCGTAGTTCATATTTTGCCTCCCGATTTGAAATACTTACGAGTTCATTATACCCATTGTGGCGGGAACTGTAACCTGCTGCCAATGACTTGAGACATGCCTTTCCCAAAATTGCCGTAAAAATGAGTGCTTTGCATGATTTTGATCAAAACGGATGCAGAAAAATGTGTCGAAAAAACAAAATGTTGCCCCCCTTTTTATTGGGGGCTTTTCTGTGTTCATTTTCCATTGATTTTTTCAAAAAAGGGTTGATTTTTAAGGGTTTCCATGGTATCCTTTATTAGTTGTCTGCGGACATCTTTTTTTGGCGTGCAAATTGCGCGGAAATCGCAGACAAAAATTATAGGAGGTGTAAAGATTTGAGAATCGCATTGATGATCGTTCTGGTGATCGCAAGTATCGTTCTGATCGCCAGCATCCTGCTCCAGTCCGGTAAGAGTGCCGGTTTGTCCGGTGCCATTGGCGGCGGTGCAGAACAGCTCTTCGGCAAGAAGAAGAGTCAGGGTTACGAAGCTCTGCTGGGCAAGGTAAGTATCGGCGCAGCAATCGCTTTCATCGTATGCTCTTTGGCTCTCTGCGCTATGGAGTAAGGTTTTAGGTAAGTGTATTTTAGGAGGAATTATTCAAAATGAATGAAGCAATCGCAATTATCGCTCCTATTTGCGGTATCATTGCCCTGATTGTAGCATTTGCTCTGTCTTCCTGGATCGGTAAGGTAGACGCAGGCAATGACAGAATGAAGGAAATCGCATCCTTTATTCATGAAGGTGCTATGGCATTCCTGAAGAGAGAATACAAGGCCATGGCTTTCGTAATTATCGTATTATTCATCGTATTAGGTGTTGCTCTGAACTGGGTTACCGCAGTTCTGTATGTATTCGGTGCTCTGTTCTCCGTTCTGGCTGGCTACTTCGGCATGAACGTAGCTACCAAGGGTAACGTTCGTACTGCTGCTGCTGCTAAGGAAGGCGGCATGTCCAAGGCTCTGAAGGTAGCATTCCGTTCCGGTGCAGTTATGGGTCTGTGCGTAGCAGGTCTGGGTCTCCTGGGCGTAGGTCTGATCTTCGTTATCTTCGGTGTTGACGCTGCAAGCGTTATCACCGGTTTCGGTTTCGGTGCTTCCTCCATGGCTCTGTTCGGTCGTGTAGGCGGCGGTATCTACACCAAGGCTGCAGACGTAGGTGCTGACCTGGTTGGTAAGGTAGAAGCCGGTATCCCCGAAGACGATCCCAGAAACCCCGCAGTTATCGCTGACAACGTAGGCGACAACGTAGGTGACGTAGCCGGTATGGGTTCCGACCTGTTCGAATCCTATGTGGGTTCCATCATCTCTGCTATCACTCTGGCAGTAGTTATCCCCACCGTTGACCCCCTGCTGGGCTCCATGTTCCCCCTGGTTCTGGCCGCAGTCGGCATTATCGCTTCCATCATCGCTATCATGATGGTTCGCGGTAAGGAAGGCGGAAACCCCGCAGCTGCTCTGAACATGGGTACTTATGTAAGCGGCATCATCGTAGTAATCGTATCCTTCATCCTGAGCAAGGTATTCTTCGATGCATTCAACTACGCAGTTGCTATCGTTGCTGGTCTGATCGTTGGTATTGCTATCGGTAAGCTCACCGAAATCTACACCTCCGCAGACTACAACCCCGTAAAGAAAATCGCAAATCAGTGCCAGACCGGTTCCGCTACCAACATCATCAGCGGTTTCGGCGTAGGCATGTTCTCCACCGTATGGCCCATCCTCTGCATCGTAGTTGGCATCCTGGTTGCTTATCAGCTGGCTGGCCTCTATGGTATCGCTCTGGCTGCTGTAGGTATGCTGTCCACCACCGGTATGGTAGTAGCAGTTGACGCTTACGGTCCCGTATCTGACAATGCAGGCGGTATCGCAGAAATGTCCGGTCTGCCCGGCGAAGTTCGGAACATCACCGACAAGCTGGACTCTGTTGGCAACACCACCGCTGCTATCGGTAAGGGCTTTGCTATCGGTTCCGCAGCTCTGACTGCTCTGGCTCTGTTCGCATCCTACTCCCAGGTTGTTGGCCTGGAAGTAATCGACCTGCTGAACCCCAAGGTAATCGCAGGCGTATTCATCGGCGCAATGCTGCCCTTCCTGTTCTCCGCTCTGACCATCGAATCTGTTGGTAAGGCTGCCAACCAGATGATCGAAGAAGTTCGTCGTCAGTTCAGAGAAAACAAGGGCATCATGGAAGGCACTCAGAAGCCTGACTATGCTAAGTGCGTAGACATCTCCACCGGTGCTGCACTGAAGGAAATGGTTGCCCCCGGCATCCTGGCTATCGCAGCTCCCATCATCGTAGGTTTCGTTCTGGGTACCGCAGCTCTGGGCGGTCTGCTGGCAGGCGCACTGGCAGCTGGCGTTCTGGTAGCTATCATGATGGCTAACGCAGGCGGCGCATGGGACAACGCAAAGAAGTACATCGAAGAAGGTCACTTCGGCGGCAAGGGCAGCGACGCTCACAAGGCTGGCGTTGTTGGCGACACCGTAGGCGACCCCTTCAAGGATACTGCCGGTCCTTCCATCAACATCCTGATCAAGCTGATGACCATCATCGCTGTAGTATTCGCACCCGCATTCCTGGCTCTGGGCGGCGGTGCAGGACTGTTCTAATTTGAGGTTATCTCTTAATCAAAATGCGATCTCTGACTTTATGTGGAGGCTTCTTCGGAAGCCTCCATTCTTATTTTTTTTGAAAAAAATTCCGGCAGTATAAGCCTTCTTTTCAAGGGTAAACTAAGTCCGAGAAAAGAGAGGTGAGATGTATCATGAAAAGAAAATGGATCATTCTCGCAGTTGTTTTGGCTTTGACCTTAACTTTGGCCATGGGCTGCGGGAAGGATGGAACCAACAACACTTCCGATAGTTCTGCTTTACGGGATAACATGGCAGCGGACAACCGTGCGGGGGATAACTACCGAAACAGCGTCTATGACCGTGCTGCAACCGATGCAGAATTAGGAAGAACGGAGGTCCGGGAAGACATGCAGGATCTTCGGGAGGATATGAGAGACATGGTACAGGATACCGTGGACCGGGACAATAACAGCCGACTGTACGATAATACGGTCAATGATAATGTGGTCAACAACGATGTAGGCCGTGCAAACACCGGGATTTTCGGCATCCGAAATAATTGGTAACCTCTTATCCTCAATGAAAAGCGGAAGGATCTTTCCTTCCGCTTTTGCTTTTTACTACATGATGGTGGAGGGCTTGGAAATGGCAGAAAGGGCATCGCCGGCCTCATCGATATAGATGCTTTTTCGGGCAATGTCTGCTAAAGAAAGCATTCCCACCAGCTTCCGGTCCTGAACAACCGGAAGCCTCCGGACCTGGTGGTTTGCGAAGAGCAGGGCTGCGTCGTGGGTATTCATATCCGGTGTGGCGAAAACCAGATTTTTTGTCATGATCTCACCGGCCGTGGCGGGCCGTCCGCCTGCGGAAACGGATCTGAGAACAATGTCCCGATCCGTAACGATGCCAAGGGGCTCTCCTTTGTCGCTGCAGACAGGGATGGCACCTACATTTTGCTGTTTCATTTGTTTTGCCACCTGTGCCACGGATGTTTCCGGCCGGACACAGGACACGGAAGAAGTCATTAGATCCCGTACTTTCATGTAAAAAACCTCCTGTTCGTAATGCTGTTTTTAGCATTTCCCGAAAAGGAGGTTTTCATATCAGAAAATTTGATAAAGGATGGAGAAAAAGATCTCCCTCGTAATGGGGTCGGCCTCTTCCACCCGGATCCGGACCCGATCGCCCAAGGCATAGATCCGTTCCGTATGGCGTCCCACCACCCGGTAGTTTTCCATTTCCACCCGGTAATAGTCATCATCAAGGCTTCGTAGAGGAACCATTCCTTCTACGGTATTTTCCAATTGGACGAAGAGTCCGAAGCGGGCGACTCCGCTGATAATGCCGTCGAACTCCTCACCGATCAGCCCTTCCATATATTGCGCCTTTTTCAGCTTGTGGACTTCCCGTTCCAACTCTTCCGCTCTTCGTTCTCTTGCGGAGGATTTTGCGGCTGCAGCCTCTGTACGGGCTTCCAGGTCCAACCGCCGTTCTTCTTCCATTCCCAAAGCCAACGCTTCCTTGATGATCCGATGAATGATCAGATCCGGGTAACGGCGGATCGGAGAAGTGAAGTGGCAATAGTTTTCCATGCCTAATCCGAAGTGGCCGGAGCAGGTTGTGTGGTAGAAGGCTTTCTTCATGGACCGCAGCATGACCGTTCCCACGATGTTTTCTTCCGGGGTGTCCTTGACCCGGTTCAGTACCTGGTTCAACGCCGCAGGGTGTACATTGTCCAGACTTCCTTTCAGGGGGATCCCGAAGTTGGACAGGAAGGTTCGGAGCTCTGCCATACGGTCTGCATCCGGTTTTTCGTGGACCCGGTATACGAAGGGCAGTTCCATCCATCGGAAGTGTTCGGCTACCGTTTCGTTGGCTGCCAGCATGAATTCTTCAATGAGGCGGTTGGCGGTTCTTCTTTGCGCCACATCCACGGAGACGGGGAAACCATCGCTGTCCAAAAGGATCTCCGATTCGTCGAAATCGAAGTTGATGCTTCCCTTGGTTTGGCGGTTTTCCCGCAGGATCTGGGCCAGTTCCTCCATGAGGAAAAAGTAGGGGCACAGCTCGCTGAAGGCTTCCATGAGGACAGGGTCTTTGTGTTCCAGAATGTCCGAAACATCGTCATAGACCATTCTTGCCCGGGTTCGGATCACGCTCTTGAATATATCGTGGGAGACCACCTTGCCCCGGGGATCGATCTCCATGGTAACCGAAAGGGTCAGCCGATCCACGCCCGCATTCAGACTGCAGATCCCGTTGGACAGAGCTTTAGGAAGCATGGGGATGACCTTGTTCAATAAATAGACGCTGCAGCCTCGTTCAAAGGCCTCCAGGTCTAATGGGCTGTCTTCACGAACATAGTGGCTTACATCGGCGATATGGACGCCTAAAAGGTAATTCCCGCTGGGGGTCTTCTCCAAAGATACGGCATCGTCCAAGTCTTTGGCATCTGCGCCGTCAATGGTGAAGGTCACCTGATCCCGAAGATCCCGCCGGCCGGCCAGATCTTTCTCGCGAACGGTTTTCGGCACGGTCCGGACTTCTTCGGAAACCTGGGGCGGCCAATTTTCTTCCACGCCGAAGGCCCGGATCAGGATCTCTACATCACCTCCGGGCTGTCCCTTGCGGCTGAGGATCTCCATGACCTTGCCCTCGGGACTTTTCCCTCTTTGGGGCCAGCGGGTCAGCTTGACCACTACCTTATCCTCATCCTTTGCGCCGTTGAAGTCTTTCTTTTCTACCCGGATCCGCTCTCCGATTTTTTTGTCGGCCGGGATCACCCAGGCGAAGCCTCTGTCCCTGAAAAAGGTTCCGGGAACCAGACTTACCGCCCGGGAGAGGATCTTGACGACTTGTCCTTCCGGACCTCGTTCCTTAAAGTTTCCCTCGGTGGTTTCTAAGCGCACCAAAACCCGGTCACCGCTCATGGCGGAGGCCAGTTGTGCAGGCGGGATAAAGATATCTCCCATTTCGATTTCCGGATCGTCCGGCTTTACAAAAGCGAATCCTCTCCGATGTTTGGAAAGGATCCCCTCGATCAGGTTTGTTTCGTATTTCATAAATGCCTTTAAATAAAGAAAAGCTCCTGGAGAGACTCCGGGAGCTTTTCGAAAATAGTCTTACAGGGTGATGCCTAAGCGTGCAGCATTCTTGTAGTAGATCTTTTCCCGTTCTTCGGTGGTCATGGACAGGCCATCCAGGAATTCGATGCAGCTTTCCATGGTTTCGAAGGGATAGTCGGTACCAACCAGGATGTTGTCTACGCCGATTGCAGCCTTGGTGCATTCGTATGCGGGAGCATAGGCGTTACCGGAAGTGGTAACCATGATGTTTCTTCCGAAGTAGTAGCTGGGCTTATGCTGATTCTTCTGTTCGGGCATATCCAGCATGGACATTCTGTTGTCCATACGCTCCATCAGGAAGGGCAGAGCTTCGCCGAAGTGACCCAGCAGGATCTTCAGATCGGGAATTTCATCCAGCATGCCGCTGAGGATGATACGAACGATGGATGCCTGGGTGTCGATGGTGAAACCGAGGCCGGGGCAAGCCATTGCGTAGCCGTAGTCGTTGAACTTGGGCTGACGGGAGGTTACGGGATGCAGGTATGCGAAGATACCCAGTTCAGCAACCTTTCTCCATACGGGCCAGAACTGCTTATCATCGGGTTCGATGCCTTCGCCGTAAGTGGAGTGAGTCTGCCACATTACGAAGCCCAGTTCCTTAACGCAGCGTTCCAGTTCTGCTACGGATGCTTCTACATCCAGAATGGGGAGGATGGCACTTCCCAGGAAGCGGCCGGGGAACTGCTGAGTAACTTTGTACAGAGCATCGTTGGCTGCCTTACATGCGGGAATGCTTTCTTCGGGGGGAAGGTAATCGATGCCGGGGGCCAGGCTGATGATGGCCTTTTCAATTTCCAGCTTGTCCATGATCTTGATACGTCTTTCGGCGAAGTCAAGCAGGTTGGGAGCAAACTTGTCCTGGCTCATGTATACCTTGGGCAGCCAGTGGATGGTGTTATCTTCCTCTGTCCAGTAAGGATAGTCGGTACGGGCCTTCAGGGTCTGTACAGATTCGATGTTATAAAAATGGCTTTCAAAATCGATTTTCTTCATTTTTTTTCTCCCTTTCTTAAGTTTGCCCTCTGAAGAGGGTTTCTAACCTTATTATATAAATGTAGTTCGATTAAAAGTATGTGCTGTCAAATCAAAAAAGCCTGCGTGATTTTGTTCCTGAACGACTATTTATTTGTCCGGATTCCAAAAGCCCGGGAAGAACAGCAGGATAACGGTGAAAAGCTCCAGCCGTCCTACGATCATCAGAAAGCTTAAGTAAAACTTGCTGAAATCGGAGAAAATGCTGAAGTTTCCGGTGGGGCCAACCAGGCCGAAACCGGTGCCGATATTGTTCAGACATGCCACAACAGAGGAGACCGTTGTCAGCAGATCAAAGTTTTCAAAGGAAATAATGAAGATGCTGAGGACCACGATGCTGATGTACAGGTAGAAATAGGAGGCGATGTTGGTAATGACATCTTGGGGTACCACTCTGCCGTTCAGCTTGGTGGGGCGGATGGCCCGGGGGTGGATCATCTTGTAGAAGGATTTCCGGATGATCTTAAACAGGATGATCACACGGATCACCTTGATGCCGCAGCCGGTAGAGGAGGAGCAGGCACCGATGAGCATAAGGACGAACAGGATCATTTGGCTGAAGGCCGGCCATGCGCCGAAGTCCGTGCTGAAATGACCGGTGGTGGTCAGGAAGGATGCTGCCTGGAAACCGCCGTAGCGGAGGGATTCCTCGAAGGTGCTGTAGGTTTGGGTCATCCAAAGGTCTACGGAGATGATCAGGATGGCGGCGATCAGAATAAAGAAGAAGGTCCGCAGTTCCTGGTCTTTCAGGAATTCCCGGATCTGGCCTCTGGTCAGGTTGTGATACAGGGAAAAGTTGATGGCTACGAGGACTGCAAAAACAGCGGAAATAACTTCTACATAGACGCTGCCGAAGTGCATCAGGCCGTCATTGTAGTTGGAAAGACCGCCGGTGGCTACATTGGCAAAGGAAGCGATGGCGGAGTCAAAGAATCCCATACCTCCTGCCCGATAAAGGACAATGGCTGCCAGGGTGAAAATGATGTACATAATGTACAGGATCTTTGCGGAGTCTGCCACGCGGCTGGCCATTTTCTTCATCATGGGGGCAGACGTTTCTGCTTTCAGAATGTGAACGCCGCTGATCCCTAACCGGGGAAGAATGGAGATGGCGAAGACCAGGATCCCCATACCGCCCAGCCATTGGGTGAAGGATCGCCAAAAGAGGATGCTGCGGGGCAAAATCTCTACATCTGCAATGATGGTGGCGCCGGTGGTGGTGAAGCCTGCGGTGGATTCGAAGAAAGCGTCCGCAAAAGAGGGGAGGATCCCCGTGACCAAATAGGGGACCGTCCCTACGAGTGAGGCGAAGATCCAGGTGAGGCTTACGATGAGGAACCCTTCTCTGGTCCGCAGCTTGTTGGATTCCGGGCGAACTTTAATAACGCCCCAGATCCCTGCGGCCATAAGAGGGATGATGGCAGCCAGAAATGCGGGGATGGTACTTTGTTCTTTGTAGTAAACAGCCAGCCCGACAGAGGGGATCATGGCAACGCCGAGGATGATCATCAGGGCACAGAGGATCCGCAAAATGGCTTTCGTATTCAGACTCACGAGGTTTCACCTCCTTTCTATAGGCTCCCCTGTGAAGGGGGCTGTCAGCGAAGCTGACTGAGGGGTTGCGCAAAGCCGCCCCTACTTATCCGGATTCCAGAAAGACGGGGTCAAAAGCAGAAGCAGGGCAAAAATTTCCAGTCTGCCTGCGATCATGACCAGCGCCAGGAAGACCTGGCTGATGCCGGAAAAGCTGGCAAAGTTCAAAGCGGTCCCCAGGACCTGGAAGCCGGGGCCGATATTGCCAATGCAGGCCAGGGAAGCGCCTGCGGCGGTGACCATGTCCCATGTCTCCAGGCAAAGGATCAGGGTGCATGCCAGGAAAAATACGATGTACAGGAACAGGTAGCCTGTAATGGCTGCGGTGGCTTCCGGTGTAATGACCTTTCGTCCGATCTTCAGCGGGGTCACTGCTCTGGGATGTATGCGGCGGTAAATGCCCCCTCGCATGAGCTTTCCAATGGCAATGGCCCGAAGGACCTTCAGCCCGCCGCCGGTGGAGCCGGAACAGGAGCCGATAAACATGAGGACCAGGAAGACGATCCTGCAGCAGGTGGGCCAGGCGGTAAAGGAGCCGGAGAGATATCCGGTGGTGCTGACGATGGATACGGTCTGTACAAACCCATTCAGGAAGGCGTCTCCGGGAGTGATCCAAATACCGTAGAACCAAAGCGCCAGGCTCATGAATATGGAAGCAAAGACGATGATCCCGATATAGACTCTGGTCTCAGGCTCTTTGAGCGGGTTGGTTCTTTGATAGCGGGGCAGACCCAGGCAGAAGAGGAAATTGCCGCCGGCCAGGATCATGAACAGACAAATGATGATCTCCGGCCAGTTGCCGGTAAAGTGCATCAGGCCGTCGTTGTAGTTCGAAAATCCGGTGGTGCTGACGGTTCCCATAGAGTGGATCACGGCATCGAACCAGCTGAGACCGGCTCC
This sequence comes from Clostridiales bacterium, assembly GCA_015058185.1. Lineage (GTDB taxonomy): Bacteria > Bacillota > Clostridia > Peptostreptococcales > Anaerovoracaceae > SIG263. Next base: position 1,044 of record SVCV01000047.1, on the reverse strand, counting down.
CTTAAGGGCCAGCGTTTCTGCGACCGTCAGAACGCCGTAGAAGCTTCCCAGGGAGAGCATGATCCCCTTTGCCTTTGCATTCAGCTGCTCCTGGGCACTGATCCGATAAACGGATCCCAGGACCCGGTGGGCCCCGATGTTTAAGCCGGGGAACAGGGCGATGGCAAAGTAAAGGATGGCCAGTCCGCCGATAAAGCCCGTAATGGATCTCCAAAGGAGCAGGCTCCTTGGGAGGATCTCCAGATCGGTCAGGATCGTGGCTCCGGTGGTGGTGAATCCGGAAGTGGCTTCAAAAAAGGCTTCCAAAGGATTTGCTGCGCCGGCAATCACATAGGGAATCCCGCCTAAAATAGACAGGAGGATCCAGCAGAATACTCCAAGGAGGAAGCCGTCCCGGATCTTCAGCCCGCTTTTTTCCGGCTTCATCTTTGCGGAGAAAAGGATCCCCAGAAACAAAAAAAGGACAGCGGGAATCAGAAAGGGTAAAATACTTTCTCCCCACAGCCATGCAAAAACCAGGGGAACGATCAGCGCCAGTCCGAGAAAAGACGCCAATCCGCCCCCGATTCGTAATATCAGTTTGTAATTAAAGAATTGCAAAAACGGATGCATCAGCGAAAGCTCCATCTCTTTGCCTGCAGCAAACCTTCCAGCTTGGGAATGCTGGTCAGCATGCTCAGAAATACTATATGGTCGCCCTTGTGGATCTCTGTATCGCCACGGGGGATGAGGGTTTCGTTGCCTCGGTGAATGGCGGCGATGATCACCCCGTCAGGCAGAGACAGTTTTGCAAGGGGGGTATTCAGGATCTTCATATTGCGTCCGGCTTCGATCTCCAGGAATTCTGCCTGACCCTGAATGATCTTGGAGAAAATGGTACGCTTGGTACCGTGAATGTACCGAAGAATATTGGTGGCGGACATATCCAGGGGATTCAGGGCCATGCTGATTCCCATTTTTTCTACCAGCCCGACATAACCTTTTCGGTTGACCTTTGCGACCACATCTTCTACATTTCTTTGGTTTGCAAGAAGGGCTAAGAGC
>SVCV01000046.1 GCA_015058185.1 Clostridiales bacterium | reverse complement strand
CCCCCAGGTGAAACTGGTTGCCTGTGAAAAGGAAAAGGTGATCCTCTGCGATCCCAAGATCAATTTCTCCCGGGATATCTGCGGCCAGCCCATTACCGTAGACGCTGACATTTACGTAAATGACGGCGACACCCTGCAGGTGGGCGATCTGGAGCTGAAGTTCATCCATACCCCCGGCCACACTCCCGGCGGTATGTGCATCTACGTAGGGGACACCCTGTTCAGCGGCGACACTTTGTTCGCCCGCTCCGTAGGCCGGACGGACTTCCCTCTGGGTTCCATGACCCAGCTGACCGCTTCCATCCGGGAAAAGCTGTTCCTGCTGCCGGATGACACCAAGGTTTATCCCGGTCACATGGGTGCAACCACCATCGAAAATGAAAAGAGGAGTAATCCCTTTGTTTGAGATCGATTTTAACCAGGCCCCCAATCCCTATGAATTACACGAAATGGTACGGATGTTCCTTCCTGCGGGAAGCTACACCACCACAGATCCTCAGTGGAACTGGCCTGCACTTTTGGAAAATGTTCCTGCGTCTGAGATCGTAAAGGTTCGTATACCCGATGAGATCCAGGACAAGAATCAGGGCAAACAATATCTATACAAAACCCTTTCGGAGCTGACGGGAAAGGTTCCGGACTGGGGCATTCTCACCGGGATCCGGCCTGTGCGGCTGGCCTGGGATCATATGAGAGCCGGCCACAGTCTGGAAGAGACCCGGGCCTGCCTGATGGATTATTACTACCTGACCCCGGAAAAGGCGGACCTGCTTCTCGGATTGGTGACCTTACAGCAGCGGATCATGGGTGAATTCGACCCCAAGGCTTTGGGCCTCTACATCGGGATCCCGTTCTGTCCCACCCGCTGTACCTATTGTTCCTTCACTTCCAACCAGGCTCCCAGAGCCAAACAGCAGCTCTACATGGACGCTCTGTACAAGGAGATCGATGCCATTGGGGCGGCTATGGCGGAGAAAGGCGTTTATCCGGAATCCATCTACATCGGCGGCGGAACCCCCACCACTCTTGAGGCGGAGGATCTGAAGCAGCTTCTGGACCGGATCCCTCAGGCTTTCGACCTGAGCAAACTGAAAGAATTCACGGTAGAGGCCGGACGGCCGGATACCATTACCGCTCCCAAGCTGGAAGCGATCCTGAAAAGCGGTGCGGAGCGCATCAGCATCAATCCCCAAACCATGAAACAGGAGACTTTGGACCTGATCGGACGGAGACATACTTCCGAAGACATCCTTCGGGCCTTTGCCCTGGCCAGAGAAGTGGGGATCCCTGTGATCAATTGTGATCTGATAGCAGGTCTTCCGGAAGAAAAGCCGGCAGACTTCAAAAATAGTCTCGATACCATCATGGATCTTGGTCCGGAGAATATTACGGTACACACCTTAGCCGTAAAGCGCTCCTCCAAGCTTCACGAAGAAAATGAGACCTATAGTTACGACCATGGTGCCGGTGTTCGGGAAATGGTGGACTTCGCCAGCAAAAGACTGGGGGAGGGCGGATACCATCCCTATTACCTGTACCGCCAAAAACAAATGGCCGGCAACTTCGAAAATGTAGGCTACAGCCTGCCAGGCAAAGAGAGTCTGTACAACATGAAAACCATGGAAGAAAATCAGACCATCATCGCCTGCGGGGCAGGGGGCATCAGCAAAGTCTGGTATCCTGCGGAGAACCGACTGGAACGGGTGCCCAACGTATCGAATTATGAAATCTACATCCAGCGGATCGATGAAATGATAGAACGCAAGATGCAAGGTATATTCTTAAAGGAGGACAAACCAATTGGATAAAGTACTGAAACGGACAAATATGTGTGGTGAACTTCGGGCTGCAGACTGCGGCAAGCGAGTTGTTCTCAATGGATGGATCCAAAAGCGCAGAAACCTGGGAGCCTTGATTTTCTGCGATTTACGCGATAAAACCGGTATTGTTCAGATTGTATTTAATGACACTGTTCCCGCTGAACTGTTCGAAAAGGCCGACAAGCTGCGCAGCGAGTACGTTGTAGGCATTGCCGGTGAGGTTCGGGAGAGAGAATCCAAGAATGCGGACCTGGCCACCGGTGAAATTGAAATCATCGCAGACGAACTGGTCATCTATTCCGAAGCCGAAACTCCCCCCATCTATATCAAGGATGACGACGAAGTATCCGAAAGCCTTCGTCTGAAATATCGTTACCTGGATCTGCGGAAGAACAAGATGCAGAGAAATCTGGCCTTCCGTCATCGGGTAGCAAAGATCGCAAGAGACTTCTTCGACACCGAAGGTTTCGTTGAGATCGAAACCCCCATGCTCATCAACTCTTCCCCCGAAGGTGCCCGTGACTATCTGGTACCCAGCCGTGTAAACCCCGGAAAGTTCTACGCACTGCCCCAGTCTCCTCAGCTGTTCAAGCAGATGCTCATGGTTTCCGGTACCGACCGGTATTGCCAGATCGTAAAGTGCTTCCGCGACGAAGACCTGCGGGCCGACCGTCAGCCGGAATTCACCCAGATCGACCTGGAAATGTCTTTCGTAGACGTGGACGACGTTTTGGATATTCAGGAAAGATTCCTGCAGAAAGCCTTCAGAGAAGCCATGGGCGTTGAGATCCAGCTTCCTCTGCCTCGTCTGACCTATGACGAAGCCATGGACCGGTTCGGCAGCGACAAGCCCGACACCCGTTTCGGTTTCGAACTGAAAAAGCTCAATGACACCGTTAAGGATTGCGGTTTCGTGGTATTCACCGGCGCTCTGGAAGCCGGCGGCGACGTTCGCGGCATCAAGATCGACGGCGGTTCCGAAAAGTTCAGCCGGAAGGACATCGACAAGCTGCAGGATGCTGCAAAGGCCTACGGAGCCAAGGGTCTGGTATGGATCCGCGTAAACGAAGGCGAATACGCTTCCTCCGCCAACAAGTTCTTCTCCAAGGAAGAATTTGACGAGATCGCAGCCGTATTCGACGCCAAGGTGGGCGACCTGATCCTGATCGTTGCTTCCGAAAAGCCCTCCGTTGTATTTGACAGCTTAGGCTTCCTCCGCTGCGAGATCGCAGAAAGACTGGGGATCCTGGACAAGAAGCAGTTCAACCTGCTGTGGGTCGTGGACTTCCCCCTGTATGAATATGATGATGAAGAAAAGCGTTTCGTAGCCAAGCATCATCCCTTCACTTCCCCCAAGGAAGAAGACATTCCTCTGCTGGACACCGATCCCGGAAAGGTTCGGGCAAAGGCTTACGACATCGTTCTCAACGGCGTTGAGATCGGCGGCGGCTCCATCCGTATCCACGATAAGGATCTGCAGTCCAAGATGTTCGAAACCCTGGGCATCTCCGCAGAAGAAGCACAGCTGAAGTTCGGCTTCCTTCTGGAAGCTTTCAAGTACGGCGTACCTCCTCATGGCGGTCTTGCCTACGGCCTGGATCGTCTGGTCATGCTCATGGCCGGCGAAGACAGCATCCGGGAAGTGATCGCATTCCCCAAGAACCAGGCAGCCGTCTGCGGCCTCTGCGGCGCACCTACTCCCGTAGCCGACGCACAGCTGGAAGAACTGAGCATCGCCGTTGCACTGAATGAACAGGAATAATTATCCAATGGAAAGAATCGGAGTTTTCGGAGGATCCTTTGATCCCATCCATACGGGCCATCTGCTTTTGGCGGATCAGGCTGCGGACGCAGGGAACCTTTCCCGGGTGGTATTTATGCCCGCCTGGGTCTCTCCCTTTAAAGTCGGCGGCGGGACCTCCTGTGCTCCGGATCGCTATAACATGGTAAAAGCTGCGGTGGCGGAAGATCCCCGGTTCGAAGTTTCGGACCTGGAGATCAAGAGAGAAGGGGTCTCTTATACCATCCACACACTTAGAGAACTGGGATCCCTTTGGGGACCGGAAAAGCGGATCTGCCTGATCATGGGCGCCGACGCTTTTCTCAGCATCGAAAAATGGGTGGAATCGGAAGCCCTTCTTCGGGACTATGATTACATCATCGCCTCCCGCCCCGGAAGCGACCTTGTCCGGCTGAAAGAACATTGTCTTCGAATGCATGACCTTTACGGAACGGACATTACCCAATTAGCCATGCCTCAGCTGGACATCTCCTCTACGGAGATCCGCCAAAGAGTGCGGGACGGAAAGAGCATCCGTTATCAGGTGACGGAGCCGGTCCGGGCGTATATTTATGAAAACAACCTGTATCAATCTTAAGAAACGGATCCTGTACATAGTAAAATAACCGATTATGCAAAAAGAAACACTAAGACAACATATTCTGGAGAATCTGTCGCCGAAACGAAGGGAGCATATCTTTGCCGTAGTCAATGTGAGCAAAGACCTGGCCCGGCGTTTTGGGGCCGATGAGGAAAAGGCGGAGCTTGCAGCGCTCCTCCACGATCTTTGCCGGGAAGAGCCCATGGAAGATCTGAATGCCTTTGTAAGAGAACAGGGACTGGATCCCGTTTATCTGGATAACGAAAATCTGATCCACGGAAAGAAAGCCGCCTGGCTGGCGGAACATAAGTACGGGGTGATGGACAGGGAAGTGCTGGATGCAGTTTCCTTCCACACCACAGGAAGGGCCGGAATGAATATCCTCGACAAGGTCCTTTATCTGGCAGATGCCATTGAACCCGGACGGGCTTATGTGGGAGTGGATCGGCTTCGGGAGCTTGCGGAAACGGACCTGGATGAGGCCTGTTTCGTGGCTTTGGACCGAACAGTGAAATATGTTCGTACAAGAGGAAAATACCTGGACCGGGATACGGTTCGGGCTCGGGACGATATAAAAAGAAATAAAGGAAAGGAATAGCGTCTATGAATAACAAAGATATCGCCATTATTGCAGCGAAACTTCTCGATGAAAGAAAAGCAGAAAATATACTGGTACTGGATGTAAGCCTCCATTCCTCCTTCGCAGATTATCTGGTCATTGCTTCCGGCGGTTCCGAACGTCAGGTTGGGACCCTGTCTGAAGACGTGGCAGACCGTCTTGCAAAGGAAGGCGTTATCGCAAAGAATGTAGAAGGCAAGAAGAATTCCGGCTGGATCCTCACCGACTTCGGCGACGTTATCGTCAACGTATTCAGCAGAGAACAGCGGGATCGCTACAATATTGAAAAGGTTTGGGCCGATTGCCCCAGACTGGATGTAGAACTTATGGAAGACTAGCAGGAGGAACGATCATGGCAAGCGTTTATGATTTTAACAATATCGAAACAAAATGGCAGGCATATTGGGAAAAGGAAGGCCTGTTCAAGCAGGGCGAAGACCCCAATAAGGAAAAGTATTACGTACTGGAAATGTTCCCTTACCCCTCCGGTAAGTGCCACATGGGTCATGTTCGGAACTACTCCATCGGCGACGTAACTGCCCGTTACATGACCATGCGGGGCAAGAACGTTCTCCATCCCATGGGTTGGGACTCCTTCGGTCTGCCCGCAGAAAATGCCGCTATCAGCAATGGCATCCATCCCAATATCTGGACCTGGAACAACATCGCCGAAATGCGTACCCAGCTGCAGAGACTGGGCCTCAGCTATGACTGGAACCGCGAAGTAGCCACCTGCCACCCCGATTACTACAAGTGGATGCAGTGGATCTTCATTCAGTTCTACGAAAAGGGACTGGCATACAAGAAGGAAAACCCCGTAAACTGGTGTCCTTCCTGCATGACCGTACTGGCCAACGAACAGGTCGTTGACGGCGCCTGCGAACGCTGCGGCACTGCAGTAGGTAAGAAAAACCTGAATCAGTGGTATCTGAAGATCACCGACTATGCAGAACGCCTCCTGGCAGACCTGGACGAACTGGAAGGCTGGCCCTCCAAGGTTCGGATCATGCAGAAGAACTGGATCGGCAAGAGCGTTGGTGCAGAAGTTGACTTTGAGATCGAAGATTATGCAGACAAGCTGCGGATTTTTACCACCCGTCCTGACACCCTGTACGGCGTAACCTACATGGTACTGGCTCCCGAACATCCCTATGTAAAGAGCCTGGTTGCCGGCACCGAATACGAAGCCAAGGTGGATGAATTCCTCCATCGTCTCCAGTACATGACCGAAATCGAAAGAGCTTCCTCCACTTTGGAAAAGGAAGGTCTCTTCATCGGCCGTTACGCTGTAAATCCCTTAAACGGTGAAAGAGTACCCATCTACATTGCAAACTATGTACTCATGGATTACGGTACCGGCGCCATCATGGCAGTACCCGCTCATGATACCAGAGACTTTGACTTTGCCAAGAAGTACGGCATCAACATCATCCCCGTTATCGAAGCAAACGATCCTTCCATTGACGTAAACAACCTGGAAGAAGCATATATTGCAGAAGGCAAGCTGATCAACTCCGGCAAGTTCACCGGCATGGACAACAAGGAAGCCATCGAACAGATCATCGGTTACCTGGAAGAGCAGGGCATCGGCGAAAAGTCCATCAACTTCCGTCTCCGTGACTGGCTGATCTCCCGTCAGCGTTATTGGGGTACTCCCATTCCCATGATCTATTGCGAACACTGCGGTTGGGTTCCCGAAAAGCTTGAAAATCTGCCGGTTCTGCTGCCTACCGATGTAGAATTCACCGGCAAGGGCGAATCCCCCCTGACCACCAGCAAGACCTTCCGGGATACCACCTGTCCCAAGTGCGGCGCTGCTGCTACCAGAGAAATCGACACCATGGATACCTTCCTGGATTCCTCCTGGTACTTCCTGCGCTATACCGATTCTCACAACAGCGAAGCTCCCTTCGACAAGGAAAAGGCCAAGTATTGGATGAACGTAGACCAGTACATCGGCGGTGTTGAACACGCCATTCTGCACCTGCTGTACTCCCGTTTCTTCAATAAGTTCCTGTATGACCTGGGCTGGGCTCCCACTTCCGAACCCTTCAAGAATCTGCTGACTCAGGGTATGGTTCTGAAAGATGGTACCAAGATGTCCAAGTCCAAGGGCAATGTCGTAAGCCCCGAAGTCATCATCAATCAGTACGGTGCCGATACCGCCCGTCTGTTCATTCTCTTCGCAGCTCCTCCCGAAAAGGAACTGGAATGGTCCGATGCCGGCGTAGAAGGCAGCTATCGCTTCCTGAGCCGTGTATTCCGTTTGGTAGACGAAGTGGCTGACCGGGTCAAGAACCCCGCAGCCGGCGAAAGCGATCCTAGGGAAGACAAGGAACTGACCTATGTTCTTCACAACACCATCAAGAAGGTTACCGACGACGTAGAACGGTTCAACTTCAACACCGCCATCAGCGCTATCATGGTTCTGGTAAACGAGATCTATCGTTACAAGAGCCTGGAAAAGCAGAACGATGCACTGCTGAAGGAAGCTGTGGAAGACCTGATCCTCATGCTTTCTCCCTTCGCACCTCACATTGCAGAAGAAATGTGGGTCATGATCGGACACGAACCCTCCGTATACACCCAGTCCTGGCCCGTATACAAGGAAGAAGCTCTGACCAAGGACGAAGTGGAAGTCGTAGTTCAGCTCAACGGCAAGGTAAAGGATCGCGTATCCGTAGCCTCCGGTCTCGGCAAGGACGAATTTGCAGAAGCCGTTATGGCCATTGACAGCGTAAAGGCATTGCTGGAAGGCAAGACCATTGTTAAGGTCATCCCCGTACCCGGCAAGCTGCTGAACATCGTTGTAAAATAACAAATTTATAAAAAATATATCGGGCGGATGAATGAATCCGCCCGGTTTTCGAGAGACTCAAAGTGCGTCTTCTCTGAAGAAGATCACACGAAAGGATAGTTATAACTTGAAAGAAGAAAAAATGAAAAAAGAGGGCAAGGCTCCTTCCTCTAAGCCCGCGAAGCCCCGGAAGCCTGCAAAGGCTGCAAAATCCGGCGAAAAGGGCCATTCCGTAAAGAAGTCTGCGGATAAGGAACACGCCAAAAAGAAGGGTGCCGAAAAGGAACTCTCCAAGGTGGTGGAAAAGGTCCGCAGCACCCGGAAAACCGCGGAAAAAGCGGTTCCGAAGAAGGCCGGAGAAAAGACCTACGCCGCAAAGAAAAGCGTGGATAAGCAATCCCGGAAGCCCGTTGAAAAAGCTGCAAAGGGTGGAAGAAAAGGCGGCCGCAAGGCGGATGCTCCCGTTCGCCTGATCCCTCTTGGGGGACTTAATGAGATCGGTAAGAATCTCACGGTTATTGAATATAAGGACGACATGATCATCGTGGACTGCGGACTGTCTTTCCCCGATGATGAAATGTTCGGTATCGATATCGTAATTCCGGATTTCAGCTATCTGATCAAAAATCAGACCAAGATCCGGGGCATGATCATCACCCACGGTCACGAAGACCACATCGGCGCCATTCCTTATCTCTTAAGAGACCTGAATGTGCCCATTTACGGAACCAAGCTGGTTCTGGGACTGATCCAGTCCAAACTGAAAGAACACAACCTGAAGGCCAAGCTCCACGAGATCAGCTCCGGCGATAAGACCCGTTTGGGCGTCTTCGATATCGAAGCCATCCGGACGACCCATTCCATCGCCGACGCTCTCTGCTTTGCCATCGATACCCCCGCCGGGGTGATCTTCCACACCGGCGACTTTAAGATCGACTATACGCCTCTCCACGGCGAACCCATCGACTTCCAGCGTTTGGCGGAGATCGGCCGCAAGGGCGTTTTGCTCATGCTGGCAGACAGCACCAACGCCGAGAGAAAAGGGTACACCCCTTCGGAACAGAAGATCGGGCAGACTTTGGAAAACATTTTCCGGAACTGCGATTCCCGGATTTTGGTAGCGACTTTCTCCTCCAATATTCACCGGGTACAAAAGATCATCGACACCGCCGTTATGTTCGGCCGCCAGGTCGCCATCTCCGGCCGGAGCATGATCAACGTTGTAAATCTGGCCATCGAACTGGGTTATCTCAACGTTCCCGCCGGTGTTTTGGTGGACATCAACAAGATCAAAGGACTGGCTGACGATAAACTGGTTATTGTCACCACCGGCTCCCAGGGCGAACCCATGTCCGCGTTGGCAAGAATGGCCACAAATGACCACAAAGCCATCCAAATCAAGGCTGGAGACGTGATCATCCTTTCTTCCAGCCCCATTCCCGGCAACGAAAAAACCGTTTCCAACGTTATCAATCAACTGTTGGAAAAGGGTGCTGACGTGATCTATTCCGACATCGCAGAGACCCACGTTTCCGGCCACGCCTGTGCCGAGGAACTGAAGCTCATGCAGATGCTGATCAAGCCCAAATACTTCATGCCTGTACACGGCGAATACCGCCATTTGTACCAGCATGCAGCCATCGCCCAGGAACTGCGGATGCCCAACGAGAACATTTTCATCATGACCAACGGCCAGGTGCTGAATCTGTTCCCCGGCAAGGTGGAACTGACCAAGGAAGAGATCCCTTGCGCTCCCGTATTCGTAGATGGTCTCGGCGTAGGCGATGTTGGAAATATCGTACTTCGGGACCGGAAGCTCCTTTCCGAAGGCGGATTGATCATCATTGCAGCCGGCATCGACGGCGAAACCGGAAGAGTGGTATCCGGACCGGATATTATCTCCCGTGGCTTTGTATATGTAAAGGAATCCGAGGATCTGATCGAGTCTGCCAGACAGGCCGTAGAAGCCCGTCTGGAGCGGTGCTACAACGACGGAGTGAAGGACTGGGCCGCTATGAAGAGCGCTGTCCGTACCGAACTCCAAAACTATATCTACCGCCAGACCAAGCGGAGTCCCGTTATCTTACCCATCTTTGTGGAGGTGTAAATTATGTCCAACATTTATGATCAGGCACATATTCTGGCAAAGTCCCTCAAGGCCTCTCCCGAATATACCAACTACCTGGCCGTTAAGGCAAAGGTGGATACCAAACCCGAACTTGCAGAAATGCTCAACGACTTCCAGGAAAAGAGCATCCAGGTCCAGGCTCAGCAAATGATGGGCGGCGGCGAAGCTCCCCAGGAAGCTATGGCGCAGATCCAAAACCTGTACGGCATTCTTATGAGAGACCCCCTGGCTATGGAATATCTGCAGGCGGAATTTGCCTTTACCCGCATGGTTTCCGATGTTTACAAGATCATCGGCGACGCAGTAAAGGGAGAATAACCTATGGCAGTTTCTGCAGAATTGACAAACCTCCGGCCCACCCGGGTGGAAAAGCTGCAGGCACTTCTGAAAGAGAAGGGGATCTTTGCGATCCTGATCTCCTCAAAGCCCAACCAAATCTACCTGTCCGGCTTTCGGTCCACTAACTGTCACTTGGTCATTACCGGTGACCGGGCCTGGTTGCTGACGGACTTCCGCTATTTCGAGTGGGCCCAGGCATTGGAGCCCCTGTGGACGGCGGTGCAGATCGATCGGCAGTACACCCTGAATTCCTTTTTACAGGAATTGAGACCGGAAAACCTGGCTGTTGAAGAATCCATCGTCTCACACTCGTTTTATAAGCAAGTAGGGGAGACCGGCATTCCTTTAGTGGCCGGCGACGGGCTGGTGGAAAAACTTCGGGCAGTGAAAGAGCCTGAGGAACTGGAAAAGATCCAAAAGGCGGAAGCCTTGGGCGATGACTGCTACACCCACCTGCTTGGCTGGTTTAGGCCCGGTGTAACGGAGCGGGAAACGGCTTTGGAGATTCAAAAGTTCTTTCTGGAGAACGGCGCAGAAGGCTTGTCCTTCGACACCATCTGCCTCTTCGGTGCCAACACTTCTCTGCCTCACGGAGAGCCCGGCAATGCGGTTTTAAAGCCCGGTGATTTCATCACTTTGGACTTCGGCTGCGTGGTGGACGGCTACTGTTCCGACATGACCCGGACTTTGGCTTTGGGACCCATTACCCAGGAGCAAAAAGATTTCTACCGCATCGTGTTGGAGGCGCAAATGGAAGCCTGCAAAAAGATCCGGCCGGGGATCACGGGAAAAGAGGCCGATGCCTTTGCCCGGGAAATCATTTCCCAGGCGGGATACGGAGAATTTTTCGGTCACGGTTTGGGTCACGGAGTGGGGCTGGAGATCCACGAAGCGCCTACTTTGAACCCTTCCGGCGCAGAAATTCTTGCGGAAAACATGGTCGTGACCATCGAACCCGGAATTTATTTGCCCGGGAAATACGGGATTCGTATTGAGGACTTGGCAATCTTAACAGAATCTGTTATAATGAAAAACGGCTATTGCGGTATTATCAATACCGTTCAATCGAGTAAAGAGTTAATAATTTTATAATTGGAGGAAGATACACATGATCAGTGCAGGCGAATTCAGAAAAGGTATGACTTTTGAAATGAATGGTGAACCCCACGTAGTAGTGGATTTCCAGCACGTAAAGCCCGGTAAGGGCGCCGCTTTCGTTCGGACCAAGTATAAGAACATTCTGACCGGTGCAACCCGTGAAGAAGCTTTCAACCCCAACGATAAGTTTGAAAATGCTCACATCGAAACCAAGCAGATGCAGTATCTGTATGAAGACGGCGAACTGTACTATTTCATGGACGGCCAGACCTATGACCAGGTTCCCCTCATGAAGGACCAGGTTGAAGATGCTATCCGTTGGCTCCGTGAAAATGACACCGCCACCATCAAGTTCTACAAGGGCGCAGCATTCCTCGTAGAAGCTCCCAACTTCGTAACCCTGAAGGTTGTTGACACCGAACCC
>SVCV01000045.1 GCA_015058185.1 Clostridiales bacterium | reverse complement strand
CAAAGCGGTAGCATCAGCAATGAAGGGAACATTCAGGATCCGGGCCAGGGTCTGGGCAAGCAAAGTCTTACCGGAACCGGTGGGTCCGATCATAACGATGTTGCTCTTTTGGATCTCTACATCGTCTCCGTGGTTGGAGAGGCTGTTGATCCGCTTATAGTGATTATATACTGCTACAGCCAGGGCCTTCTTTGCTGCGTCCTGTCCGATGACATAATCGGCCAAAGCTGCGGCAATTTCCTTGGGTTTGGGAAGTTCGGAGGATACTTCGGCTTCGGAGGAAACCATAGCAGGATCCATCAGTTCTTCCTTTATGATATCCTGACAGAGCTCGATACACTCGTCACAAATATACCCATTTTGCCCTGCAACCAACCGGCGCACCTGTTCCTGAGTTTTTCCGCAGAAGGAACACCTGAGCTGTTTGCTGTCGTCAAATTTTCCCATATACCTATCTCCTGGTTATTACTTGGTCGATCAGACCGTACAGGACTGCTTCTTCTGCATCCATGAAGTTGTCTCTGTCCGTGTCCTTTTCGATCCGGGACAAGGGCTGACCGGTATTCTCGCTGAGAATGCGGTTCAGTTTGGACCGGGTCTTTAAAATGTGCTCAGCCTGGATCCGGATGTCTTCCGCCTGACCTTTTGCACCGCCCAAAGGCTGGTGGATCATGATCTCGGCGTTAGGCAGGGCAAAACGCTTACCCTTTGCCCCGGAGGACAGCAGGAAAGCGCCCATGCTGGCAGCCATACCGATGCAGATGGTGGAAACATCGGGCTTGATGTACTGCATGGTATCATAAATGGCCAGCCCGGCGGATACGGACCCGCCGGGGCTGTTGATATAAAAGCTGATGTCCTTTTCTGCGTCTTCGGATTCCAGGAAAAGGAGCTGGGCCACTACCAGACTGGCAGTGTCATCATTGACCTCGTCACCGAGGAAGATGATCCGGTCTTTCAGCAGTCGGGAGTAAATGTCATAAGACCGTTCTCCGCGGCTGGTCTGTTCTACCACATAGGGAACAAAATTCATAGAAATTCCTTCCTTTTGTCTTATTTGGTGGCGTTTTCGTACAGGAAATCAACGGCCTTGCGCATCTTGATGTCCTTGAGCATGTATTCCATGTTTTCGCCGCCCAGAACCATCTTCAGCTTATCCAGTTCCATGTTGTACTGTTCTGCCATGCCGGAAATTTCGTTGTCCAGATCTTCGTTGGTAGCGGTGAAGTCTTCCTGATCAGCCAGTGCTTCCAGCAGCAGACGGGACTTAACTCTCTTTTCTGCGTCGGGACGTACGGTTTCTCTGAAGGTTGCCATATCCTGCTGCAGGTAACCCAGGTACATTTCCAGAGTCAGACCCTGATAACGGAAGTTCTGATCCATTTCCTGGATGTTCATGTCGATCTGATCTTCGATCATAACTGCGGGGATGTCTACTTCGTTGGCTTCCATGAGCTTTTCGATTACCAGGTTCTTGCCTTCGTATTCGATCTTGTCAGCTGCATTCTTTTCTAATTTTTCCCGAATGCTTGCCTTTAACTCATCCAGAGTGTCAAATTCGCTTACTTCTGCTGCGAAATCGTCATCCAGTGCGGGCAGTTCGGTTTCCTTGATTTCGTGAACCTTTACCTTGAAAACTGCGGGCTTGCCTGCCAGGTTTTCAGCATGGTATTCTTCGGGGAAGGTTACCTTTACATCCAGTTCTGCGCCTGCTTCTGCACCAACGATCTGATCTTCGAAGCCGGGGATGAAGTGACCGGAACCCAGTACCAAAGGCTGACGTTCCATGGATCCGCCTTCAAAGGGTTCTTCCATGTTTTCTTCCAGATAGCCAGTGTAGTCGATCAGTACAGTGTCGCCTTCCTTTGCAGCTCTTTCTACCAGAACCATCCGGCCGTTTCTGCGCTGCATAGCTTCCAGGTCGTTCTGTACATCTTCGTCAGTTACATTAACTTCCTGCTTTTCGATCTTGATGTCCATGTAACCCTTAACTTCTACTTCGGGCTTTACGGTTACATTAACAGTGATGGTGAAACCTTCCTTCTTGATGTCATCGAAATCGATGGAAGGACGATCTACGGGTTCTACCTTCAGTTCGATCAGAGCTGCGGGGTAGTTCTTGTTGATCATGTTATCTACAGCATCTTCATAGAATACGCCTTCGCCGTAGTAATTTTCGATCATCTTTCTGGGAGCCTTACCCTTCCGGAAACCGGGAATCTGATACTTGCCCTTGTTAGCCTTGTAAGACTGAACGATGGCTTCTTCAAAGTCTTCTGCGGTGAATTCCATGGTGAAGGTGGTTACGTTGTTTTCTCTCTTAACAAATACAGCTTTCATTATAATTCCTCCTGAGTTTGGTTTTACTAATTTAATCTATATGAATCACATGACGTGTTTCGTATCAAAGGGTTAACGATTCGGGAAGGCTTACCACGGACAGGGCCCGGGAATATTTGCTTCCGTTTTCCGGTGTGAGACCATATTTTTCCGCAAGCTGTGCGCCGAAGCGGATCATGGCATCCTGGTCACCGGAGAACAGTTCCAATTCCAGTTCGCAGATAGGAACGCTTCCCTTGTCCCCGACGGTCTCGCCCACATCCACGGCCAGTTCAAAGATGGCATCGTCGATATCGATCCGGGCGGTGTGCCGCAGGAAGTGCATCTCGAAGATGCTCTCCAGGGGGGCATCTCCTACGATCTCGGCTACCTTTTTGCCCTGCTCACTTTCCCGGAAGATATCCGCCGTGGGCTGGATCATACAGGTTTCGCCGGCTACCGGAACATTGATCTCTTCTCTTATGTGAAGGCCTTCGCTGCTGGAGCCCCGCCATTTCAGGGTCGCCACACAGGAAGCACCTTTCAGCCTTACCCGAAATGCAATGTCTTCTTTCCCCAAACGGTGGTCCGCTGTGTCGAAGTACACTGCCTTCATTAAATTGGTTTGCCGGGAACCTTCTTCGAAGAACTTCTCGAGTTCGGGGTCCGCCCAGATCTCATCCGCCCTTTCCTTTCCCGGAATATTATATTTCAGTTCGATTTCCATATTTCGTCTTTCCTCCGGCGAAATCTTTGCCGAATCTGCGATTTTCTTATTTCTGAGGGGGCTTTCCTTCAAAATTCTCCAGGACAGCCAAAAATCTGCCATAAAAATGACAGTCCTCAGGCATCATACTATTGTAGCATCTTTTATTTTGAAATACAACTGAAATTTCAATTATCCCCGGGGTTTTTCCTTTTCTTTTTCCGAAGGTTCTTTTTCCGTATCCACTTTAATGGCACCTACGGTGATCATACTGATGGCTGCGATCTTGCCCAGGGTCTTTGCCCCGTTTAAAACCCGACGGCCATCTTTGGTTTTGATCCCCATGACCAGCTCCCCGCTGTTGTCCACGATGGTCCGGAAATTATCCACATAATTATTCAGGATGGCGCCGCCGCCCCTTTTCAGATCCTGTTTTCCCTGGGGGATCCGCTCCGGCTGCTTTTTTACGGCACCTACGGCCACATGGGTCAGACCGCTGGCAATATCCCCGGCAATTTTTCCGGTCTCAATGGTAGAGTCCACGATATTGGATCCCAACTCATCGAGAAATTTTACTTTTGTCAGTTTTCCCACCATGGATACGCTGCCGCCGATGACGCCGCCAACCGCAGCACCGCCCATGATGCCGATCTTTTTTATGGTAATGTTTTTCATGGATGTCTCCTTATTCTGAAACAGCCTTTTGGAGGATCTCATTGGCCACAGCTCCTGCTGCGGAACTTCCGGTCCCGCCATTTTCAACCAATACGATAAAGGCAAGGGGATGCTCTTCGTTCCGGAGAAATCCGGTAAACCAGGAGTGAGGAACTTCCTCTGCCCCGACCTGAGCCGTCCCGGATTTTGCACAGAGATCCAGCCCGGGGAAATTTTCCTGACCGTAATTGTCTTCTACCGCAAAGGCCATCATTTCCTCTATTTTTGCAGCAGTATCCTTGCTCAGCAAAGCAGCGCCTTTCGAGGAACCGTAAATGCCTGCAGGGAGGCCAAACTGATTGGTGACCCGATGGATCAAACGGGGTTCCTTCGGGGTCCCGCCATTTGCAATGGCACCCACATAGGTAAGGAAGGAACAGGGGTTGACCAAGTCTTCGTGCTGACCGATACCGGACCACGCAAGAGAAGCTGTGCCGGCTTCCGCCCGGGTAAAGTTCCCCTTCGCCGTGAGGTAGTCATGGATCTCCACGCTGTCCACTACGCCGGTTTTCTTTGCATATTCCGCCAAAACCTCACTTCCCAGCTCTAAGGACAGTTGGGCAAAGGCGCAGTTGCAGGAGTTGGATACGGCTTCATAAATATCGATCTCTCCGTGAGTTCCGGAACAGGCAACGATCTCATCGCCCACCTGGACCTTTCCTTCGCAGGTAAAAATGCGCTCTTCCAGATCCGGAATCCGGTCAAGGGCCGCCGCCAAAGTCACCAGTTTGAAGATGGAACCGGGGACATAAGCCGAGGACAGGAACCGGTTCATGTAAACGCCTTCGTAGCGGCTGTCCTCCGGATCCACGGAATTTCCTTCCGAAGGGTCATATGTGGGAGTGCTGACCATGCAGAGAACCTCTCCCGTTTCGTAGTTATATACCGCGGCAAGACCCTTTCGCCCGTTCAAAGCTTCATAGGCGGTTTTGTTCAGCTCGCCGTCAAGGGTCAGCCAAACCTGACGGCCTTTGCCGTTAAGGGAATAGGCCCCTTTAAAGAAGTTATACCCCATAAGTTCGTCTGCCAAAAGGGATTGTGCCCCTGTGGCAATATTTCCTCCGGGATCCCCCACTGCATGGAGTGTGGCCATGCGCAGACTTTTATCCTCCGCATAGTTCCGTTTTCCATCCACAGTTTCCAGAAGGACCGTACCGTTTCGATCCAAAACCGTTCCGGCGGTCAAGATCCCGTCTGTATAGGCGTGGCGATTGGAGCGGAAGGCGGCCCAGTCCTCCCCGCCTGCAAAGAATTTTCCAAGATAAACGGCCGTGCCGGCACAAAGGATCGCGATCAGGATCAGAAGCAGAATGGTTCGTTTCATGATTTTCTTCAAATCACATCCCCTCCTTCCTCTTCCTCATTAAAGAAACTCCGCTTGCGGAACTTTTGCAGCCGAATGGCGAAGCTGGCGTTTTGGCGGGTGTCCGAAGCCTTGATAAAAGCGAGAAGTCCCCAACAGGCCACCATGCTGGATCCGCCGTTGGAAACAAAGGGGAAGGTCACCCCGGTCAGAGGCAGCAGGTCCATGGAGCCGAAGAAGTTCAGGATCACCTGCATGACCAAAATCGTGGAAGCAGCACAGGCTGCGATCACGTAGAAAGAGGAACGGGCCGTGACAGAAGACCGGGCGGCAAACACTGCGAGGATCACGATGGAAGCCACAGCAAGAACGGCAATGATCAGCCCTAATTCTTCCGCAAGGATCCCGAAGACCAGATCCGTATCGGCAGCGCCGATGTTTTTCAGCCATCCATTTCCGGCACCCACACCGAGGAAGCCGCCGCTGGCAGCCGCCGACATGGTCCGGGTTTGCTGATAGCCGGTACTGTCCGCAAATTCCCAAACATGGCCCCATGCTTCAAAGCGCCGGGCAATGTAGGGAAGAAATTTCAAAGCCAAAAATCCCGCAAAGCCGGTGCCTGCCACGGTAAGAGCCACGGTAGCAAGATCGCCGGAACGCAGGAACGCAATAATGACGAAAGCCGAGAAGAATACAAGACCGGTCCCGAAGTCTCCCATAAGAGCGAGGGAACCTACGCAGACTGCGGAAAACAGAATGAACAGCCAAAGGTTTCTCCGGGCAAAGAGCCGATCCAAAGTAGCCGCACCGGCGAATACAAAAGAGACCTTTACCACTTCCGAAGGCTGAATGGACAGATCGCCGATGAAGATCCAGTTTTGAGCACCGTAGATCGTTTCCCCGAAAAGCATGGTGGCGACCAAAAGGACGATGCCCGTACCCGCGAGAGGCCAGCGCAGTTTTTTCGCCCGGGCAAGATCCCGAAGGAACCACCCAAGTGCAATAAAAGAGCACACCCCGATGATCAAAGCAAAGAGCTGCTTCATTATTTCGTGGGGAGCAGAAGTCACAATGACAGACATGCCAAGGCCGGAGAGGAAAAAGGCCAAAAGTTCGATCTCAAAACCGGTTCGCCGCATGCTGCGGAACACCAGAAAATACAGCCACAGGATCAAAATCAAAGCTGTAAATGCCAAAGGGATCACCGGTGTAAAAACGACCTTGGGAGAAAGGCAAAGCTGCACTGCCAGCAAGATCAAAAATAAGGTAAGAATTGCAAAAGAGCCGGAGGGGGAAAATATCTTTCCGGGCCGGGTCCGGCTTTCCGCCTGAGCCCGGACTTCCTCTTCCGTAAGACCGTCCATCATCAGCTCGAAATCCCCCAAAGAGATCAGATCAGGAGGACCTACGGGAGCAGAGCCATCCACCCTTTCACCGTTCACATAAACGCCGTTGGCGGAGTGAAGATCATAGATGGTCCAGCCCCCCTTGTCATCCCGAAGGAGCGCCGCATGATTCCGGGAGATCCCCGGATCCTTCAAAACGATATCGCAGGAGGACGACCGCCCCAACACCACTTCCCAGTGGTTCACCGGCAGCCGCTGTCCGTCCGGCAACAAAAACCAAGCCCAGGTCTCCTGTTCCAGGGTGCCGCAGAAGAGAGATCTTCCGCAGCGGACCACAAGAATAAGAGCCAGGGCAGGCAAAATCCACCTGGTGACAAGGATCACCCAAGGTGCAAATAATTCAAAGAAATTTGTAGACATCTCTAAATACCCCCTTCCATTCATCGAAGGCGAAAGGCTCCGATCCTGCCCCTTACAGGATCTTCTTCACCCGCCGCTTCGAAGCCGAGGGTGAAACTACTCTTCTTCTTGGACGAAAGTTTCGCGATAATGTTCAATGGCTCTCTTAATGATCGCCTTTGCTTCTTCTGCACCCATGACTTCGTCAACGGTTACATTGTCCTTCTTTTCCAGTGCCTTGTATACGGAGAAGAAGTGAGCCATTTCATCGTTGATGTACTTGGGCAGTGCGAAAATGCTTCTGTATACGTTATAGGTGGGATCGTTAAAGGGCACGCAGATGATCTTTTCGTCCCCTCTTCCGTTGTCCAGCATCCGGATAACGCCCAAAGGATAGCACTGTACCAGGGTCAGAGGATCCAGAACTTCAGAGCAGAGAACCAGAACGTCGAGAGGGTCTCCGTCATCACCATATGTACAGGGGATAAAACCATAGTTTGCGGGATAATGAGTGGAGGTGTGGAGGACCCGATCCAGAATGATCATGCCGGTCTCCTTATCCAGCTCATATTTTTTCTTGCTTCCCTTGGAAATCTCAATGACTGCAACAAAATCGTCGGGCTTGATCCGATCGGGATTCATGCTATGCCAAATATTCATTACATAACCTCCTATTTGTTTTCGTCGTATTTCAAAACAGCAGTGAAGGCTTCCTGAGGAACCTCTACTGTACCGAACTGACGCATCCGCTTCTTACCTTCTTTCTGCTTTTCCAGCAGTTTCCGTTTTCTGGAGATGTCACCGCCGTAGCACTTTGCGGTTACATCCTTACGGAAGGCCTTTACGGTTTCTCTTGCAATAACTTTCTGGCCGATGGCGGCCTGGATGGGAACTTCGAACTGGTGCATGGGAATGATCTCCTTCAGCTTTTCACAGACGAAGCGGCCTCTCTGATAGGCCTTGGATTCGTGCACGATCATGGAGAATGCGTCCACCAGATCCTTGTTCAGAAGGATGTCCATTTTAACCACCTTGGAGGGTTCATAATGGGTGAACTCATAGTCCAAAGAGCCGTAGCCCCGGGTCTTGGATTTTAAGGCATCGAAGAAGTCATAAATAACTTCAGCCAGGGGCATGTCGTAATGCAGGGTAACACGGGTCTCAGTCAGATATTCCATATGGCTCATAACGCCCCGGCGTTCCTGGCAAAGTTCCATGATGCTGCCCACATATTCCTTGGGGATCATGATGTCAGCCTTTACCATAGGCTCTTCGATATGATCCAGTTCCGTCATGGGAGGCAGATTGGAGGGGTTTTGGATAAACTCTTCCGTTCCGTCCGTACGGACGATCTTGTAGATTACGCTGGGAGATGTGGTGATGATGGCCAGATCAAATTCTCTTTCCAGCCGCTCAACGATGATCTCCATGTGGAGGAGGCCCAGGAATCCGCAGCGGAAACCATAGCCCAAAGCCTGAGAAGTTTCGGGCTCGAACAGGAAAGCAGCGTCATTTACCTGAAGCCGTTCCAAAGCATCCTTTACGCCTTCGTAGGTTTCTCCTTCTGCGGGATAGATGCCGCAGTAAACCATGGACTGCATCTTCTTATAACCGGGAAGAGGTTCGTCCGCAGGATCAGAGTCCAAAGTAATGGTATCACCGACCCGGGCGTCCGCTACCTGTTTGATGCTGGCGCAGATGTACCCTACTTCACCGGCTCTGAGGCAGCTTACGGGAACGGGACCGGGTGCATAAACACCGACCTCGGTAACCTCATACTTTTTCTTGGTATTCATCAGAAGGATCGTATCGCCCTTTGCCACCTTACCGTCAAATACTCTGGCGTAAATAACAACGCCCTTGTAATTGTCATAATAAGAGTCAAAGATCAAAGCCTTCAGCTTTGCGTTTTCATCACCCTGAGGTGCGGGGATCTTTTCGGCAACAGCTTCCAAAACGTCCTCGATATTGAGACCTTCCTTGGCCGAGATCCGAGGAGCGCCTACAGCTTCCAGGCCGATCACATCCTCGATCTCCGCTTCCACTTCCTCGGGACGGGCGCTGGGCAGATCGATCTTATTGATAACGGGCATGATCTCCAGGTTTTCATCCAATGCAAGGTATACATTGGCCATAGTCTGGGCTTCCACACCCTGGGTGGCATCCACTACGAGGATCGCACCTTCACAGGCAGCCAGGCTTCGGGAAACTTCATAAGTGAAGTCAACATGGCCCGGAGTGTCGATCAGGTTGTAAATATATTCATTGCCGTCCTTTGCCTTATATACGAGACGGGTGGTCTGAAGCTTGATGGTAATGCCTCTTTCCCGCTCAATGTCCATATTGTCCAGGTACTGTTCCTTCATGTCACGCTCAGCAACACAGCCGGTCTTTTCCAAAAGGCGATCGGCCAGGGTGGATTTGCCGTGGTCAATGTGGGCGATAATGCAGAAATTGCGGATATATTTCTGGTAATCGTTCATAACTCCTCCGAAAGGGTTTGTATACTATCTTTATCAATAAATGGTAACACGAAGAGGAGAAAATTGCAATAAAAACGAGCATAGGAAACCACTGGGGGGCTATTGCAAATCCCTATACCATCCCAATCCGACCAGACGTATGTGCTCTGTACCTGAACAGAATTACAATTTTCCGCCCTTTTGTTACATTTTTCGACAAATATCCTTGTCCCAAAACCTGGAAAAGCTATACTTTTGCTTGTAAGCAATGCTGGTTTTCCGGCCCCTTAAAAGAGTTGAAAAGGAACGTGATTTTTATGAAAACAATGGAAAAAGAATTGAAAACCGGTCCTCAGGAATCGGATAAATGCATCCTTTGCGGACGAACCGGAGACATTCAATTTAAAGGCCGCCTTTTATGCAGAGGCTGTCTCGAATACGTAAAAGAAACTTGTAAGTGAGTCCATCCGAAAACATCTCTTTCCCCACCCCTTTGGCCTGTACAAAATCAGGCCCTGGGGGCCGGAAGATCCGGCACAGTGAAAGGTTCGAGCTCCGACGCTTTGGATGCCAGCTCCCGCAAAGAGTCGAGGGATCCTTCCACTGCGCCGAGGATCTGTCCTTCTTCCCGGGTCATCTGCTCATAGGAACTGTCCACAAGCAGCAGACCCAAACAAAATCCTGCGGTCAAAAATAGTACCGCGCACAGCCGGTACCGGCTTGTCCGCCGGCGGGCCCGTAAACGGGCCACTCTGTTATTTTCCATTTATTCGGTTCCTTTCAGTACGGCAGCCATGACCTCCGCGAAATAAGCAGCGGAAGCCCGGACCTGCTCAATGGTGTTCTGGTTATTTCCCAGCTCAAGCAATATGTATTGATCCTTTTTGTACTGATTGAACTTATAGTCCTTTCTTATGATATCCCGGGCAAATCCGGGATACATTTCTTCCGCTTTCCCGTTGATCCTTGCTGCAAAATCCAAAAGCTGCTCCAAATTATCGTTTCCGGTCCCTACGACCAGACTGTACTGCGCAGCCACCGTGCCATCCGGCGCCGTGAATGTCCGGGGGTTATTGCCGGAATAGGCTGCCGCATCCCGATGAAGATCAATGACCGTCGTAATGGATGGATACTTGGCAAGAAGTCCGTTCAGGGTGTCCAAAGATCTGCTGTAGGACTGGTTGTAGCTGGGGTTATCGTGGAGAGTCTTATCGTGAAGCACGGGGATCCCCTTTGCCTCCAGAGCCGCGGCCAGAATATTTCCTGCATCCCGAACGGTCCCCTCTTCTGACACAATGTGAAAGTTTCCTTCCTCATAGGGTTGATAGGACTCGGTGGCATGGGTGTGATAGATCAGCACCAAAGGATCCTTCGATCCCTGAGAATCCACCACCGCAACCTGAGGAATTTCGGGTTCCTTAATTACCGGGGCAGGCTCCTTCTCAACAGGACCTGCGCCCTGCACGGGAAGTTCCGGCTCAGGCTTCGGTTCGCTTACCGCTCCGGAAGAAGGCGGTTCCGGAATCTCTGCGGCACCCACACCGGGAAGGGCCATTTTGATCATATTTTCCAGAAAGGGATTGGCCGCCGAAAGGCTTTCCGGATCCCGGGAATATCCGCTTCCTCCCCGGCTCACCATTTGGGAAGAAGTTCCTTCCGGAAGAAAAGTCAACGTATCGGAAGATGCCGCCAGGGAAGTTTCCTCACCCGGGGAAACCTCCGGCGATACTGCTGCATCCTGGGTCACCACTGCAAGACCGGCGCCCACCAATGCAAAGCAGACAAACAATGCTGCGGCAGCTTTGCCTTTTTGAGGTCCTCTTCTCCTCTTTTTCCTCATGTTCTCATGCCCCCGTTTCCTCTTTTCCGTAAAGCAAGGATAACCTTTACTCTTAGGAATATATGCCGGGGTGCAGCGTAATATTTATGGCATCTGCAATAACCTGCGAAAAATCTGCGATCACTTCATCGATTTGGGAGGAAGTGACGATCATGGGAGCACCCTTTTTCTCAAGATGAAAAGCTGCACCCTCCGGATCGGAAAGAAAATCTCCGAGAGAATCCATGATCAAAGTGTTGGCATCGATCACCGTGGGGACCCCAATGGCCACAACCTTAGCCCCTACGCTGGCCTCCGTCAGCTGCTTCCGCATATTTCCGGTTCCGGCACCGGGAGAGATCCCTGTATTTGTGATCTGGATCGTGGTGCTGATCCGGTCCACATTGCGGGCCGCCAAAGCATCCACCGCAAGGATCACATCCGGCCGGGCAATGGTCACTGCCTTTTGGATCAGTTCCGCCGTCTCCATGCCCGTGGAAGCCATGACCCCCGGAGTCAAAACACTGACACAGGCCATTTCCTCATCATGGTCCATGTCGCATAGAAGAAAAATATGCCGGGTGACCCTGACCTTTGCAGCGGTCCGGGGGCCAAGAGAATCCGGCGTGACCTCATCATTTCCCAACCCGATGACCAATGCTTTCAGCCTGTCATGAAAGGGGATCAGCCG
>SVCV01000044.1 GCA_015058185.1 Clostridiales bacterium | reverse complement strand
CAAATCTTCCTTACCAAATTTCATTGAAATTCGATGGTACGTTCGTCTTGTTTTGACTTGATTTCTACACTATTTAGTTTTCAAGGTGCTGCCGCCCTTTCCTGAGCGGCTTGTTCAGTATATCGCTTTTTAGGGGGTTTGTCAACACTTTTTCTAATCTTTTTTTGAACTTTTTTAAAAACCCCTGAAAGCCGTATTTTTCAACGGTTCTCAGGGGTTCTTCCTCAAAAGAACAGCTATTAAAGCTGAAAATCTTTTTGCAAATAAAACGAATACAGGTGGATTTCCTCTACCGGTATTTTCCGGACCTTCTTCAATGCTTCGCCATATAAAAGCAGCTGGGTACGGTAACGATCCAGGAGCTTTGCCTCACCCTCATCCGTGGGAGGTGCATAGCCGGATTTAAAATCCAATATGACCGCTTTCCCATCCTCCAGGAAGAAGCAGTCGATGGTCCCCTGTACGAGAACCTTCTCTTCCGTATGGAGATCCTCCCGGGCTCCGGCCCGAAGAAGTTCCTCCCGATCGAAGCGAGCCACAAAGGGCATTTCCCGGAAAACCTGGTCACTGCGGCAGGCCCGCTGCCCCAACTCCGAAGCAAAGAACCCGCATATAGCCGGAATGTCCGCCCAGGCGGCTTCCTCTTCAGTCAAAAGACCTTTTCCGATCATTTCCTTTATATATATAGATACGGCCCCGGGATCCGCACTTTCCGATGTAAAGGGAATGTGCTCCAGGATCCGGTGAAGGATGGTCCCCTTTTCCGCTGCCGTAAAGACTTTCTTTTCCCCGGAAAGGAATGCGGGCTCCCGAAGGGGAATGTCCGAAACCTTTTTCTCAACCGAGCTTTCCGAAAGCTGCGATACGGTAAACTTGGACCGGGCAGCCGATGTCCCGCTATAGGGATATTCCCAGGAAAGCCGTCGGACCGCTTCCTTCGCAAGATCCGAAGAAGCCGAAACCGCATCTGCCCCGACTTGTTTCCGCAGGGCAGTGCCCGCATCCACAGAAACCGCTTCCGCAGGATCCTGCAAATCTTCCTTTGTTATATAGTGGACCGGATAATGGTGCTCCCGAACTACGGGAAGAAGCATCTCCAGGAAGGACTTATATCCCCGCCCCGGATCTTCCGTCATTTCCAGGAACTTCTCAAACCCACCCTTAAAGCTCCCCAAAAGGATCAGCTTGTCCATGGGCCGGGTCAAAGCTACATATAATATACGGATCTCCTCCGCCAAAGACTCCTTTTCTTTCCGGAAAGAAATTGCGGTTTGGGCCAGAGTCTTCCGGAAGAATCCGGACTCCCGATCCACATACCGAAGGCCTGCCCCCAGATCTTTGTGGAAGGAAACCTCACCGGAACCCGAATCTCTCGAGAAGCCCCGGCCAAGGCCGCCCAGAAAGACCACAGGGAATTCCAGACCCTTGCTCTTATGCACGGTCATAATGCGGACCATATCCTCTTCTTCGCCGGGAAGCTTTTCCTGAGGAACCGTCACCCGACTCTTTCGAAGGACATCAATGTATCGAATAAAGGCGAACAAGCCGCCTCCTCCGCCGCTTTGGAATCCGGCAGCCCGGTCTGTAAGTGCCCGAAGGTTCGCCTGCCGACGGCCGCCCTGGGGGAAGCCGCCCACATAGCTGTAATAGCCGGTCTCAAGAATAAGTCCCCAAAGGAACTCTGAAAGAGGCTTCAGGCGAGCAGCTTCTCTCCACTGCTCAAGTCTGGCGGAAGCTTCTTTGCATTTCTCACGAAGAGGCTCTTCCGGGCCGCTGTGGCCATAAATATCAAAGGCCTGGGAATAAGCACCCTTGGGTGTGTGGATCCGGATCCGGGCCAGGTCTTCCGCCGTAAAGCCAAAGACAAAGGAATGCAGGGCACTGATCAGCGGCACATCCTGATGCCGATTATCAATGACCCGAAGCAGGTTCAGGAAGGTCTCCACTTCCAGCTGGTCAAAGAGCCCTTCGCCCCCATCCACAAAGGCGGGAAGTCCCACTTTCGCCAAAGCCTCATAATAAGTCTCCCCGTAGTTCTTTACTCCACGAAGAAGTACCACCATATCTTTCGGGCGAAGCTTTCGCGCACATTCGGCCTTCACGTCCCATATGGGCATTCCTACATATTTCCGCAGGATATCCGCAGCCGCAAGAGCTTCTGCCTCAGCGTTTTTCAGCTCCAGGATCGCCTCATCCACTTCCATGTCATCGGAAATGGTTTCATCCACAACATAAAGTTCCGGTTCGTATTCGTAAATCGGGTCGTATTTGTCCTTCGTCCCATGCCGAAGTGCCGCATCCTTGTCATAGGCAAGACCGCAGGACTCCTTGGTCATGATCCGTTCAAAGACCTGGTTCACAAAGGCTACGATCCCGCCCTTGCTTCGGAAATTTTGAGACAGGTCGATCTTCTCGTTCAAAGGATTTTCTCCGGTGCGATATTCTTCATATTTATTAATGAAGATCTCCGGCTCTGCCAAACGGAACTTATAGATGCTTTGCTTTACATCGCCCACCATAAAGACATTGTCCGGCCGGCAGATCCTGCGGATCAGGGTCTCCTGTACCAGATTGCTGTCCTGATACTCGTCAATAAAGATGTAGGCAAACTTCTCCCGATACTCGGAAGCAGCCTCTTCATGGGCGAGAATCTCCAAAGCATAGTGTTCAATATCCGAAAAGTCCAAAAGGTTTTTGGCACTTTTCTTTTCCTTATATAAGGTATCAAATTCCCGAACCAGTCCCCAAAGGCATTTCAGCCGGGGTGCAACGGCCCGCAGATCCGCAGCCAGAGCCTCTAGATCCCGGACAAAAAACTGTTTCCGGAATTTTACCACCAGATCTTTGGCCCGTTCCCGATAAGGAAGGATCTCTTCTTTTACTTCCTTATATATAGCCGTCTCTCCCTTACCCGCAGCAAAGCGGCCAAAGGAGAAGTTCACAAGCATGTCACAAGCGGCGTTCATGTCCCCATCTTTCGCCGCAAAGAGTTTCCCAAGCTGCCGCAGGCCTTCCAGATCAATAAGGTTGGCGGCTTCCATATTCCGGAGCTCCGCATCCCGAAGCATACGGCCCACCAATTCCAATAAAGAAATGGCTTCCTTCAGAACCGCCGCCGCTTCGGCTGCGATCTCCCGCCAAAGGGGACTTTGAAACAGGTCCTCCGCCGTCTCAGGGGAGAAGGTGCCCATTTCCTCCAGCCATACAAAAGGCTCGGGAAGACTTTGGATAAACTTATGGGTATCCAAAACCATCTTTTCCGGTGCCCGCTCGTTTCGGCTGGCACCATAAATATTTACAAAATCCAGAAATTCCGGATCCTGAGATTCGAATTTTTCTGCAAAGAGCTCTTTCAGAGCCTCTTCCTGCATGAGAGTTCCCTGCACCTCATCACAGATCTTAAAACCAGGCTCTACCCCTACGAAATGGAAATAGCGCCGGATCACAGACATGGCAAAGCTATGAAAGGTGGAGATTTGGGCCTGCTGAACCAAGTCCATTTGACGATGGAGGAAAGTTTTGCGCTCCGCATTCCCCATAAATCCTTCGCCTTCAATGGCCTGGGACAAGGCATTGATGATCTTTCCCCGCATTTCCGACGCCGCCGCATTGGTAAAGGTCACAACAAGGAACTGATCCAGAGGAACCCCGTCTTCCAGAACCATCTTCTTGATCCGTTCTACCAAAACCGAAGTTTTTCCGGATCCCGCCGCAGCAGAAACCAGAAGGTTTTTCCCTCTTGCGTTTATGGCTCGTTCTTGTTCCGGCGTCCAGCCCATAAGACCCTCCTGCTTTCCAAAATCCCCCTGCGGAAATTCATCCGAGGCTACATAAAATGCAAATAAATATGGCCAAAGGCGAAGGCCAAACCGCCTGCCGCTGCAGGAGTGATCGCCCAGGCGCTGAGAATGTTTTTCAGGACACCGAGATCCACCGTGCCCACACCCTTGGAAAGGCCGGCACCAATGACCGCACCGACCACTGCCTGAGAGCCGGAGACCGGGATTCCTACCAAAGAGTAAAGAAAGACGATCAAGGCATAAGAACAAACCGCCAAAAGGCCGCTGAGAGGCGAAAGCTGGGTGATCCTGGAACCCACGGTGTGCATGGTTCTCCGGCTGAAAGTCAAAGCCCCCAAAGCGATCAGGGCACCCCCTAAAAGAGCCGCGGTCTTCTCATCCAAAAGACCCAAAGGCCCTCCGTAAACACCGGTCACATTGGCAACCGCATTGGCACCCATAGACCAGGCGCCGAAGATCCCCGCTGCAAAAAATCCGATCCGCAGGATCAGGTCATAATGTCCAAGACCCAGGATCTTATTCTCCAGAAACCGTCGAACAAATTTACAAAGAAGGAAGCATACCAAACCGCCGGCAACGGGTGTGACGACCCAGGAAACGAAGAACTTTGCCGCAGCAGAAAAATCCGCCGTTCCCATGCAAAGCCCCCACCCCAAAATGGCGCCGATAACACCCTGTGAAATGGAGGAAGGTACCGCCAAAGCCAAAAGGATCATCAATGCCCCAAAGGCAGCCAACATGACGAAAAAAGCCGCCATGGGGGTGTTGACTCCGCCGGCAAAGGCAAAACCGCCCAGGTTCCGGATCCCCGGATAGCCGCCGAAATAAGCCCCTGCCATAGCGAAAACCGCCGTCAGAAGAACCGCTGTCAGCCGATCTACCGTCCGGGTGGCCACCGCCAGGCCAAAGGCATTGGCCGTATCGTTTGCTCCCAGGGACCATCCCAAAAGGCCGCCAGAAACGTAGGGAAGGAAATTCATGTACTCACACCTTCCGGAACACGACCATTACCTGCATTGCGTCGGCAATGTCCTCAATTTGATCAGAAATATCTGCAATTTGCGAAATAAAATCCTTGGCGTGAAGCTTTTCAGCAAGGGACAACTCCTTGTCAAACAAAATCTTCGCGCAAAGCAATTCCTCTTTGTCTACCCGGCCCTCGTATTCCTTGATCTCCTCCAAAGGAGAAGGCTGCCGGAACAAGGCTTCATAATGGTTGAACAAGGCATCGATGGATCGGATCAGGATCTCCAGCTGCTGCTGGGTCAGATGCGCGATCTGTGCCAGATGGGGCCGAAGTTCCTGCGGGAATTTTACATGTTCGAGAAGAAGTCTGCGGCTTACATCCTGCGCCCGGTTGGCAATATCGTCGGTCATTTCCACTAAGCGAATGATCTCCGACCGGGTCTGCGCCAAAAGAAGTCCTTCCCGGAACAGGCCAAAGAGCTCCCGGCGCTTTCTGTCTGCGGCGCCCTCCAGGCCGTCCACCTCCTGTGCAAGCCGAATTGCTTCCGGGGTCTCCCCGTCGGAAAGATATTCTTCCAGAAAGGCACAAAACTGCCGATGGCAATCCAGAACCAGGCTGCAATGTGCATCCACGGCTCCCATAACCTTTTTCCCCTTACCTAAAAACATAGCGACCTCCTATTTTAACAGGCTTTTCCCCGTCATTTCCGCAGGCTGCGGAAGGCCCATCAATGCCAGCATGGTGGGGGCCACATCCGCCAGGATCCCGCCCTCTCTCAGTTCCACCTTTTCCGGGCAGCGCACCAGGAAGGGCACCCGGCTGTCCGAGTGAGAAGTTACCGGGTCATGTCCCTCGTCCAGCATCCGGTCTGCGTTTCCGTGGTCTGCGGTAATGATCAGCTTCCCGCCCACTTCGTCGAGGGCATCCAAAACCTTTGCCACACACTGATCCAAAGCCTCTACGGCCTGAACCGCTGCAGGCAGGCATCCGGTATGACCAACCATATCCGGGTTGGCGTAATTCAAAATGATCGCATCGTACTGATTTCCCCGAATCTCGTCCACGACCCGTTCGGTGACTCCGAAAGCGCTCATTTCCGGCTGCATATCATAAGTGGGGACCTTGGGGGAGTCGATGAGGATCCGGTCCTCGCCCTTATTGGGAGCCTCCACGCTTCCGTTAAAGAAGAACGTAACGTGGGCATATTTTTCCGTTTCCGCGATCCGAAGCTGCCGCAGATCCAAGGATGCCAGATACTCGCCCAAAGTATTTTTCAAAGACTGGGGCGGGAAAGCAATATGAACATTGGGCATTTCCGCATCGTATTCCGTCATGCATACATAGCGAAGTCCCTGTACCTTTTTCGTGCGGGCAAAGCCATCAAACCCTTCGTCCACAAAGGCCCGGGTGATCTCTCTGGCCCGGTCTGCCCGGAAATTAAAGAAGATCATGCCGTCATTATCGTCCACCAAAACCGGGACCTTCCCTTCTTCGGCGATAACAGTAGGCACGACAAACTCATCCGTCTCCTCGTTGGCATAGGCCTGGGTGACCGCATCCACAGGGCGGGCAGCCCGGCGGCCGAGGCCCAAAGTCATGGCATCATAAGCCACCTGGACTCTTTCCCAACGCTTATCCCGGTCCATGGCGTAAAAACGTCCGGAGATCAGAGCGATCCGGCCAAGGCCGGCCTTTTCCAGGTACTCTTCCAGCTGCAGGATATATTTCTCCGCACACTGGGGGGGGACGTCACGGCCATCCAGGAAGCAATGTACCGCCAGATCCTTCACGCCCTTCTTCGCCGCCAAATCGATGATGGCGAAAAGATGGGTCATTTGGCTGTGTACGCCGCCGTCAGAAAGCAGACCCATAAGGTGCAAAGTGGAATCATTGGCCAGCACGTGATCCATCACATCGTTCAGCGCCGGGTTCTTGAAAAATTCTCCGGTTTCAATGGCGTGATCGATCAGAGTCAGATTCTGATATACGATCCGGCCGGCACCCATGTTCATGTGTCCGACCTCCGAGTTTCCGGCCTGACCATCGGGAAGGCCTACCGCACGGCCGCTGGCAGTCAGGGTCACATTGGGACACTCGGCAAACAATCTATCAAGAGTGGGCTTGTTGGCCCGGCAAATAGCATTGCCCTCACAGGCAGGAGCCACGCCAAAGCCATCCAAAATCATTAACATAGTAGTCTGTTTCATAAAAGTCATCCTCCGTCAAACGCAGTATAAGCTGAAAAAATCAGCACAACTGCAGGATCTTCAATCAAAATAATTATATACCTTTTAAGGGAGAATTGGTATAATAAAATTAGAAACAACCCCTCCGGCCCTGCGGGCCACCTCCCCTTCACAGGGGAGGCTGAGATGAGATGCCTGCGGGCCACCTCCCCTTCACAGGGGAGGCTGAGATGAAGATTTAAATGAGACAGCGAAAAGTAAAAAATGAAGAAGAAAAGCTGGCCGCTTTGGTCCACCGCACCATCGAAAACCCCACTGCCATGAAAGGAAACTGGCCCAAGCCCTGTTATCTGGAAATGGGCTGCGGGAAAGGGCAATTTATTGCCTCTTTGGCGAAGATGGATCCGGAGGGTTTTTATATTGGCTGTGAAGGGATCGGCAGCGTAGTCCTGCGGGCCATGGAAATGATCGAGGCAATGGATCTTCCCAACGTAAAATTCATCGCCGATTACATCAACGCACCGGAGGAATACTTTGCTCCGGGAGAACTCTCGGCCATCTACCTGAACTTCAGTGACCCCTGGCCCAAGGCCCGCCACGCCAAGAGAAGACTGACCCACAGAGACTTTCTTTTGGCATACAGCCGCATCCTGAAAAAAGGCGGCCTTCTGGAGATCAAAACCGACAACGATGACCTCTTTGCTTTTACATTAGAAGAGTTGGAAGAATCCCCTTTCCGGATCCTGGAAATGACCAGAGATCTGCACAATACGGACCTGCCTGCCCGGCTGGTAACGACCCAATATGAGGACAAATTCCGGGCCGCAGGAAAAAACATCAACTATTGCAAAGCGATCATTGATTGAGGTATGCCATGCAAATGAACACAAACGAAGATCTTCAGAAAAAAATCCTCTCCATGGAAAGAGACTTCGGGATCCTCTACAATCAGTTTATCTCTACATTGAAATCCATCCCCGTAGCGGCCCTGATCACGCAGGGAACGCGGATCGTTATTGTCAATGACGCAGCCCAGAAGCTTCTGG
The DNA here is from genome assembly GCA_015058185.1 of Clostridiales bacterium. GTDB lineage: Bacteria > Bacillota > Clostridia > Peptostreptococcales > Anaerovoracaceae > SIG263. The sequence goes on along the minus strand of SVCV01000044.1, from coordinate 3,796 downwards.
GTTTAAAGTCTCAGGAAATGGTCGGGCGAAATGTGGACGAGCTTTTGAATACCCAATCGTTCTTCTCCGGCCTGCTCCGAAACAACAGCGAAGTATATGACAAAGATATGACCCTCCGCATGACCGGAAAAAAGCTGTATTGCGGAGTTTCTGTAACCCAGGTCCCCAGCCCCGACGGGCCTACCTGCGGCATGGTCGTAAAATTAAAGAACACAAAATATATGTATCGCCACTTAGACACCAGCGGCGACACCTTGGCGGACTTTACCTTTGACAGCATTGTGGGAAACTCCCCGCAAATGCAGGAGGCAACCCGGATCGCAAAGATCGCAGCCAACAGCGATGCCAACGTTCTCCTTTTAGGCGAAAGCGGCACGGGAAAAGAACTCTTTGCCCAGGCCATCCACAACCACGGCGACCGAAGAGATAAGCCCTTTGTGGCCATCAATTTGGGAGCCCTGCCCCAAAGCCTTATTGAAAGTGAACTTTTCGGCTACGAAGGCGGATCCTTTACCGGCTCCAAGAAAGAAGGTCATAAGGGGAAATTCGAACTGGCGGAAGGCGGAACCCTTTTCCTGGATGAGATCGGGGATACCCCCATGGAAGTCCAGGTCAGCCTGCTTCGGGTTCTGCAGAACAAGGAAATCGTTCGGGTAGGAAGCAACCGGATCACAAAGGTAGATGTTCGGATCATCGCCGCCACAAACAGGGATGTAGACCAGGCCATTCGGGATAACCTGTTCCGAAGAGACCTCTACTACCGGCTCAATGTTTTCACCGTAAACATTCCGGCTCTCGCAAAGCGAACCGGAGACATTCCCCTTTTGGCAAACTTTTATTTAGAGAAATTCTCCTCCAAGCTGAACAGAAAGCCCCCGAAGTTCAGTCCGGAAGCCGAGAAGGCATTGTTAGCCCACTCCTGGCCCGGCAACGTCCGGGAACTGGAAAATGTTATGGAGCGTGCCATCCATTTGGCCCAGGGAAACTATATCGAGCTCCACGATCTTCCGGAAAACTTTTGGAAAATTGAAGAAGAGGAGGCAAGCCCTGCCCCCTCTCCCCATGAAGAAGGACTGATCCGTCGTACGGAAAGTCAGTTGATTCGGGAGGCCCTTCTTGCTGCTTCCGGAAACGTGACCAAAGCGGCAGAGGCCCTGGGGTTAAACCGAAGATCCCTCTACAGACGTTTGCAGAAATACGGGATCAACCCCTACGAATATAAACCTTTTTAGATGAAGAAAATCACTTGAAAACAGCCGGAGCCCCCAAACGGGAGCTCCGGCTGTTTTTTCAAGGAGATGCTCTTACGCGATCTTTATTTCTCCAGTTTCAGCAAGCGAGCTGCGTTGCCGCCCAGGAATGCCTTCTTGTCCTCTTCGGAGATATCCATCTGATCAAGGCTGTCGATGTAATATCTGAAGTCACGGCCTTCGTGGGTTTCATAGGGATAGTCGGTGGCCCACAGCAAATGGTCATGCTTGACGCAGCGGAAGGCCATTTCCGTGATGGGGGGCCAACCTGCAGATCCGGCGCCGTCAATGTAAAGCTTATCGAATACATCGTTGAAAGCCTTGTCGTGGCCCAGTTCAGCAGACTCCAAGGGGCTCTTGGACAGGTTTCTGTACTTCTCCTTGACAGGGGGAAGACCCAGTTCAGCAGGGGGCTGGTAGAAGTTCAGAGCACGGCCCTTAAGTGCCAGCAATGCACCGCCGAAGTGAGGCAGTACAAATTTAATATTGGGGAATGCGGGAAGAACGTCATAGATCAGTCTCATGGCAGCCTTGGCACCGTCATAGCCTCTGGAAAGGGATGCTGCGATGGTGCATTCGGGTTCTGCGCCGAAAGGCTTGATATTGGGGTGAACGAAAACGGGGATGTCCAGTTCCGCGATCTTCTCATAGATCGGCCACATATATTCCTTATTGCTCAGGGTGATCTCCGGAGTAATAGAGGTGATCATAGAAACAGCAGGATACTTCAGTTCCTTGACCAGATATTCAATTTCTTCCACGGCAGCATCCGGATCGTCCTGAGGGAAGCAGCCGGAAATAGCGAAACGGCCGGGGAACCGGGCAATTTCTTCCGCAAATTCTTCGTTGATCTCACGGCAGATCTCCTTGCCCATGATGTTGCCGAACTGGGAAACGGAGAGCAGAGCCATATCTACGCCGCCGTCGTCCATCATCTGAACATGTTCGTCCAGGTCACAAAGACGGGGGGCAAAGGTGAACATGCTGTCGTAACGAATGGCGATGGGCTTGGGGGGCAAGCTGGGATCGTGGAACTTTTCGAATACTTTCCTCGGTAAAGCATGATGTTGCACGTCAATAATCATATTTCACAGATCTCCTTTCAATTTTTGCATTTCGCGCAATTTATATTAATGATACCTTCTCATTATTTTCGATGTCAAGATTATGCGATAGATCCAGGGGCGGGGGAATATCCGCCCCTGGATAAAAAGTTGTGTTAGAGTGTGAGACTTAGGTATTGGTATGTAAAAATGGTTTACATTAAGCGGGCATTACAAAGGAACCCATGGGGAACAGGAAGTTTGCCCAATAGTATACGAAGAATACGATAATGGGGATAGAGAAGATGCACTGCAGGATACCTACTCTTGCAAATTCGGTGAGCTTCAGGCCGCCGGAACCGTAAGCGATAGCCATCTGAGGTGCAGCTACGGGCAGGATGTAAGACATCTGGGCTGCCATAGCGATGGCGAAGGCCAGTGCTACGGGGTTCAGGTTGGTAGCTATTGCTACCGGTACGCTCATGGTGGTGATGATACTGATGGCCGGTACGTTGGAGATGAACTGGGTAATGACCATTGCCAGGACCGTGAAGCCCAAAATGACCAGGATACCGGGAGCATCGCCCAATACACCGGAGATCTTCTTTGCAAACCAACCGATCAGCTTTACGCCTTCGGCGTTCATGGCGCCGCCCAGCAGGAAGCCGCAGGAAACCAGGATCAGTACGCCCCAGTTTACATTGCCGGCTGCTTCGCCCCAGGTGGTGGAGAACTTTCTCTTCTTCCAATCCAGGGGGATCAGGAAGGCCAGGATGGCTACGAAGATGGATACGATGGAAGCGTTCAGTACGCGGTCCATTACAGCTACTGCAGGATGTGCATCGCCGATGATGGCGGAGATGATGCTGGGTACGATCCACAGTACGATGGCCAGGAATACTAAGAAGACGGAGATCTTTTCACCCTTGCGCAGGGGGCCAAGCTTGTCATATTCGTTCTGTGCATACTGACGGGCTGCTTCCATATTGCCCAGATCGGACTTGAAGATCCGACGGAAGTACAGGATGGAGATCACGCAGATGATAACGGCAAAGGGAGCACCTACTGCCATCCAGTCTGCGAAACGTACGTTGCAGCCGCACAGGGACAGCATCAGACCCATTGCCAGGAAGTTGGTGTTGGGTGCACCGATGGGAGTGGCAAGTCCACCGGCCTGAGAGCCGTATGCTGCACTGAACTTCAGTGCCTTGGAGTACGGATGGGTTTCATCTACACCGATGGCTTCGCAGATGCCCTTGGCGATCATGAGGAACAGCATGGTGGCAGGGATGTTGGACATGAAAGCGGAGATGATGGCCATAGCTACGATGTACATGGTCATCAGGGATGCGGAGCTCTTGGATGCGAATTTACGGGACAAGAGCCACAGGGCGATACGCTTGGCGAAGCCCTGCTGGATCATAACGCCTACGAAGATGAATACACCGATCATCAGGAAGATGTTGGTGTGACCAAAGAATGCAAAGGCATCAGCAGCCGGCA
>SVCV01000043.1 GCA_015058185.1 Clostridiales bacterium | reverse complement strand
CCAAATGATCATCGGGGCATCCCCGGAGACCGATCGCCAAATCATTCGGCTGTCGGAAAGCCTGTACAAAAAGTTCCGGCTGAAGCGGGTCTATTTTTCCGCCTATATTCCGGTGAGCGATTCCGCGCTGCTTCCTTCCCGATTGACTGCACCCCCTTTAAAACGGGAACATCGCCTCTACCAGGCGGATTGGCTTTTGCGGTTTTACGGATTTTCGGCGGAAGAGATTTTGGATGAGAAAAATCCCTTCTTAGACGAGCGGATGGACCCTAAGATGGCCTGGGCCCTCCGGCACCCGGAATTCTTTCCTATGGAGGTAAATAAGGCCTCTCTGGAGGAATTACTGCGGATCCCGGGAGTGGGCGCGATCTCCGCTCGCAGGATCCTTCGCCAGCGCCGCCAAAGCGCCGTGCGGTTTGAGGATCTGCAAAAATTAGGAGTGGTCGTGAAGCGGGCGAAGTATTTTGTCACCTGTCGGGGACGCTACTACGGAGACGCAGAACTCAGCGATCCCAACATCCTCCGCGTATTGCAAATAGACGATGGCGAGAAACAGCTGAGTATGTTTTAGATATTACGATATGCAAAGGGAGGGAAGTTCCTTCCCTTTATATGGAAAAACCATGATCGACTACATTTACGACGGTACCTTTGAGGGCTTCCTCACTTGTGTACACCACCATTATTACAACGAAAAAGCCGCAGGCATCTACCCCGCGGATCAATACCAAACCAGCCTTCTGAAACCTTATCTTTCTGTGGAAACCGACGAGGAAAAAGCGGCTGTGGTTTATGCTGCCATGGAATCGAAGATCTCCGAACAGGCCCTGGAGCGGATCTATCGGGTCTTCCTGAGCGACCTTCCGGGTAAGGATAACATCGCCCTGGATTATCTGCGGATGGGCTTTAAAATCGGCGGCCGGATCTTCGGCCTCCACAGCCACCCGGTGGTCTTTGCTGCCGAAAGGATCGCCCGCAAGGTGGGATACGAAGCGCACCGACTTACGGGGCTCCTTCGCTTTTCTGTGCTCGCCCGGGAGGATGAGAGCGGACGGCGCCAGGAGATCCTGTTTGCGAAAATCAAACCAGACCACGATATCCTCGAACTGTTGGCCCATCATTTTACGGACCGGTTTAAGGAAGAAGCCTTTATCATCTATGACGAACGGCGGAAAAAGGCTCTTTTCGCTTTCGGAAAGAAGTGGTACATCGGCGGGCTGGATCCGTCGGTCCTTCCGGATGCAGATCCGGATGAACGGGCCTACCGCAAACTTTGGAAAACCTACTTCGACGGCATCGCCATTAAAGAGCGGATCAATCCCCGCTGCCAAAAGAACTTTATGCCCGTACGATATTGGGATAATCTCACGGAGTTCCGTTGCGAAGGTTCGGCTGATGGGGTAAAATGATTACAGATTCCTTTTTTATTTGTGATCATTGCTATCCGAGGAGCTGCGCGGACGAGGGTATATCCCCAGCCTGCTGAAAAAGAGCGGAAACCGAAGGGTGAAGCCTTTTTCTCAGCTCAGGGGATAGTTACCATGACTGTCAGTGAAGCTGACTGAGGGGGCAAGGAGGTTCACCCATGTACGAAGATCTGAAAAAAATCTTAGAAGAAAGCAAATCCATCGTCTTCTTTGGTGGGGCTGGCGTATCGACAGAATCCGGAATCCCGGACTTCCGTTCGGAAAACGGGCTGTATAATGCCATGCAGAATTACGGAAGATCCCCCGAAGAGATGCTTTCCCATACCTTCTGGGTGGAGGAACAGAACACCTTCTATGATTACTATAAAAATAACCTGATCTATCGGGAAGGAAAACCCAACAAAGCCCACCTGGCTTTGGCCAAGCTGGAAGAGCAGGGTAAGCTCATCGGCGTGGTCACCCAAAACATCGACGGGCTCCACCAATTGGGCGGAAGCAAAGTGGTGTACGAACTCCATGGTTCCGTGCTTCGGAACAATTGCACCCGCTGCGGGACCTTCTACGATTTGGATTACATTATGGATCCGAAAAACTGCGTCAATAAAAAGGGCGAGCAAACCTGGATCCCCTATTGCGAAAAGTGTGGCAGCGTAGTAAAGCCGGACGTTGTTCTCTACGAGGAAGCATTGGATGACGAGACCGTTCGGGGTGCAGTGGCAGCCATTCAGCGGGCCGATACCATGATCGTAGGCGGCACCTCTCTCGTGGTTTATCCTGCAGCCGGACTGCTCCAATATTTCAGGGGCAAGAATCTGGTCCTCATCAACAAGTCCCAAACCCAGTACGACCACAAAGCCGACCTGGTCATCCACGATCCCATCGGTGAAGTGCTGGGGGAATGCGTATTGTAATCAAAAAGACCATCCTTGAAAGGATGGTCTTTTTTACCTTACTCCTATTTCTTCCCTCCCGGTATCAATCGCAGGATGGATTTTTTCTTTTCGGCGGGTTTTACTTCCCGGATCTCGTCTGTGGGACGATGTCCTCTCAGGAGCCATGACCGGGCGTTTTCGGCGTAGAGTTCGTAGACTTCTCTCAACTCTTCGCAGTCTTCGTTTTCGGCGAAGAATTCGATGGACTTCAGGTCCGGTAAAATGTCTTCGAACTTCAGCTGGAAAAGGGCGCCCTCCATCAGGAGGACCAGCAGTTCGTCTTCTCTCCACTTACGCCGGGGCGTTGTGCGGGCCAAAAGGCTGACGGCCAGCTCCAGTCTTTGTGCATAGGGGGATTCCATGTCGAATTCCGTGGTGCTGTAGCGCTCCAATTCGTCTTCCGTGGGCATATAGTAGGGTTTGTTTCCTGCGATATCCAGGAACACCCGAACTTCACCGGGATCCTGGAAGTAGTCGGAGATGGCATAACCGTTTTCGTACCAATAGCAAACCAGAATGTCTTCCATTTCCGCAAGCATGGCGCTGGCCTCTTCGTAGGACATGGGATCTTTGGGGTTGTATCGGTTCCACACCTCCGCTAACTGGCCGGCTCCGTAAATGCCGTAGAGGTTGGTCAGGGCTTCCGCATAAATGCCCAGCTTTTGGTTTCTCTTCAGCCGATTGAAAAGCCCGTTATCAATGGCTTCTTCATAAAGCTGTTTCAGTTCGTTGGGCAGCACCGGTTTAAACCGGCTTCCGGAGCTGAACAGGAAAACAAAACCGGCTTCCCGGAAAAAGAAGTCGCATCCGGCGAATTCCTGAGAAGGGATCCATTGGTCTTCCAATGCCAGATCCAACAGGGTCACATCCTCCGGGAACAGGTGGGGGAGTCTTCTTTGGAAATCCGTGGGGATCCATGCGCAGAGAGCCTTTACCAACTCTTCTTTCGGCGCATTTAAGGCCACGCCCAGCTGTTGGATCTGGGCCATGTTTTTCAATTCATCAAAGGTACAGCGGGAAAGACATTCTTCCAGCGTGAAAACGGGCAGTCCGGAAAGGCTGACTTTCAGAAGGTCCTGGGTAAACCGCATATCTTCCTGGGCCCAGTTCCACTCCTCTTCAATGAGGCCGCCTCCGCCCAAAACCATCTCCAACGCAGCAAAGGGCTCTTCGTTCAAATCGCCGAAGATCTCGTCCTCTTCCGTTTTGGGGGTATGGATCTTCATGGAGCCTTTTCCTCCCAGCAGAAGGAATTCCTCGGACACAGGCCGGGCATTTCCTTCGAAAAGCACGGTGAAGGGCGCTTTTCCCAGTCCGGGGATCTCCGGAATATAGCGGAACTTGCACCGGGGAGACAGCTCCATGTCCGAAAGGAACATCCGGGCAGCCTCCTCTTCATCCAGATCGTTCCCCTCAAAGGAGAAGGTGTAGGGGATGGCTTCATCCAAATCAAAGGCAGCGGAAATCGCCCTTTGCAGATCTGCCAGGGGCCGATTCCCATTGAGCCGAAGCTTTCTCCACACGGGGGATATATAGCTGACTTTAAAGGTGTACGCAGCACCTTTTTTTATGTCAATGACTTTGCTCAAAAATCTCTCCTTTTCTTTCGGTTTTCCCGAAAAAGATGGTGATACAAGAAGCCGGTCCTTTCGGACCGGTCATTCTCAGCAATTCTTCAAGTAGTCGATTTCTTTCGGGGTCAGTTTTCTGTAGTGACCTTCCTTCAGGCGGCCCAGGTAGAGGTTGCCTACGGCGATCCGTTCCAGTTCCAGGACTTTATTGCCGATGGCATCGAACATCTTTCGGACCTGGCGGTTTTTCCCTTCCTTGATCTTGATCTCTACGATGGCAGAGCGTTCGCCCTGTTTCAGAACTTCCACGGAGGCCTTGGAGGTTACAAATCCGCCGATATCCACGCCTTCCCGCAGCCGTTCCAAGCGGCGGTCAGCCAAATAGCCGGCGACTCTTGCCCGATAGGTTTTATAGATTTCGTGCTTGGGGTGGGTCAGCCGATAGGCCAGTTCCCCGTCGTTGGTCATGATCAGCAGTCCGGAAGTGTCCCCATCCAGTCTTCCTACGGGGAAGATCCGGGCTTCTACATCCGCTACCAAGTCCATGACCGTGGGACGATCCTTTTCATCCTCTACAGTAGTAATATATCCTCTGGGCTTGTTCAGCATGATATATACATAGTTTCCGGTGGTGGCTTTTATGACCCGGCCGTTGACTTCTACCACGTCGCCGTCCTGTACATCGTAGCCGGGCTGGTCCATGACCGCACCGTTGATCTTTACTTTTCCGTCCAACGTCAGTTCGTCGGCCTTTCTCCGGGAGGCAACTCCTGCCAGAGCGATATATTTATTCAGACGCATGAGATCTCCTTTAACATATGATCGATTTTATGAAATGAAACGGTCCTGAAAAAGGACTGTAATCTATTGTAACATAAGCCTTTCGCTGAGACAATCCGTTAATATTTTGTAACAGGAATACAACCATAAATTTGTTGTCACCGCAAGGATTGGGGTATATAATAAAATAGTAAAGCTGTCTTTGTCTGTCAAATGCAGCGATAGACCGCTTTTATCCAACCAATAGGGGGTATGAGACCATGAAAAAAACCAAGAAAATGATCGCCTTACTTCTGTCCCTGCTGCTGATTCTGGGCAGCTTCGGAACGGTTTTTGCTGCCGGTGAGACCGCAGCTCCTTCCGATGTAAAGGGGACTTCTTATGAAGCTGCTGTTGTGGCACTGATGGATGCCGACGTTATTTCCGGTTATCCCGATGGAACCTTCCGTCCCGACGATCTCATTCGCAGATCGGAAGTTGCCAAGATGATTTCTCTGCTGGCAGGGGCAACAGAGAGCGATTTGGCTGCCGCAAAAGATGCAGGATTTGACGATATGAAGGATGCACATTGGGCAAAGCCCTACATCAACTTCGCGGTATCCAAAAAGATCATCAACGGCTATCCCAACGGTACTTTCGAGCCCTATAGTTTTATCAGCTATAACGAAATGGCTAAACTTCTGGTTGCCGCTGCAGGCGTAGATGCTGCAAGCCTGACCGGTACCTGGCCTGCAAACTACGTGAACAAGGCAGAGAAAATGGGTCTTCTGAAGGGTTTGACCTTTGACAATGGAATGATGCCTATCACTCGTGGAGAAGTAGCCCTCATGTCCTACAACTTTCTGCAGATCGGCAAGGACAAGCCTGAGGCGGAAAAGCCCGAAACCGAAAAGCCCGCAGTTAAGGAACCCACTACCGTACAGGAATTCGTGGATAAGCATCAGCTGGCGATCCTGTTCGGCGTGATCCAGGGAACCTGCCAGACCGAAAACAAGGATGGCGAAGGGGTTTCCGGCGTAAGCCTTCTCATGGGAACCTACGGCCAGGGCGACCTGACTGCAGAAAAGAACAGCGCTGCTGATCCTTACATTGCAGCTATGACCGAAGACGCTTATCTGGACGGCCAGGTTTACGCACTGCGTTCCTACAACGGAGAACTCACTCATGTAGGTACTTCTGCAGAACCCGAATGCACCGCAAAGCTTCCCTATTTTGCAGAACTGACCGTAAATGCAAACATCGATAAGGAAACCGACAGCAGCTTTGCAAAGGTTGACGAATGGAACAAGGACCGCAAGGTCATGGTATTTGAAAACAGCGTAAAGTACAACGAAGCCATCGGCCTGGGCGACAAGTGCGTCGTTTACGTTCTGGATGAAAAGAACGATAAGGGATTCTACACGGTATCCGATCTTTCCGCAGTAAAGAAGGGTTCTTTGGTTCGGGTATATGACGCAGTGGATGATGACAAGACCGAAGGGAATATTGTTGTCGTTGATGTGAGAAAATAAGTTCGAAAGACTTTAAGGAAGACATCCCTTTGGGACGTCGAAAAATATGGAGGTTTTGAGAATGGCAAAGAAAGTTGATCATCCCGTAATGTACGCTATGGGTAAAATGTTCCTGGTATCCATCGTTGGCCTGGCTGCTCTGACTGCAGCTGTGATCGCCGTGGACAAGGTAAAGGAAAACGGCGGCCTGCAGTGGCTGGACGAAAAAGAAAAATAGTCACAGGAGAATAAAAGAATGAGATCCAAAAACAGGAAACACAGACTTGCCTCTGCGGTATTGGCTGTTGTTTTGGTGCTCGGATGCTGCGGCGGGGTTTTGGCCGGTGACAGCATCGTTCCCGATATGAATTTTGTGGGCGAACCGATCCAGATGTCTCTGGAGGAAGCCGTTAAGATCATGCAGACTACCGGTTCCACTGCGGAAACTGCACTGCTGAACAAAAAGTCTGACCAGGCGGTTGCACAGGGTTACAGCGAAAGCTCCCGGACCCTCAGCGACACCATCGACAGCCTGAATGCGATCATGGGCGTTCCCGGCACCACTTCCGTAATCGCCTCTGCCCAGGCTTCCGGAGCCACCACCACCAATCTGAAGATCCTCGAAATGCAGAGAGATTTTGCAAAGAGCATGATCGATACCAACTTCGAGGCGGAAATGAACCAGATCGAAAGCCAGACCGTACAGATCTTCTACGGACTGCTCCAGGCCAGAGAAAACCTGAATGTTACCAAGGATAATCTGAAGGTGCAGCAGGATCTTTTGGCTAATGTTCAAAAGAAGTATAACCTTGGCCTTGCCGCAAAGATCGATGTGACCGTAGCCGAAAGCGCTGTTCTCAATGCCGAGACCAACGTGGCGGCTGCAGAAACCGCATATAAGACCGCGAAGATGAACTTCAACTACCTGCTGGGCTATGATGTAATGCAGGAAGTGGAAGTTACCGATGAACTGGAGGCTTTGCCTCTCCCTGAAGTGACTTTGGTGGAAGCCATCCAGAGCGCTTTGGAAAAGCGGCCCGAATTGAAGGGTACCGCCTTTGCTCTTCAGGTTCAGGATATTTTGCTGAAGAGCGTGGAAGTAAAGTACCCCAAGGATTCTGCAACTTATCTCCAGCAGCTGGTGGCTTATGAACAGTCTGCCAAGATGGCGGAAGACCTTCCTTCTTATATCGAGATCGACATCCGTACCAAGTATATGCAGATGATGGATCTCCACGCAAAGATCAAGACCGCGGAAGCCACCCAGACCAATGCCCAGGCTGCTTACGATATCGCTCTGATCTCTTACAACAGCGGCCTGAACACCCTTGCAGATGTTCAGCAGGCACAGGTACAAAGCTTCCAGGCCGGACAGGCTGTGACCGCAGCCATTACCGCTTACAATCTTGCTGTTTATGATTTTGAACACAGCATGGGCGTAGGCACCAGCCGGATCTCTTTCTAATAACGTTTGATATTCACCCAGCTGCCTCCCTGCGGCTGGGTTCGGATATGTTTAGAACCATAAAACAGGTGAGTCCATGCAGACGGTAGTTCGCACAGCCTTTTTCATGGCTGTCTTTACTTTAATTGCAAAATTGTTTGGGTTCGTCCGTGAGATGTTTATGGCGTACTATTTCGGTACCAGCTTCATCACGGACGCTTATGTTATGTCCACAAATGTCCCCAATATTATCTTTGGGGGTATTTTTGGTGCCCTTGCAACCGCCTATATGCCCCTGTTTTCCAAGAAAATGGAGAAAGAAGGGGAGGAAAGTGCTTCTCGTTTTACCAACGAAGTCATTACCATTCTCCTGATCGCTTCCACCATTTCCGCTTTGGTAGGCATTATCTTCTCTGATCAGCTGACGGCTGTTTTCGCCAGAGGTTTTACCGGCGAGACCGCAGAGCTCTGCAGCTTCTTCATCAAGGTAACCTTCTTCTATGTATTCTTTACTTCCACAGCATCCCTTTTGGAAGCATTTCTGCAATACAAGAAGGTTTTCCTTCCGCAGACAGCGACCACGATTTTACAAAATATCGTTATGATCGGCACCATCATCGTCAGTGCGGTGTACGATCATCATTTCCTTGCTTTCGGGCTTTTGATCGGCTATGGCATCCGCATGCTGATCCTGCTTTTGATCGCCCGGAAGAAGAACCTTCGCTATCGGCCTACCCGCCGCCTTGGTTCTGCGGGAAAAGAGATCGTGGCATTGACACTGCCCGTCTTTATCGGCAGCTGCGTAGCTCAGATCAATCAATTTGTGGACAAGACTCTCGCCACGGGACTGGCAGAAGGAAGCGTAACTGCGCTGAACTACGGTTATCTCCTTGTAAATCTGGTCAGCGCTTTGAGTACAACGGTTATTCTGACTCTGATCTATCCCCGGCTTTCCAAATCCGGAGCCCTGGAGGATTACGAGCAGTTCAGCACGGATATTGGAAAAGGCTTTAACCTGACGGCCATTATGGCCATTCCCTGTACCTTAGGGATCCTGCTTTACAGTGAACAGATCGTACAGGCAGTTTACGAGAGAGGGGCCTTTGATGCGGCCTCCACATCGCTCACCAGCGGCGCCTTTTTCTTCTACGGCGTGGGCCTGTTCTTTACCGCCATCAACCTGGTCATGATCCGGGGCTTCTATGCTCTTCGGGACATGAAGACTCCCGTGTTTATTGCGATCTTGGGTGTGGCTATCAATATCTCCTTGAACTTATTGCTGGTCGACACCATGGCTCACGAAGGGTTGGCGCTGGCCACCAGTACCTCGGCTTTCGTCCGGACTTTCGTATACTATTTCGTATTCCGAAAGAAGTATCCGTACATACAGCTGATCCCCTCAAAGAAGAATCTGACCCTGGTGTGCGTTGCCTCGGTGGTTTCCGTAGGGCTCTCTTATGTCCTGTATGCAGCCATGACCCGGTTCTGGGCAGATTATTCTTTGCTGATCGTGATCGTCTGCGTGATCATCTTCGCATGCCTGGCATATCTTGTACTCTTAAAGATTTTCAAAATAGAGGAAGTAAGCTTAATTCGTGAATTGATTCGAAGAAGAAGGTGACAATAAAAATGGCGGCAATGGAAGGTCTTCTTTTTGAGAAGCTGGCAGTCATGGGGTCAGAGGGTGCCCTTTTCATCATCGCTATGATCCCTGTTATTGAGTTGAAAGGTTCTATTATTCTGGGCGCGGCTATGGGCCTGCCCTGGTGGGATGTTTTCCTTGTTTCTGTAGTTGGCAACATCGTGCCTATGCCCTTTGTCATGCTTTTGGGACAAAGGATCTTCAACTGGGCAAGAAAGTTCCGCATTTTCTCGAAATTTGTAGCCAAAGTTGAAAAGAGGGTCAATGCCGACTCCGGAAAGTCCAGAAAAAAACTTCTTCTGGGGCTTTTGGGCTTCGTCGCCATTCCCGTTCCCGGAACCGGCGGATGGACCGGCTCTATCCTGGCGGCTCTCATGGGCTTCCGCTTGAAGCAGGCTTTGCCTGTCATTCTTTGCGGAATTGCAATCAGCGGTACTTTAATGACGTTGGAGCATATGGTGTAGTAGGGGCTTTTCAAGCCTTTGTAAGTTGAACACAAATTAGTCGAAACCCTTTGTTTTTAAAGGTTCCAGGATATTTTCTCTTGAAAAGCCTCCCTGAATAGTGTAGACTGAACGGCAAGAGGAGTAATGCATTGAAACACGATTTTCATGTGGATTTCTCTCTGGCGGATGTGTCGCCGGAGGAAATCGGTCTCTACAGGTCCGGGCTCAGGGAGGGTCGGGCCAAACTTGCTTCCCAGGGGGAGGCGTATGGTGGGTGGTATTCCATCCCCTTCCGTTACGACGGAAAAGAATTACGGCGGATCAAGGACACCGCAGCCCGCATCCGCAGGCAATGCGAAGTGTTCATCGTGATCGGCATCGGCGGATCCTATTTAGGAGCCAGAGCCTGTCTGCAGTTCCTGGGGGAAAGCTTCCCGAGGGAAAAAGCCGAAAGCTTCGGCGCAGAGGAATTGGTGCCTGAAATTTATTTTGCGGGACAAAATCTCAGCGGTTCCTATCATGCAGATCTTTTGGATCTGATCCGGGAGAAAGAGGTGTGCCTGTGCATTATCTCCAAATCCGGAACCACTGCGGAATCCGCTGCGGCATTCGCCCTTTTGAAAGAAGCTTTGCATCGCAAGTACGGCAAAGAAGAAGCCGCCCGGCGGATCTATGCCGTTACGGACCGAAGGAAAGGCAGCCTGCGGGAAGAAGTCATAGCGGAAGGTTATGAAAGCTTTGCGGTTCCCGATGATGTAGGCGGCCGATATTCTGTTTTGACCCCGGTGGGTCTGCTTCCTCTGGCAGTTGCCGGCGTGGATGTGGATGAGCTGTTGGCCGGAGCCGCAGACCAAAATCTGCAGGCCCAGGACACCTACGCCGCCATCCGGAATGCCCTTTGGAAAAAGGGGAAGCGAATCGAGATCTTTGAATCCTATGAACCCTCCTTCTTCTACTTTTGCGAATGGCTGAAACAGCTTTTCGGCGAAAGCGAAGGAAAGGAAGGCAGGGGAATTTTTCCTGCGTCTTTGCAATTCAGCACGGACCTCCATTCCATGGGGCAATTTCTGCAGGAAGGGACCCCGATCTTTTTCACCACCATCCTGAACATCCGGGAGCCCCGGAGGGATGCGGTGATCCCCGAAAGTGCCGGCGGCGTGCTCGGGGGGAAAAGTATGAACGATGTGAACCGGGCCGCGCTGGAGGGCGTAATGAAAGCCCACCGCAAGGCGGAGATCCCTATGGTTCGTATTGATATTACAAGAGGAGATGCTTACGCTTTCGGGCAGTTGGTATACTTCTTCGAAACCGCTTGTGCTTTATCCGGTTACCTGTCGGGGGTGGATCCCTTTGATCAGCCCGGTGTGGAAAGCTACAAAGCGGAAATGCGCAAGGTTTTGCAGACTATGTAGTACCAGGAGGTAACAAATTGAGTCAGGTTGTATTGCTTGAAAAGCAGGATGGCGTAGCCATTATTAAGATCAATCGTCCTGAAGCCATGAACGCACTGAATGCAGATGTTCTGAACGGACTGTCCGAAGCAGTTGCTCAGGCAGACGCCGATAAGGAAGTTCAGGTCATCATCATCACCGGCGAAGGCAAGGCTTTCGTTGCAGGTGCAGACATCGCATCCATGCAGTCCATGAGCGAACAGGAAGCATACGAATTCGGTCATGTCGGACAGGGTACCTTCCGTCAGATCGAAAAACTGAACAAGCCCACCATCGCAGCCATCAACGGTTTCGCACTGGGCGGCGGCTGTGAACTGGCCATGTCCTGCGACATGCGGATCGCCAGCGAAAAGGCTAAGTTCGGTCAGCCCGAAGTAGGTCTTGGCATCACCCCCGGTTTCTCCGGAACCGCAAGACTGCCCCGGATCATCGGTAAGGCACGGGCAATGGAACTGATCCTGACCGGCGACCTCATCGGTGCAGCAGAAGCTTATGACATGGGCCTGCTCAATAAGGTAGTTGCTCCCGAAGCTCTCATGGACGAAGCTCTCGCCCTGGCAGCCCGGATCAAGAAAAACGCTCCCTGCGCGGTTCAGTATTCCTGCAAGTCCATCAAGGACGGTCTGGAAGTGGACATCGACGGAGCCATCGAAGTGGAAGCCGTACTGTTCGGCAAGTGCTTCGCAACTGCAGACCAAAAGGAAGGCATGGCTGCATTCCTTGGTAAGCGCAAGCCTGCGTTTAAAGGCGAATGATCACATAGCTACTAAAGTACCAAAAGTACATTTATAGGAGGAAAAAAACAATGAAAAAAGTTGGCGTATTAGGCACCGGCACCATGGGCGCTGGCATTATCCAGGTCCTGGCTCA
>SVCV01000042.1 GCA_015058185.1 Clostridiales bacterium | reverse complement strand
GCTGTTGGCAACAACACCGATACCATCACTACCAACTACGGATACGTTGGTACCGTTGATGGTTACATTTCCTTCATCCGAACGGATACCGGCGCCGCCTTTAGCATCCAGCTTTATTCCATCAAGAGAAATATCACCTGTTGTATAGATTGCAAAATAATCATCGCCACCATTAATGGTCAGATTTACCGTACCTTGAGAAGGCTTAACGCTTTTTAACGTTTTAACGTAAATCGCAGACCCATTAGGATTGTCGACCGTTAGCGTATGCTCGCCGTCACTTTGAATTTCGAGGGCATAATCACCTCTGATGGATCTGAGCGTTACATCTTCATTGACAAAAATCGTGGTGTCTTCAATTAATACGAGGTCATCGCCGTCTACAAAATTGCTGGAAAAGTATGTACCTCCCACATTTGTTGCCAGCGCGGCAGTGGTCATTAGTCCAGCCAGTACTACAAGGCTCAGCAGTACGACTAAATACTTACACATTCGCTTCATCTTCAAAGGCCTCCCTTTTGTTTATTTCGGAGTTTTCTGCAATTTCTTTGAGGCTATTTCCATGCGGAATTTTTATATTGCATTATTGTTGATAGTTTCATTGTACCTATAGTTTTTTTTCTTGTCTACATATAAATCAAGCAATAGTTTTTGCATGAAACAGCAAAGCCGCCGGATCACTCCGGCGGCTTTGCTTATTCTTCCTCTTCTTCCCGGGGGGCGATCTCCCGGATGTCTACCAACTCTACTCGGTGGTTGTCCATTTCCACAACGGTGATGAGCAGGTTTTCAAATTCAAATTTATCGCCTTCTTCGGGGATCTTCCCAAGCTGATCCATGACCCAGCCGCTTAAGGAAACCATTTCGGACTCTTCCTTTAATCCGAACTTTTCGCAGAAGTCGTCGAAGTCGATGGATCCGTCAGCCCGGTAGGTGTCTTCGGCAATGGGGGTGAAGCTTTCGATGACTTCTTCATGTTCGTCCCAAATTTCGCCTACCAGTTCTTCCAGGATGTCTTCCATGGTCACGATGCCGTAGGTCCCGCCATATTCGTCGAGAACAACGGCCACATGGGTCTTGTTTTTCTGCATTTGCCGCAGAAGGCTGCTGACCTTTTCATTCTGCAGTACGAATACTACGGGGGTGATCAGATCCTTGACTTCATCCTTGGTGATACCGTCGCCGGTGTAGAAGTCTTTCTGATGAATGACGCCCACGATATTGTCGATGGTTTCTTCGTAGACCAACAGTCTGGAGAAGCGGGATTCGTGGAAGGTCTTTGCGATCTCGGACTTGGTCGCGTCGGTGGGAACGGCTACCAGATCCACTCTGTGGGTCAGGATCTCTTCCGCTTCGCATTCGGTAAATTCGATGGCGTTCTTGATCAGGTCGCTTTCGCTGGCATCGATGCTGCCGCCTTCTTCAACCTCGTCTACCAGAAGCAGCAGTTCTTCGGAGGATAATTCCACGTCGCCTTCCAGTTTGAAGATCTTGGCAATGAGTTTTTTCCATGCGGAGAAGATCAGGTTGATGGGGGTCAGGATGATCATCAGCACGTTCATTGCGGGAGCAGAGGTCATGGCAAACTTTTCGGGTCTGTCTTTTGCAATGCTCTTGGGGGTGATCTCACCGAAGATCAGAACCAGTACGGTAATGACGATAGTGGAGATGGTGGCACCCATGTCGCCGAATTTCTGGATAAAGAAAATGGTGGCGATGGAGGATACTGCAATATTTACAACATTGTTCCCGATAAGGATAGTGGAAAGCAATTTGTCGTATTTGTCGGCCAGCTTGTGGGCCAGCCCCGCTTTCTTATTGCCTTTTTCGATATAGGTCTTCAGCCGGGTCTTGCTCAGGGACGAGAAGGCCATTTCCGAGGCTGAGAAATAGGCGGAAAGCGCGATGAGGATCACGATAATTAACACGTATGTACTTGTTCCGGTACCGTCTTCCATTGTTTTTGATTTACTCCTTTTTTCCTACTTTTAAAAGCACAAAAAAACATGCCCGCTCCGCTTTACGCAGTCCAGGTATGCCTAATGAAATCGTTGTAATTGAAATTGTCGCTACTGTCACTGTCCATAGACAGAAGGGACCGTCCTTTCTTTTCCGCACGGGCATGGGCCCGCAAATATTGCTTAAGTCAATAGGTATTGTACCTGAGGAAACTCTCCCCGTCAAGAGGATAGTTTCGCTGCGTACTGTCTTAATAGAAGTTTTACCCAAATTTCCTTTATGTAATCCCCAAAAGCAATGAAAATAACAAATCCCCCGGAATATCCGGGGGATTTTGGTGTTAGAGACTGAAGTAACGAACGGCGTTTTCAAAGAGTTTTTGATCCTTTTCACCGTCAACGTTCTTGTAGGTGTTTGCGCTGATTCGTTCGGAGTGGCCCATCTTACCGAGAACTCTGCCGTCGGGAGAGGTGATGCCTTCGATGGCGTACAGAGAACCGTTGGGATTGAACCGTTCGTCCATGGTGGGATCGCCGTTCAGGTCTACGTACTGGGTGGCGATCTGTCCGTGGCGGGCCATTTCGTTCAGGAAACCGATAGGAGCTACGAAGCGTCCTTCGCCGTGGGAAATGGGAATGGTGTGGATGTCGCCGGGTTTGCTGCCCATGAGCCAGGGAGACTTGTTGGAGGCAACTCTGGTTCTTACCAGCATGGACTGGTGGCGGCCGATCTGGTTAAAGGTCAGGGTGGGGCAATCGGGACCTACATCCACGATTCTGCCGTAGGGAACCAAGCCTAACTTGATCAGTGCCTGGAAACCGTTGCAGATACCGCATACCAAACCATCCCGGTTGAAGAGCAGTTCGTGTACACAGTCAGCCATCCGGGGATTTCGGAAGAATGCGGTAATGAATTTGCCGGAACCGTCGGGTTCGTCGCCGCCGGAGAAGCCGCCGGGGATGACCATCATCTGGCACTGGTTCAGCAGCTTTGCGCCTTCCTGCAAGGATTCCATAATGTCTTCCTTGGACAGGTTGCGGATAACGAAGATCTGAGGATCTGCGCCGGCTCTTTCGAGGGCTCTGGCGGTATCGTATTCGCAGTTGGTACCGGGGAATACGGGGATGAATACCTTGGGCTTTCCTGCACCCTGACGGGGGCTCTGCCAATGGCTGACTTCGAAGTGGAAAGCGTCGGTTTCCGTACGGTCTTTCTTGCCGTAAGGATATACGGGCTTCAGCTGGTTTTCGTAGATCTCCTGGATGGCTCTCAGGTCTACGCATTCGTCACCGGCGGTGAAGGAGAAGGCTTCGGTGGTGGTACCGATCCATTCGCCGATATCCATATCTTCTGCCAGTTCCAGGATCAGGGATGCTCTGGGGCAGTCGTACAGCCGGGCCTTGTCGATGTCGGGATGCAGAGTGAAGCCGATCTGGTTGCCCAGGGTCATCTTGAAGAGGGCTTCGCTGATGCCGCCGAAGGAGGGAACATAGGCACTGAGAACTTTCTTGTCGTGGATCAGAGCTTCGGCCAGATCCAGGCAATTTCTCAGGCTTTCGCCTTCGGGCAGTCCCTTATCATTTACTACGGGTGCAAGGAGGACGACTCTGGAGCCAACCTTCTTGAATTCCGGGGAAATTACGGTGTCTCCCTTGGACATGGATACCGCAAAGGATACCAGTGTGGGAGGTACGTGGATATCTTCGAAGCTGCCGGACATGGAGTCCTTGCCGCCGATGGCGCCGGCTTCCAGATCGATCTGGGCATCCAGTGCGCCTAACAGGGCTGCCAGGGGCTTACCCCAACGCTTGGGATCGGTACCCAGCTTTTCGAAGTATTCCTGGAAGCTGAGCCAGCATGCCTTGCGGGAACCGCCTGCGGCGATGACCTTGGCTACGGATTCGGCTACGGCGATGTAGGAACCGTGGTAGGGGCTGGCTTCGGTGAGGTAGGGGTTATATCCATAGGCCATGATGGAGCAGTCGTCGGAGTTGCCGTGGAGTACGGGCAGTTTGGCTGCCATAGCCTGGGTGGGAGTCATTTGGTACTTGCCGCCGAAGGGCATCAGAACGGTGTTGGCGCCGATGGTGGAGTCGAAGCGTTCGGACAGACCCTTCTTGGAGCATACGTTCAGGTCCTTGACCAGTTCTTCCAGATGGCTCTGGAGGGAGGACTTGTCGGCCTTGGGTTCCCAGGAAGCTGCGGGAGCAACCTGGACTTTGATGTGCTTTTCTGCGCCGTTGGAATCCAGGAAGTCTCTGGACAGGTCTACGATCTGGGTATCTCTCCAGGTCATCTTCAGCCGGCGGTTTTCGCTGACCTTGGCAACGGGAGTGGCTTCCAGGTTTTCTTCCTTTGCATAGCCCAGGAATTCTTCCAGGTTTTCAGCAGCTACTACAACGGCCATTCTTTCCTGGGATTCGCTGATGGCCAGTTCGGTACCATCCAGACCTTCGTATTTCTTGGGAACTGCATCCAGCTGGATCTCCAAACCGTCTGCCAGTTCGCCGATGGCTACGGAAACGCCGCCTGCACCGAAGTCGTTGCAGCGCTTGATGAGCCGGGTAACTTCGCCCTTGCGGAAGAGTCTTTGGAGCTTTCTTTCTTCGGGAGCATTCCCCTTCTGAACTTCTGCGCCGCATTCTTCCAAAGAGCTGACATCGTGGGACTTGGAGGAGCCGGTAGCACCGCCGCAGCCGTCTCTGCCGGTCTTGCCGCCCAGCAGTACAACAACGTCACCGGGGGTGGGCTGCTTCCGTTCTACGTGATCTTCGGGAACGGCACCGACTACAGCGCCGACTTCCATTCTCTTTGCCAAATAGCCGGGATGATAAATTTCATCTACCAGGCCGGTGGCCAGGCCGATCTGGTTGCCGTAGGAACTGTAGCCTGCGGCAGCGGTGGTTACCAGCTTTCTCTGGGGCAGCTTGCCTTCCAGAGTTTCGCTCATGGGTGCAAGAGGATCTCCTGCGCCGGTAACGCGCATGGCCTGATATACATAAGCTCTGCCTGCCAGGGGGTCACGGATGGCGCCGCCGATGCAGGTAGCTGCACCACCGAAGGGTTCGATTTCGGTGGGGTGGTTGTGGGTTTCGTTCTTGAACTGCAGGAGCCAGGGTTCCTTGTTTCCGTCAACATCGATCTCAACATGAACGGAGCATGCGTTGATTTCTTCGGATTCGTCCAAAGCGTTCAGCTTGCCCTGCTTCTTCAGGTACTTGGCACCGATGGTAGCCAGGTCCATGAGGGTTTCGGGCTTATGTTCCCGACCCAGTTCCTTCCGCATTTCCTGATAGCGGTCGTAGGCGGCCTTTACGGCTTCTTCTTCAAATTCGATCTGGTCGATGATGGTGGAGAAGGTGGTGTGGCGGCAGTGGTCGGACCAGTAGGTGTCTACCATCCGGATCTCGGTGAGGGTGGGATCTCTGTCTTCGGACTGGAAGTATGCCTGGCAGAACTTTAAGTCTTCCAGGTCCATGGCCAGTCCGTATTCCTTCAGGAATTCTGCCAGTTCGCCTTCGTTCATCTTAATGAAGCCTTCCATGGTCTTTACCATGGGGGGAACTTCGTAATCCATAGCCAGAGAATCTACCTTTTCCAGGGAAGCTTCCCGGCTTTCTACGGGGTTGATGACGTATTTCTTGATGGCAGCCATATCTTCTTCGGTCAGAGGGCCTTCTGCGATGTAGATCCGGGCGGTCTTGACCGTAGGTCTGTCGGTCATGGAGACCATCTGGATACACTGGGCGCAGGAGTCGGCTCTTTGGTCGTACTGGCCGGGGAGGGGTTCTACGGCAAATACCTGAGCACCCTTGGCTTCGGGCATTTCGTCGTAGGTTTCGTCTACCTGAGGTTCGGAGAAGATGGTGGAACGGCACTTGTTGAAGATAACTTCGTCGATGCCTTCTACATCATACCGATTCAGGACTCTGAGGTTTTCCAGGCGGGAGATCCCCAGGAAGTCTTTCAGGTCTCCCATGAGGTGTGCGGCTTCTACCGCAAACTCCTTTTTCTTTTCTACATAAATTCGATAAACAGACATGTCTCGTTCCTTTCTGCCCGTTATTTGCCTGCGGTCAGAGCGAGGGCTTTCTGGCCGATGTCCTTGCGGAAATGCATTTTGTCAAAGTGGATGTTTTCTGCAGCGGCGTAAGCCTTTGCGATGGCTTCTTCCAAAGTGTCAGCCAGTGCGGTCACGCCCAGTACCCGGCCGCCATTGGTCAGGATCTGGTCGTCTGCACGCTTGGTGCCTGCGTGGTATACCTGTACGCCGTCCAGGTTGCCGTTTACCAAACCGGTAATGGGAAGTCCCTTTTCATAGGCCTGAGGATAGCCGCCGGAGGCCAGTACCAAACAGCAGGATGCGCCCTTGCGGAAGGTTACGGGAACTTCGCTGAGTCTTTCTTCTTCCACTGCCTGGAATACGGTCAGCAGATCGGTTTCCAGCAGGGGGAGAATTGCCTGGGTTTCGGGATCGCCGAACCGGCAGTTGTATTCGATGACCCTGGGGCCATCGGGGGTGAGCATGAGTCCAAAGTACAGGCAGCCCTTGAAGGGACGGCCTTCCTGCTTCATGGCTTCGATGGTGGGCAGGAAGATGGTTTTCATGCATTCTTCTGCGATCTCAGGAGTGTAGCAGGGGTTGGGAGCGATAACGCCCATGCCGCCGGTGTTCAGCCCTTCGTCGCCATCCAAAGCCCGCTTGTGGTCCATGGAGGAGACCATGGGGACCAGGGTTTTGGAGTCGGTGAAGGAGAGAACGGTCACTTCGGGTCCGGTGAGGAATTCCTCAACAACGACCCGGTTGCCGCTGGCGCCGAAGACCTTGTCTTCCATAATGGACTTTAAGGCATCTTCTGCTTCTGCTTCACTTTGGGCGATGATAACGCCCTTGCCCAGGGCCAGTCCGTCAGCCTTTACAACGACGGGGTACTTGCCCTGCTGCTTGATGTATTCCATAGCATCTGCGGGGTCTTCGAAAACACCGTAGTCTGCGGTAGGAATGTTGTATTTCTTCATCAGGTTCTTGGAGAAGACCTTGCTTCCTTCGATGGCTGCAGCAGCTGCGCTGGGGCCGAAGGTGGGGAAGCCTGCTTCTCTCAGTCTGTCAGCAGCGCCGAGAACCAAAGGATCGTCGGGAGCTACTACAGCGAAATCCACTGCCTTTTCCTTTGCGTAGGAAACGATGGCATCCAAATCCGTAGCCGAACCGGAGAGGCACTGGGCATCATAGGAGATGCCGCCGTTGCCGGGCAGGGCGAAGATCTCTGTTACCTGAGGATTTTCTTTCAGCTTGCGGATGATGGCATGTTCACGGCCGCCGCCGCCGATAACCAATATTTTCATAGGTGGGACCTCCCTTTCGATTAGTGGTGGAACAGTCTCATGCCGGTGAAGGCCATGGCGATTCCCAGGTCGTTGCATGCCTTGATGACGATATCGTCGCGGATGGAGCCGCCGGGCTGTGCGATGTAAGCTGCGCCGCTCTTCCATGCTCTGAGTACATTGTCGTCGAAGGGGAAGAATGCGTCACTGCCTACGGATACGCCCTTGAGGGTATCCAGCCAGGCTCTCTTTTCTTCTGCGGTGAGAGGAACGGGCTGTTCCTTGAAGGTTTTCTGCCATACATCGTCGCCGGCTACATCGGCCCATTCATCGGAGATGAATACGTCGATGGCGTTGTCTCTTTCGGGACGGCCGATGGTGTCCACGAAGGGCAGTTCCAGTACTCTGGGATGCTGGCGGAGCCACCAGGTGTCAGCCTTGCTGCCTGCCAGTCTGGTGCAGTGGATTCTGGACTGCTGTCCGGCACCTACGCCGATGGTCTGGCCATCCTTTGCGTAGCATACGGAATTGGACTGGGTGTATTTCAGAGTGATGAGGGCCAGGATCAGGTCGTTCATGGCGCCTTCGGGAATTTCCTTGTTGTCGGTAACTACGTTGGTCAGCAGTTCCTTGTCGATCTTGAATTCGTTCCGGCCCTGTTCAAAGGTGATGCCGAAAACTTCCTTGGATTCTACGGGATCGGGAACATAATCGGGATCGATCTCGATCACGGTGTAGTTGCCCTTTCTCTTACCCTTCAGGATCTCCAGTGCTTCGGGTTCGTAACCGGGAGCGATGACACCGTCGGAAACTTCTCTTGCGATGAGCTTTGCGGTGGGAACGTCACAGACGTCGGACAGGGAGATGAAGTCGCCGAAGGAGCACATCCGGTCAGCGCCTCTGGCTCTTGCATAGGCACAGGCCAGGGGAGAGAGGTTTTCTTCTTCTACGAAGTAGATCTGCTTGAGGACGGGAGTCAGGGGCAGACCCAGTGCGGCACCTGCGGGGCTTACGTGCTTGAAAGAGGTTGCTGCGGGAAGACCGGTAGCAGCCTTCAGTTCCTTAACCAGCTGCCAGCCGTTGAGAGCATCCAGCAGGTTGATGTAGCCGGGCTTGCCGTTGAGAGTCTTAATGGGGATATCCTTACCATTCTTCATGTAGATCCGGGAAGGTTTTTGGTTGGGGTTGCAGCCATACTTCAAGGCTAATTCATTCATGGTAAGATACCTCCTTATTCGTTCTTATTAAAGATGCGGGTTTCCATTTCGCCGGTAGCCATGTCGATATAGCGGACGAAGAGGGAAACTTTATTTTCTTCATTCAGGCTTTCCCATACGTTGGCGGCAAATTCGTCGATGTCACCCTTGATCTCTACTTCGGTGGGTTCTCCTGCGAAAGAGGGCAGGGGATTGCCGTCACCCCGGTAGGTGTGGATGAAATGGCCGTGGCCTGCCATGGCAGGATACCAATAGAAGAATCTGCGGCACTGGGGAGGTTCGGCGCCGTCGGCCTTCAGGATGCTCATCTTATAGGAGCCGCCTTCCTTGGCCCAGGACAGCAGTCCGGAGATTCTGGGGGTGTAGTTGGGAGCGTCGGGCTCGAATTCTCTGGTGGAAAGAGAAGCTTCAAAGTCCTTCTTTTCTTTCATACCTTCCAGAACGGTGTCGGTCTGGTCGCCGTTGGTAACGATCATCTTTTTATCGATGACCCGAACAGGTGCATAAATAATGAGGGAGGGATCTTCCAGCTTTGCGGGATCGAAAGCCTGGGTCTTCAGATCCAGTCCTTCCTCTACAAAAACGCGGTTCCGGCTGTTGCTGCTGCGGCCCATGATGAAGTAGGCGGATACCAGCTTCTTGCCGTCAGCGCTCTTTCCCAGGACGATGCCCCGGCCGGGATAAGCATTGGTTTTCAGAATTTCAAAAAGGTTGTTCATAACACTTTCTCCTGTCTTAAGGGGGATTCCCCGGGATCATTAACGGGCGTTTGCCAGGTCTTTGCTGACCTTTTCCACAGCAGCGGGAAGGAGGATCCATTCGGCTTCTTCCATAACTCTGCGCTGGAGGGTTTCCGGGGTGTCATCTTCCCGGATCTCTACGGCTTTCTGGAAAAGAATCTTCCCGCCGTCGGGAATTTCATTTACGAAGTGTACTGTGGCACCGGTGACTTTTACGCCCCGTTCCAAAGCGGCTTCGTGAACCTTCAGTCCGTAGAATCCCTGACCGCCGAAAGAGGGGAGCAGGGAGGGGTGGATATTCAGGATCCGATCCCGGTAGGCTTCGATCAGCTCTTCCCCTACGATGGAGAGGAAGCCTGCCATGACTACCAGATCGATCTCATTGTCTTTCAGTACCTTCAGGAGAGCTGCGTCGTATTCCTTCGGGTCTGCGTAATCCTTTCTGCGAAGCACTGCAGAGGGGATCCCTGCGTTTTCAGCTCTGGTCAGTGCATAAGCATCACTTCTGCTGGCCACGACCAGGGAGATTTTGCCGGAAGTAATAATGCCGGCTTTTTCTGCATCAATGATCGCCTGAAGATTGGTTCCGCCTCCGGATACCAGAACGGCAACTTTTATCATAAGATGACCTCTTTGTCGCCGCTTACGATGGTGCCCATGATATAAGCATCTTCACCGGCTTCCTTCAGGATCTGCAGGCTCTTTTCTGCATCTTCAGCAGCTACTACGATGCACATGCCTACGCCCATGTTGAATACGTTGAACATTTCTCTGTCGGGAACATTGCCCATTTCCTGGAGCAGCTTGAAGATCCGGGGGATCTGCAGAGCTGCGGTGTCGATCTTTGCGGAGCAGCCGTCGGGCAGTGCTCTGGGAATGTTTTCGTAGAAGCCGCCGCCGGTGATGTGGGAGATGCCCTTAACGGTCACTTCTTCCAGCAGAGCCAAAACGGGCTTTACATAGATCTTGGTGGGGACCAGCAGGGCTTCGCCTAAGGTCTTGCCCATTTCTTCGTCATAAGCATCCAATGCAGCCTTGTTGTCAGCCAGCAGCTTTCTTACGAGGGAGAATCCGTTGGAGTGAACGCCGGAAGAGGGGAGAGCGATCATCACGTCGCCTTCGGTCATCTTGGTGTTGTCGATGATCTTTTCTTCATCAACGATACCCACAGCAAAGCCTGCCATATCGTATTCGCCTTCGCCGTAGAAGCCGGGCATTTCGGCAGTTTCCCCGCCGATCAGTGCGGCACCGGACTGTACGCAGCCTTCGGCTACGCCGGAAACGATGGTGGCTACCTTTTCGGGAATGTTTTTGCCCAGGGCGATATAGTCCAGGAAGAAGAGGGGCTTTGCGCCGCAGCAAATAACGTCGTTTACGCACATGGCAACGCAGTCGATGCCGATGGTGTCATGCTTGTCCAGCTCGAATGCCAGCTTCAGCTTGGTTCCTACACCGTCGGTGCCGGAAACCAGGATGGGCTTTTTCATGCCGGTCAGGTCGGGACGGAAGAGGCCTCCGAAGCTGCCGATGTCGCCAACGGCTCCGGGGGTCAAGGTTCTCTTTACGTGTTCTTTCATCAGACGAACGCCTTCGTAACCTGCAGTTACGTCTACGCCGGCACTCTTGTAAAATTCGCTGTGGCTTTTCATAATGTCTCCTTTTCTCGAACTGCCCTCAGTCTTTCATCAGGCTGTAAAAATACGTCTTATGTTAAGTTCCTATTTTTCGGTGATCTTTCTGTCGTAAATGCGGGGTGCAGTTTCCTTGGGAGGATCTACGGGGTATTCACCGGTGAAGCATCCCATGCAGTATCCGCTCAGAGGGTTGTCTGTCAGCTTGCCTGCGGCTTCCAGACTCAGGAAGCCCAGGGAGTCAACATCGATGATCTTTTCGATTTCCTCCAAAGTGTGGTTTGCGGCTACCAAATAGTCGCCATTGCTGATGTCCGTACCGAAGTAGCATGCCTTGATGAAGGGCGGTGCGGTAACCCTCATGTGAACTTCTTTTGCGCCGGCTTCACGCAGAAGCTTGATGATCCGGGCACAGGTAGTCCCTCTTACGATGGAGTCGTCAATGAGAACGACCCGCTTGCCTTTTACTACATTGGGGATGGGATTCAGCTTGATCCGAACCAGGTTTTCTCTGTGCTTCTGGCTGGGAGCGATAAAGGTTCTGCCGATATATTTATTCTTCAGGAAGCCGATGTCATAGGGAATTCCGGATTCCTGGGCGTAGCCTAAAGCGGCATCCAGACCGGAGTCAGGTACCCCGATAACAACGTCTGCTTCTACGGGATGTTCCTTTGCCAGGAATGCACCGGCTCTCATTCTTGCCTGGTGGACGCAGGTTCCGTCGATGACGGAGTCCGGTCTGGCGAAGTAGATGTACTCAAAGACGCAGTGGCCCTTGGGCTTATCATTGCAGTGGGTACGGATGCTCCGGATCCCGTTTTCTTCGATGACGATGATTTCGCCGGGTTCTACATCCCGGAGGAAGTGGGCACCGATGCTGTCGAGAGCGCAGCTTTCGGAGGCTACGACATAGCTGTTGTCCAAGGTGCCGATGCACAGGGGACGGAAGCCCAGAGGATCTCTGGCTGCCAGCAGTTTTCTGGGGGACATGATGACCAGGGAGTATGCACCCTTCAGCTTTTCCATTGCGCCGCAGAGGGCTTCTTCAATGGAGGGCTTGGACAGTCTTTCCTTAATAATTTCGTATGCGATAATTTCAGCGTCGCTCTTGGTGTGGAAAATGGAGCCCTTCAGTTCCAGTTCCGTCCGCAGTTCCGCTGCGTTGGTCAGGCTGCCGTTGTGGGCGATGGCCATGGTGCCCTTTACGTGGTTGATGGTCAGGGGCTGGGCGTTGACTCGTCCTTCGGTGCCTCTTGTGCCGTAGCGGCAGTGGCCGATGGCGATCTGTCCGTCACCGAGAGCGTTCAGGGTCTCTTTGGAGAAAAC
>SVCV01000041.1 GCA_015058185.1 Clostridiales bacterium | reverse complement strand
AGATCATCGACAGCATCAAACGGATCACCCCGGAAATGAGCCGGCTGCGCCAGATCCTTCCCGGATTGGTGTACGAATATCCCCCTGCCCAGGGAAAGATCTCTTTTTACGGGTTGACCGCAGAAACTCTGGAAGCTGCTTTACGGCAAACGGGGAAAGCCTTACCGGAATCTTTGGTAGCAGCCCTTCAGGGCATCAGTCCGGGAGCCGCCGAGGAGATCTGTATCCGGGCCGCAATGAAGCAAGGAGCCACGGACTATGAAAACCTCGCTCCTGAGGCAATTCTCGCGGTTTTAGAGGGATTTCTGAAAGCCATTCAAGATCAAAACCTGTCTCCCGCCGTGTATTTGGATGCCCAGGGGACCCCGAAGGATTTCCACGCCTTACCCCTGTCTCATTTGGAAAATGCCCTTACGGTACTCCCCTTCCCCGAGGCAGGTGCAGCAGCGGAAGCCTTCTTCAAAATGAAGGGCGGAGCCGACCGGACCAAGCAGAAGTCCAATGACTTATTGAAGGTGATCCGGGGAAATCTGGACAAACAAACCTTAAAGAAGCAAAGACTTTTGGAAGACCTGCGTCAGGCAGAGGATTCGGACATCTACCGCCTTTGCGGAGAACTGCTGACCGCCGCTTTGCACATGGTTCCCGCCGGTGCGGAAAAAGTCACCGTCCCCAACTATTACGACGGGACCACTATGGAGATCGTTTTGGATCCCCGATTTACTCCCCCACAGAATGCCCAGCGCTATTATAAAAAATACGCAAAAGCCCGAACGGCTATCCGGGAGAAAAAGCTCCAGCTGGAAGAGACGGAAGAAGCCATCACCTATTTGGAATCCGTACTGACCTTTGCGGAACAGGCACCCACACCCGAGGCAGTAGAAGAAGTTCGTCAGGAACTGACCGAGGGCGGTTACTTACGCAGAAGAAAGGTCACCGGCAAGGTGAAACCCTCCAAACCCCGTCCCATGGAATTCCAGACTTCCGAAGGATTCCGGGTGTTAGTTGGCCGCAACAACAAGGAAAACGACCATCTCACATTCAAGATGGCCGAAAAAACGGATATCTGGTTCCATACCAAGGACATTCCCGGCTCCCACGTGATCCTCTTCACAGAGAAAAGAGAACCCGGGGAAGCGTCCCTCTTCGAAGCCGCTTCCATGGCTGCATGGTTCAGCAAAGGCAGAAGCTCCGAGAATGTGCCCGTAGACTACGTTCGGGTCCGCCACGTGAAGAAACCCGCCGGCGCAAAGCCGGGCATGGTCATTTTTACGGACAACCGGACGCTGTATGTAACACCAAAAGAACCGAAATAAAAAATCGCTCTCTTTCGAGAGCGATTTTTGGGGTGCTTTTTTAGTCGATGTCAAAGTCTATGGGATCTGCATCGGTTTGGGGTGCATAACTATTCGCCGCCATTTCGAAAAGACGGACGTAAATGGTTCCGTGAAGTCCTTCTTTCTGCAGTTTCGTCACATCTTCCAGAGAAAGGCTTACCAGGTCGAGAAGATGTCCATCCTCACTGTAGATAGCTGCCATAGCACAGGCAGTTCCCTGCTGGAAGAAATGGGGATCGAAAGTCAGGGTCAGAGTTCCGTCCTTTTCCACTTCGCCCTCTGCCAGGGTGCTCAGAATAATGGGATCGCTCCAATACAGATCGCCATCAGGAAAAAGGCTGCCGCCTATGTTTTCATAGTCCTGCATCTGCCATTTCAAATATTGTCTGCCTTCTCTCTCTTCAAGAGCAAGGCCGGTAATATCGTAATAAGGTTCACTGCCCTTATCCGCACACTCATGCAATTCTGTGAAAGAGTTCGTTTCACAGTCATAACGCAAAATGTAGGCAGGAAGATTAATATACTGAGAGAGAGACGCAAGATAGAATTCCCTGCCGTCATGCAGCAGCCCGCTGAATTTCCGGGCATACGCTTCCCCGTAAATAGAATCGATCACATATTCGTCATCCGGTGCATAGCAGGAAACATTACTTCCGTCAAAAGCGGAAACGATCAAGGAAGGTCCATCCTGGTCATCGTTGAGATAGTACCAGAACTTCCCGTCCACATAGTAGAAGGGGGAATCCTCACTGTGATTGAAAGGATATGCACCACAGGTATAGGTATCATCATCACAGGGAGATTCTCCATCGCCGCAAAGCAGGTCAAAGGAGGGATCCCAGCCATAGTGATCATAATAATTGGGGTTGCTGTCTACATTCTGTTCCGCAAACTGCTTGCCGCTGACCAGGAAATAATCGTGGCTTACCCGGCCCGGACGGTCGGTCACAGGGTCATCCCAGGTCACATCTACATGGTACCAATGGTCCCCGATGTGGACCAAGGACCAGCCGTGGTCCATAGCATCGCTGGTCACATACTTGGTTTCGATGCCGGCCTTACCTAAAAGCAGATCATAGGCCAAAGCATATCCCTGACAAACGGCAGTTCCCTCCATAAAGGTACCGTAAGCGCTGTAGGATTCATCGGGTACGGTGCTTGCAACGTAGTTATCCCAATCATATTCACAATTCAAAACCAGCCAGTCGTGGAAAGCCAAGGCCACATCTTCATCGCTCATGTCCTTGTCCCAGACGCTGTAGAAAACTTCATCAACCTTCGCGTCGAATTCTGCAACGATTTCAGAAAGATCCTCATAAGGAATGTAGCTGCAATACTCGGGGAAGAAGTACAAAACCTGCCAATCGCCGTCTTCGAAATCCTCATCCCCGTCATCTGCGCGATAGCTGTAGCCATACCTTCCGTTGACATAGAAAAGGTCGGGATGATTATTCAGGATAGCCGTGTAGGCTTCGCTGAGAGCCTCGCAGG
Organism: Clostridiales bacterium; assembly: GCA_015058185.1. GTDB lineage: Bacteria > Bacillota > Clostridia > Peptostreptococcales > Anaerovoracaceae > SIG263. The sequence goes on along the minus strand of SVCV01000041.1, from coordinate 9,460 downwards.
TCATTGTTTCAGGATCCAGATAAAACTCATAGGCGGAAACATCGATCATCGGTTTTTCCACCTTCTCCCGAAGGGCCTGACAAACCGTTTCCTCGAAAGTAAGTTCTTCCGGAACATCTGCAGCATAGGCAACGCTGCAAAGACCGAAAAGCAGTACTAAAAGGGTACAGCATGTGATGAAAAAAATACGGGATTTTTTCATGATTCACTCCTCCTTGAGGACATGCCCCTGATTGGGCACAAAAAACAGACACATCCATTATCAGAATAGCATACTCTCCCCCAAAAGTGCAACTGCCCGAAGGAAGAATTCTTACGAAACTCCTCTTTCGGGCAATATTTTTTGCTATTTTTTACACTCCAGCACGGTTTCGGGCATGGGTCAGGTGCAAAGACATGGCCTGGGCCCCCTTTTCCGCATCTCCGGCAAGGAAGGCTTCATAGATTTGACGATGTTCTTCCAAAATGGTGGCCAGATGCTCATCCAGCTGAGGATTCTCACTGCGGATCTCTAAAACATAAGCCTGACAGGACTGCAATACCTGAAACAGCATGGCACTTTGGGCCATTTCGTGGATCAGCCGGTGGAACTCCATGTTGATGTTCAGCATCTTTTCCGGATCTTTCCGCTGAGTGTAGAATTCCATGAACTCAAAAGCTTCCCCAAGAGCAGCCAACCCTTCGGGAGTGGCTCTTTCAATGGCCAGCCGAACGGCAAAAACCTCGCAAAGTTTCCGCAGTTCGTAAAGGTCGCCCCGGTCCCGGGCAGTAAGGCCCCGAACCACGGTGCCCCGATTGGGCTGAGAGGTCAAAAGTCCTTCCCTTTCCAACTGGCGGAATGCATCCCGGACAGGGGTCCGGCTTACATTATATTCGTCGCAGATCTTTTGCTCCGGAAGCTTTTCTCCTACCTGGAATTTTCCCTGGAGAATGTCCCGGCGCAGCTGGACGAACAGTTCGTCAGCCAAAGGCTGGGGTACGGAACGAACCTCTTCCCCTGCCTGGATCCTTACAGCCACGGCCGTCTACCTGCTACATCCAGAATATAATCGGCGAATTCCGCACCGGTGGCGCCGTCGGGGCGGCCGGTGATGACCAGTTTCTTTTCGGTGATGGTGCAGTAATCCAGTGCTGCATACAGATCGTCTGCCTGCTTTTGGAAACCGATGTGGGACAGAAGCATAGCGCCTGCGCGGATCACGCTGCAGGGGTCTGCATAAATATCACGGCCTTCTTCCACCATTCTGGGAGCGGAACCGTGAATGGCTTCGAACATGGACCAGCGCTTACCAAGGTTGGAGCTGCCGGCGGTGCCTACGCCGCCCTGGAATTCTGCGGCTTCGTCGGTAAGGATGTCGCCGTAGAGGTTGGGCAGGATCAGGACCTGGAACTGGCCCCGACGCTTTTCGTCGATGAGCTTGGCGGTCATGATATCGATGTACCAGTCATCCACTTCAATTTCGGGATAATCCTTGGCGACCTGCTTGCAGATCTCCAGGAACTTGCCGTCGGTAGTCTTAACAACGTTGGCCTTGGTAACGATGGTGACCCGGTTCTTGCCGTTGGCTCTGGCATAATCGAAGGCCATCCGGGCAATTCTTTCCGTACCCTGGGTGGTGATGACACGGAAGTCGATGGCCAGATCGTCGGTAATATTGAGACCCTGGCTGCCCATGGCATACAGGCATTCGGTATTTTCTCTGAAGAAGGTCCAGTCGATGCCCAGTTCGGGAACCTTTACGGGACGAACATTGGCAAAGAGGTCCAAAGCCTTACGCATGGCTACGTTGGCACTCTCTACGTTGCCCCACTTGTCGCCCTTTCTGGGGGTGGTGGTGGGTCCCTTCAGCAGTACGTGGCACTGCTTGATCTCTTCCAAAGTATCATCGGGGATAGCCTTACCCAAAGCGGCCCGGCGTTCGATGGTGAGGCCGTCGATGACCCGGAATTCCACCTTGCCTGCGGCAACCTGTTCGGCCAAAAGGCTTTCCAGGATCTTGTGGGCATGGGCGGTAATGGCGGGACCAATGCCGTCGCCGCCGATGACGCCGATGATGATTTTATCCAACTTGGAGTAATCGATGAAGTCGTCTGCGGCCTTCATCTTTTCGATTCTTTCCAGCTGCTGCTGTACGATTTTTTCAAAAGCTTCTCTGTAATCCATTATTTTAACCCTCTCATCATATTGATCTTACCGCCTGCCAGGATCATTTCTCTTTCCTGTTCGGAGAAGTTGGGAATGACCCGGAAGGTCTTGCCGGTGGTTTCGTTGCGAACGGTGATAAACTCATTTCCGGACTGTTCTCTGGGATTTTCAATGACCAGTCTCTGACCCAGTTCGAAGGAATCGTAATCTGCGGGATCTTCGAATACCAAAGGCAGAATACCGCTGTTGATCAGGTTGGAGCGGTGGATCCGGGCAAAGGACTTTGCGATTACGAAGCGGATACCCAGATACAGGGGTGCCAGTGCTGCGTGTTCACGGCTGGAACCCTGACCATAGTTGTCGCCGCCGATGATGACACCCTTGTCAGCAGCCTTGCAGCGTGCGGGGAAGCCGGTATCGATGGTTTCGAAGCAATAGTTGGACAGGTGAGGAATGTTGGAACGATAAGGCAGCAGTCTGGAGTCAGAAGGCATAATATCGTCAGTGGTGATATTGTCGCCTGCGTGGAGTACAACGTCTGCAGCCAGAACATCACCCAGAGGTTCGTTCAGGGGGAAGGGCTTGATGTTGGGACCCATTTCTACAGGGATCTCAGCCTTTGCCTTACCGTCGGGACGAATGATCAGGTTTTCGTTCTGGGGGAAGTATTCGCCTGCGATAGCATCCAGTTCGAATCCGCTGTCGCGGCCGTCAGTGAGAACGCCGGTCAGCGCAGAAATTGCTGCAGTTTCGGGGCTTACCAAGTAAACGGAAGCATCCTTGGTTCCGCTTCTGCCCTTGAAGTTCCGGTTAAAAGTTCTCAGGGATACGCCGGCGGACTTGGGAGACTGGCCCATGCCGATGCAGGGACCGCAGGCACATTCGATGACTCTTGCGCCCGCAGCGATCATATCAGCCAGAGCGCCGTTTTCGGCCAGCTTCCGCAGGATCTTTGCAGAACCGGGGGCGATGACTAAGCTTACATTTTCGTGAACTCTCTTACCCTTCAGGATGGCAGCGACCTTCATCAGATCAGTATAGGAAGAGTTGGTGCAGCTGCCGATGGCAACCTGGTCAACAGCCAGAGGACCATATTCCTTAACAGACTTTACATTGTCAGGGCTGTGGGGACCGGCAGCCAGGGGTTCCAGGGTGCTCAGGTCAACTTCCAGCAGTTCGTCATAAACGGCATCGGGATCCGCAGCCAAAGGTCTGTAGTCGGATTCTCTGCCCTGGGATGCCAGGTAAATACGGGTATTTTCATCGCTGGGGAATACAGAAGTGGTGGCGCCCAGCTCTGCACCCATGTTGGTGATGGTGGCACGATCGGTAACAGACAGAGCGGAAACACCCTCGCCGAAGTATTCCACGATCTTGCCTACGCCGCCCTTAACGGACAGCTTCTGCAGTACATGCAGGATAACATCCTTTGCGGAAACCCAGGGAGCCAGCTTACCGGTCAGGTGAACACCCAGCACTTTGGGTACAGTGAGGCTGTATACGCCCTTGGCCATGGCTACGGCTACATCCAGTCCGCCTGCGCCGATGGCGATCATACCTAAACCGCCGCCGGTGGGAGTGTGGCTGTCGGAACCCAGCAGGGTCTTTCCGGGAACGCCGAAGTTTTCCAGATGAACCTGGTGGCAGATTCCGTTGCCGGGCTTGGAGAACAGTACGCCGTGGCGGGCTGCTACGCTGCGGATGAATGCATGGTCATCTGCATTTTCAAAACCGGTCTGCAGGGTGTTGTGATCGATGTATGCAACGGACAATTCCGTCTGAACCTTTTCCACGTCCATGGCTTCCAGCTGCAGATATACCATGGTACCGGTGGAGTCCTGGGTCAGAGTTTGATCCATCTTAATGGTGATCTCTTCGCCGGGAACTAACCGGCCTTCTTTCAAATGATCCTCAAGGATCTTATACGCAAGTGTCTTTGCCATAATTGCCTCCTTATTTCTTCACGGCAGCCTCTTCCCAAAAGAAAAACCTGCCGGATATTGCAAGATTGTATTTTTGTATACAATTATACAATCTTGCCCACAGCAGGTCAATAGTTTTTTCCATCACATCCGTCGCAGACTCCCTCAGCCCCTACGGGACAGCTCCCTCAAAAGGGGAGCCTCCACTCAGAACACAGTACACCGCAAGGGGAAGGTTTTGGTTATACCAACTGATAAAACAGGCCGTGCTGATTGCAGGCCCATACCAGCATGCCCCTGCCTATGCGGGGAAGTCGGGTTTGGAGATCCCACTCGGGGTACTGCTTCCGTAAGATCAGACTGTCACCAGTAAGCAGCGCCGCAAAAGTAATATAGTGTTCCTTCGTCATAGGATGGTCGGTGGTAACGAAATAATCGTTTTCGATCATTTCCACATTCAGCCTTTCCCCAGGTTCCGCCTTTTTAGGGCTCTGCCCTTCCAGCTTCTTCCCGCAGCAGCTGACAGAAGCCTCCGTCATAGCCGTTAAAATATTGCCGCAGACCGGGCAGATATAAAACTTGGTCTTTTTCATATTTCCTCCTGTTTGATTTCCAGGATCCATCTCGCCGGCAAGAAGTCTTTCCGAATCCACTCCGAAAAGTTCTGCCAGCCGGGGAAAAATCGACAAGTCAGGAAACCCGTTTCCCGTTTCCCATTTGGAAACCGCCTTATCGCTGACACCGACCAGGTCAGCCAGCTGATTCTGCGTAAGCCCCTTTTCCACTCGCAAAGATTTGATCAAAGCTCCGGTTTTAACTGGATCCATAGGCCATTCTCCTTTTTTTCTTTATTCTATCCTATATTATACGGAAAGACAATCTACTGTGGGTAGACTTCAAGCCCTCAGCCACAGACTCCCTCAGTCCCTACGGGACAGCTCCCTCAAAGAGGGAGCCTCCACTCAGAACACAGTACACCGCAAGGAGAATACCGGTGTCGGGGAAGTATCCCCTTGCAAAACCGGAACGCAAAGAGTATCATATTCCCCATGAGTACAAAACCTTCTGTAGGCCACATTCTGGCCCTGATCACAGCTTTTATATGGGGTACCACCTTCATCGCTACCAAGATCCTTCTTGTGGAATTCACCCCGGTGGAGATCCTTTTTATCCGCTTCGTCTTAGGTTTCATCGCCTTAAGTCTGGCCTGTCCCAGGAGGCTGAAGCTGGCGGAAAAGAAGCAGGAATGGCTCTTTGTTCTGGCAGGTCTTACGGGCGTTTGTCTTTACTATTTAATGGAGAACATTGCCCTGACCTACACCATGGCTTCCAATGTAGGCGTACTGGTATCCATTTCTCCCTTCATCACCGCCCTTTTGGCTTTCGCCCTTTCAAGACGAAAGGAGAAGCTTCGGGCTTCCTTTGTGTTGGGCTTCATCGTGGCCATTACCGGGATCTGCCTCATCAGTTTCAACGGCGCACAGTTGGAACTGAACCCCTTAGGGGATGTATTGGCCCTGGGTGCCACCCTTGTTTGGGCTATTTACTCCGTTACCGTCAATAAGATCAGCACCTTTGGCTACAATGTGATCCAAACCACCCGGCGCTTTTTCCTTTACGGCCTGATCTTTATGATCCCGGCGATCTTTGCTATGGATTTCAGCCCCAACTGGAGCTGTTTGGCAGAGCCGAAATATCTGCTCATGTTCCTGTTTTTGGGTATCGGCGCCTGTGCAGTATGCTTCGTCACCTGGAACATCTCCATTCAGGTTCTGGGGCCCGTAAAATGCAGCATCTACCTCTACCTCGTTCCCGTCATCACCGTAGTGGCTTCCGCCATCGTTTTACGGGAGCAGATCACACCCTTAGCCATTCTGGGAACAGCCCTGACCTTGCTGGGGCTGATATTATCCTCGGATTTGAAACGCAAATAGCAACCCCTCCGCCCTTCTAAGCCTCCCCTTACACAGGGGAGGCTCCATATAAAAAAAACGACAGACCGGAAATTTTCCGGTCTGCCTTATTTTTTGTGGTTATTTTTCAGAGGACCTTACGGCCCTCAACAGGCCTTATGACTAGTACAGGTTAGCAAAGATTTCGCGGATTTCTTCTCTGCTGAGGGGTACATAGTTGTTGTTCAGCAGTCTCTGCTGATTTGCGATGGTCATGTCGGTGAATTCATCGATCTGAGCTTCTACCATGCCGTATTCCTTCAGGGGCTTCTTAACCATGATCTTGCCCAGGAAGTCTTCCAGTGCATCGTATACGTTAGCTACATCGCAGCCCAGGATGTCTGCCAGGATCTTGTTGGCCTGTGCGATCTTGCCGTTGGGATCCTTCTTCATGTACATCTTGAATACTTCGGTGAAGAACTGGTAGTTAGCTTCGCCGTGAGGTACGTGGAATGCGCCGCCGATGCTGTAGGACAGAGCGTGAACTGCTGCGCAGCCTGCATTGCCGAATGCGATACCGGCATAAGTAGCTGCCAGGCAGAAGTCCTTCAGGTAAGGAGCTCTTGCTTCCTTGGTGCAGCCGCCTTCGATAACCTTCTTGTAGCCATCCATGATCATTTCGATTGCCTTCAGGGAGAAGATTTCGGTGAAGGGAGATGCCTTGGGAGACAGGAAGGATTCGATTGCGTGGATCAGAGCGTCGATGGAGCTGGTTGCGAATACCTTGTCGGGCAGACCCTGGAGGGATTCGGGGATCAGAACTGCGGTAGCAGCATAGGTTTCTTCAACAGCGATGCCCTTCTTGGTGTGCAGGGACTTCAGTTCTGCGATAGCTACGTTGGTAACTTCGGAACCGGTGCCGCAGGTGGTGGGAACAACGATCAGTTCCTTTTCACGAACGGGAGCAACTTCGCCGGTGAACAGCTTTACGCTCTGTTCGGGAACCTTCAGTGCCAGAACCTTGCAGATGTCAACGATGGTGCCGCCGCCGAAAGCGATGATCCGATCGAAGTCGTACTGAGCCATTTCCTTGGCCATTGCGTCGATCATTTCGTCGGAGGGTTCGCCCATGCCGAACTTTTCCTGATATACAACGTTGGTGTCGATGCCCAGGGGTTCTACGTAGGGCTTATACATCCATTCGTTGGTTACGAGAACGTCTCTCTTACCCAGCTTGAATTCTTCGTTGAAATCTTTGAAAGTGTCAAAGTAGTAAATCTTAGGTACAACGCGCAGTGCTAACATTTCTTTTTCCTCCTTATAGAGCAATTTCTGCTCTTTCTCTTACGGGCTTTACGCCCTAATTTTTACAGGGATTCGTGGAATCTTCTTTCGAATTCTTCAGCCATTGCATCACGGAAGTTGGGATGTGCAATGTTGATCAGATTCCGGGCTCTTTCTCTCAGGCAAACACCCTTCAGAGGAGCGATACCGTATTCGGTGATGACGTAGTCAGCATCGTTACGGGAAGTGGTGATTGCAGCACCTTCGTCTACGAATGCAGTGATCTTGGAGATCATGCGGCCGTCCTTCTTAACGGTAACGGAAGGCATTGCGATGATGGACTTACCGTCCTTAGCCATTGCAGCACCACGGATGAAGTCTACCTGTCCGCCTACGCCGGAGAACTGCTTCAGACCCATGGAGTCAGCAACGATCTGGCCCTGCAGGTCAACCTGGATAGCAGAGTTGATGGAAACCATCTTGTGCTGGTTCATGATAACTGCGGGGTGGTTTACATAGTCTACGGGACGAACTTCTACTGCAGGATTCTTGTGGCAGAAGTCATACAGCTTCTTGGTACCCATGAGGAAGGTTACGGTCATCTTGCCCTGGTCAAAGTTCTTCTTTGCACCGGTGATAACACCCTTTTCATAGAGAGCCAGAGTTCCGTCTGCGATCATTTCGGAGTGGATACCCAGATCCTTCTTGTCGTTCAGGAACAGCATTACTGCATCGGGGATAGCGCCGATACCCAGCTGGAGGGTGGAACCGTCTTCGATGAGGGATGCGCAGTATGCACCGATCTTCTGTTCGGTTTCGCCGATCTTGCCGCCTGCATTTTCAAACAGGGGTTCGGAAGCTTCTACGATGTAGTCCAGTTCGGAGATATGTACTTTATTGTCTTCGCCGTAGGTGTAAGGCATCTGGTCGTTGACCTGTGCGATTACAGTCTTAGCGGTCTTTACACACTGGAAGGTGTAGTCTACGGAAGTACCAAGGCTTACATAGCCGTCCTCGTCGGGAGGAGAAACCAGAGTCATCAGTACGTCGCAGGGGATCCGGCCGTTCCGGATCAGCAGGGGGAATTCGTGGAAGAAGCAGGGAGTAAAGTCGCCCCGGCCTTCATAGATCGCATTTCTGGTGCCGCCGCCGGTGAAGATCAGGTTGCAGCGGAAATTCTTTGCGTATTCGGGAGCGGTGTAAGCACCGTTGCCCAGGCTTACCATGTGGTGAATGGTAACATTTTCATACTGGTCAGCGTTTGCTACCATAGCTTCGGACAGAAGCTTGGGTTCTGCTACGCAGTGGCCGAAGAAAACATGGTCGCCGCTCTTAATATGAGTTACTGCTTCTGCAGCAGTGCACAGTTTGCTTCTGTATTCATCTCTCCAACTCAAGTCAAGATACCTCCTTTTCGATCTCTTCTATGATCTGTTGGATGTGGTCTTTATCCCACATTTTCAGGCAGGGACCATTGTTTTCGTACATGGAATAGTCCGCACAGCAATTGGTGCATCCGCCGATGACGAGAAGTCCGTCATAGGGAACGCCTTCCTGTGCGATGTCCAGATCTACCCTGCCTTCAAAATGTTTGCGTATGGTCTTCAGGGCTTCGCCCCGTTCAAAACGAGGGTTGCAGCCACCGCAAAATCTTACGCCATATTTCATATAAGTCTCCTGATTCCAAGGGACCGCCGAATTTCTCCGACGGTCCTCTTGTAAAACATTATTCGATTCAGATTTGAGCTTATTCGATGCCAGCCAGCTTCTTTGCCAGAGCCTTCTTTGCTTCGATGTTGCCCTGTCTTGCGATCATGATTCTCTGAGCCTGGGGAGAACCTGCACCGTGCATGGATTCGGTTCTGTAACCAACAGCGGAAGCGCCGAGGCACAGGTTTTCGATGAAGCGCATGAGCTTCTGACGTTCTTCGGTGGTGCAGCAGGGAGCAGCTGCGAAGTACTTGTTGCACATGTCACCGATGGTTGCGCCGTCCTTGCATACGGGCAGATCGGACTTGAAGTCAACAGCGGAAGGCATGGTTACCATCAGGCCGCCTGCGATGTCTTCTGCCAGACGAACGATTTCGTAGGGGAATCTGGTGATGTTCTGCTTACATACGTTAGCCAGCAGCAGGTCGATCTGATAGTTACCAGCTTTTGTAGCATAACCTTCAGCGGAGCATGCAATACCGCAGCAGTACAGAGTTTCGTTTAAG
>SVCV01000040.1 GCA_015058185.1 Clostridiales bacterium | reverse complement strand
GTATCCAGCGACTATGAAGGGGAGGCGCCTTATCAAAAGGAAGATGCGGCTTTCCCTTTGGAGGAGTTTCGTTCAAAAATAAAAAAAGCCTTCGGGGATCCCGGGGGGATCTCCGAAGGAAATGTTCGGGTGTTGGAGCACAGCGAAGGCGGTCGGGTCAGCCGGATCCAGGTGGGAAGCCTGACCCTGACAGGCCGGCAGGTGCGGGAAGCTCTCGGCCTGCGCTCCGCAGATTTCACGGTGTCTTTTGAAGATGAAACAATTATCTTTACCACCAAAGGCTACGGCCATGGGGTGGGGATGAGCCAATGGGGTGCCAACGGCATGGCCCAGGCAGGGTACGATTACCGGGCGATCCTGCAGCACTATTACAGCGGAGTTGAGGTGAGATGAGCCTCCCCTGTGTAAGGGGAGGTGCTCTGAAAGGGCGGAGGGGTTGTTGCTGCTCAGCGCCGCCTTCTGCGTTTCTTTGCCGCTGCATCGGCGCCGGTATTTTCTGTTTTCGTTTCCGGTGCCGCAGGCTTCGGGTTTGCGGGTTTTCTTCTCCGGTTCTGGTTCTTCCCTCTTTGCGTATTTTGGGGCTGCCGGGGTTCCGGTGTGGAGGTAAAGACTTCCATGGGCCAGGGACTGGTGGATTCGGGAATGGTTTTGCCGATGAGCTTTTCCACATTCCGCAGATTGTCGAATTCGTCGTAGCAGCAAAGGCTGATGGCGTCTCCGTCCATTCCCGCCCGGCCGGTTCTGCCGATGCGATGGACATAGGTTTCGGCTTCTTCCGGCAGCTCGTAGTTGATCACATGGGTCAGCGTAGAGATATCGATGCCCCGGGCTGCAATGTCCGTAGCCACCAAAACTTTCAGGTCGCCGGACTTGAACTTGTTTAAGGCATTTTGTCTTGCGGTTTGGCTTTTGTCTCCGTGGATGGCCATGGCGGGGATCCCATCCCGGCTTAAGTCTTTTGCCACCCGGTCTGCTCCGTGTTTTGTGCGGGTGAAGACCAAAGCATTGAATACGCCGGGCTGTTCTACTAACCACGCCAAAAGCTTTCGTTTATTTTTCCGGTCTACGAAATAGATGGATTGGCGGATCATGTCCACGGTGCTGGAGGGGGGATCCACCTTCACGGAAGCCGGATCGCTCAAAATGCTCACGGCCAGATCTTCAACATCGGGGGGCATGGTGGCGGAGAAGAACAGGGTCTGCCTCTTCTTCGGCAGGTGGCGGATCACCTTTCGGACATCATGAATAAAGCCCATATCCAGCATCCGGTCCGCTTCGTCCAGTACGAAGATCTCGATCTTTCCCAGTCGGATAAAGCCCTGTCCCATCAGATCATTGAGACGGCCAGGGGTGGCGATGAGCACATCTACGCCTTTTTTCAGTTTTTCCACCTGGGGATTTTGGCCTACACCGCCGAAGATCACGCAGTTGGCGAGGCCCAGATTCTTGTTGTAGGCTTCGAAGTTTTCGAAGATCTGTAAGGCCAGTTCTCTGGTGGGGGTAAGGATCAGGGCTCTGATGGGGCGGTTGGGATTTTTGTTGGCCCGGCCGGCTAAGCGCTGCAGGATCGGCAGTGCGAAAGCCGCGGTCTTTCCTGTGCCGGTTTGGGCACACCCCAAAACATCCTTGCCCTCCAAAACAAGAGGGATGGTTGCTTGTTGGATCGGAGTAGGGGTTTCGTAGCCTACTTCCTCCACAGCCTCAAGCAGAGGCTCTATCAGATTCATGTCTTTAAAATTCATAAGGGATCCTGTCTTTGGATAAAAAATTACACAGATAAGCCCGGCAAGAAGCCGGGCTGCTGCACTTGTTTATTGTAACACAGATGTCAGGAAATGTAAACTTCCAAAACCTACAGGGATCCGCTGCTGCGCTTGATCCGGTAGAAGGCATTTTTGACGGGGGGGATGCAGAGAACTGCAATGGAGATGGCAGCCTCGATCCCGATGTAGATCAGGTTGTACCAAAGGGACCAGGTAACGGCGTTAAAGCCTTCCGGCGCGTAAGCTCCGAAAAATACGGTTCCGGATACAAAGGCACAGATGTAGCGGCAGGCAACACCGAAGATGTAGCTGGTGAGCAGGCCGCCTTTTTGATTCCGGAGAAAGCCCCCGAAGGCCAAAGCCCCTACGGCTAAGGGGTAGTCCAAAAGCATCTGCAGGGGGTGGATGATGTAAGGATTGAAGATCATGCTCAGAAGGCCTGCGCAAAGACCTGCCATGACGCCCCGGCGGGTACCTAAGGTAAATCCGCAGAGGGAAATGGCCAGCATGCTGAGGGCTGTGATAGAGCCGCCCTGGGGCATACGGAACAGGGTGATCTGATTCAGCACCAGATACAGTGCTACAAAAATAGCGGAAAGGACCATGCCTTTTACATCCGTCTTTTTCCCTTTCTTTCCGGAGAGAAGGATCAGGATGAAGAGGACAATGATCACGGCAATAGTGACGACTTGTCCTAATGTGGATTCAAAGAAACCCTGTAAAGAATCAAAGGGCATAAAAAAACCTCCGTGTAACAGGAGGGGAGCTGCTGCGGGATCTTTCGCAGACTTTGTTGGTGCCTCCCTACGCCGGTATTATCCGGGTCAGGTGATGAGGGTAAATAACTCTCAGCCAATGATCTCCCTTCGGAAGATCCTAACTCCCCTGGCAAATATTTGATTGCCCCAAATATACATGGTTCAGAGGGGATTGTCAATTGTTTTAAGTGAATTTTATCCCCGGACTCTTGACATCTTTCGGGAGGCGTAGTATAATAATCTGAAAAATCAGAAAATATCTGGTTTGTGTATTGCTGATAAGAGGAGGATGACAGTATGGAAAAAGAAATTCTTTATATCCCTGCGGAAGATGTTGAGCTTTATTGCGAAAAACGAGGCAGCGGCCCGCTTCTGATCATCATGCCTGACGGTACCAATGACTGCGAGCCCTATGCTCATATTGCAGAACTGATGGCAGACGAGTTTACTGTTATTACCTTTGATCCCCGCGGCGGCAGCCGTTCCATGCCCACTAAGCATCAGAAGGTAACCGCTGAACTTTTGGCAGATGATATCGCAGCAATTATCCGTTACATGGATATGGGTAAGGCATCTCTGTTCGGCTGCAGTTCCGGCGGCCAGGGCGTTCTGATGGCCGGTGTAAAATATCCGGAACTGGTCAAGAATGTTATGCCCCACGAAGCAGCTCTCATGATGGATGACCAGATCCCCGGTGTTGCTTTCTCCTACATTCAGACCTTCAATGAAGTTTATGGTCCGCATCTCAGCGGCGCCAATGTAAATCCCTTCTTTGCAGCTCTGTATGTCAGCGTGTTCCCCGAAAAGGACTACGATGCAGAAACCAATGAGCGCCTGGCTCAGAACGCAGGTTACTGGATGCAGTACTATCTGGGTGTCCAGGACAGCCATAGCTATACAAAAGAAGAGCTAGCAAAGATCCCTGCCTGCGATTTTACAGTAGGTTGCTGGACACCTGCATGGCATCCTTACGCCAACATTGAAACCGCGAAACGGGGCGGCTTTGAATACACCTGGCTGCCTTGCGCTCACTATCCCGTAAAGACCTGTCCCGATGTTCTTGCAGAGCACCTGAAGAAGACCATTCACAAATACGACTAAAAAGATTTGCAAAAAGGAAGACGGCCGGCACTACCGGTCGTCTCTTTTTATGTCTTTGATATCATTTCCGACTGCATGAAGCAGTTCTTTTACTTTGTCGAAGCGGTTCCAGTGGAGGAGAAAGCCGTGCATCATGCCCTTGATTCTCCAAAGGTCCACTTCATTTCCTGCGGCTCGCAGTTCTTCTGCGAAGGTCTCTCCATCGTCCCTGAGAGGGTCGCATTCTGCTGTGATGCACAGGGTGCTGGGCAGGTGTTCCAGATTTTGTTCTGCGGGGAAGTTCTGGGGTTTGAATTGCTTTGTGAACCACTCCAGAGTTTTTTTCGGAAGGACAAATCCTCCATATCCGAAAAGTCTCAGAGATTCGGTCTCTTCAATAGGACGGAAGGTTCCGTAACAGAGGATCTGCTTTGCAATAGCAGGTCCTTTTCGATCTCTGCATGTAATGGAGAGCTGGGCACAGATAGATGCTCCGGCACTGTCTCCCATGAGGAGGATCCGGTTCGGATCTCCGCCTAAAGACCGGCCGTTTTCCTTAAGCCAAAGGAGAGCCTCCCAACCATCATCAAGGCAGGCGGGCCAGGGATATTCCGGTGCTAAGCGATATTCCACGGAGACTACGATGCAGTCTCCCTCATTGGCAATGCGGCGGCACAGATCATCATGGGTCTGGATGCTGTGGATCACAAACCCGCCGCCGTGAAAGTAAAGAAGCAGGGGCCTTGGGGAGGATATTTGGGGCCCCGGCCAATAGATCCGTATGGGAACCTTTCGGTCCGCACACGGGACCTGCCGATCTTCCCAATAGAAAATCTTTTCGGTGCTGGGACTGCTCAGATAGGGTTCATCGGATTTTTTCCGCAGGATCTCAGCCGGAGGAAATACCTCCGGGACCTGATCCAGTCGGCTGCCGTAAAAAGCTTTGACCTGCGGGTCCAGCAGTTCTTTTAGAAGCATTTTTTTAAGGTCTCCTCATCCGGCTGGGTATTCATGATTTTCCCAACCACGAAGTAGGCGATGCCGCCGAAGATCAATGCGATAACGATCTCGTGAATATGGAACGGTGCGATCTTGACCTGGTTGAAGAAGATGAAAGTGGCCACGCCCACGATAATGGAGGCGATGCAGCACTTTGCATTTCCCTTCTTCCAATAGAGGCCGCCGATGAGGGGCCAGAAGAACGTTGCTTCCAGCCCACCCATGGCGAAGAGGTTGATCCATACGATAATGTCGGGGGGAGATAAGGCGAAGAGAAGGGGGATGATGCCCAAAACCAGAGTGATGAGGAAACTTCTGCGGGAGATCTTTCTCTCTGTGATCTCTTCTTTCTTGTCCTTTGCAATATAGGTAAGCCACAGATCTTTGATGATGGTGGCAGAAGCCAGGATCATCAGGGAGGAAACTGTGGACATGACGGCAGCCAGGGGGGCCGCCAGGAACAGGCCTGCAGCCCAGCCGGGCAGGTAGTTCATGACAACATAGGGGATGACTCTGTCAGTGGAGCCTAAACCGCCTTCCGGCAGCAGAGGCAGGGTCAGTACGCCGGCAAAGTGCATGCCGATCATGAGGATCCCAACGACTACAGTACCGTAGATCATGGCTTTGTGCATGGAACGGGTGTCTTTAAATCCCATGCCGCGGACAGCCGTTTGGGGAAGGCCCAGTACGCCTACGCCTACCAGGACCCAGAAGGAGATCAGGTAGCCGGGAGCCAGCCCGGAGATGCCTTCGCCGTGAACGCCCTTTGCGATCTCGTTCCAGCCGGGGTTATTGGCATCCAGGAAGCTTGTGATGTTTTCCATACCGCCGCCTGCCCGAATGATAAAGAACAGCAGCAGGAAGGTGCCTGCAGTCATGATGATGCCCTGGAAGGTATCGGTCATGACTACTGCTTTGAAGCCGCCGATGGAGGTGTACAGGATAACAATAGCAGCGAACATGATCAGACCTGCGCTGTAGGGCAGTCCGGTAACGGTCTGGATCAAAGTGGCCCCGCCGATAAACTGGGCTACCATCTGGGTGATGAAGAAACAGACCAGGCAGATGCCGCAGATGGCTACTACCAGGGGAGATTTATAGCGGGCTTTAAAATAGTCCGTAACGGTGACGGCATTGATCTTTCTGGAAATGAGAGCGAACTTTTTGCCTACAACACCAAGGGTAAGGAAGGCGGTACCGATCTGAATGGCGGCAACCCAAACCTGCGTGAGGCCCCAGTCAGCTGCCAGTCCCGGACCACCAAGGAAGGAGCTTGCGCTGGTATAGGTAGCAACCAGAGTCATAGCCAGTACAAAGCCGCCCATGGAGCGATTGCCCATGAAGTAGTTCTGCAGGAATCCGCCCTGCGCATTGATTTTGGCAGAGCGTCTGCTCATCCAGATACCGATGAACATATTGATCAGAACATAGATGATGAGGATAATAAGGACGAAAATCTGCTTACTTGTCATGTTCGTCCACCTCCTCATCGTTGAGGCTGAAGTTGACAAAAACCTTTTTCAGCAGGATCGCAACCCCCACAACGGCTACTACAAATACACCGGGAACGGAAAGTATCCACCAAAGGGGAAGATTCCAGATCTCCACGTCTACGCCGGACAGGCCGAAGGCGAAACCTACATGCCAGACAAAGCACAGGATAAACAGGATCACCGTGGCTTTTGCTTCCCGGCGGATCTGTTGGTTTTTCTCCTGCTGGGTCATTTCTTTCATATTCTTTTCCTTTCAGAATTTCCTCACGCCGCCGGAGCGGCTTTTTTTCAAATAAAAAAATCCGTGGTCTTTCGGGGGTTACCCAAAGATCCGCGGATGGACAGTTCCGGAAAACAAAGAGATACCTGACGAATGGTTCTTGGGCGCCTCAGTATCGTTCCGTCTTCGGGATACGATCCGGTAAGTAAGGCAGGGGATCCGTCTGGTTTTTTGCTCAATATATCCGGTATAGTTTCCCGCAGGAATACCATCCATCGGCTAAACTATACCATTGCTTTTTTTCTTTGTAAAGCCTGCATCGCAGATTTATTCCCGAATCCCAAAGGTTTTGTCTGATTTTTTTCCTGGGGACCAAAAGAGGTCTTTAAAAAGTCAGAATTTTCATTTATAATAAGGACAATTCATTCTTTTACAGTTTTTACAGATGAGGAGGGAGACAATGAGATTAACCGACCAGGAAAAAGCCATGCTGGATGGGCAAGAGGGCCTTGCGGTTCAGAAAGCCATGGAAATGCTGGTCCGCTATGGTACGGCTTTAGGTGCCGAGCGGTTTGTGGAAGTCAGCAATGCCATGGGTGCCTATCAATTGGAGAGTGTAGCTGATTGGCCCTGTGATAAGTCCATTCCTTCGATTTTCTCGCAGCTGGGATTGGACAGCGATGAGATCGTTGCAGAGCCCCGGGTGAAGATCCCCTCCTACTACAATCAGGCGTACATGGATCCGTACTATTACGAGGTACAGTGTCGGACGAAGGCGGATTTTGACCTGTTCATGGAGCACGAAGAGTTCATGGCCAGAACCGGTATGAACCTGATCTATTCCTGCACTCCCTATCTTTGCGGAAACTTGCCGGTCAAGGGCGAACACGTGGCCTGGATGGAATCTTCCGCCATCGCTTATGCCAACGGCGTTCTCGGTGCCCGAACCAATACGGAGGGCTGCGAAAGTGCCTATTCCGCCATGCTGACGGGGAGAACTCCCTATTGGGGATACCACATTACAGAGAATCGCTACGGGACCCATTTGGTAGAGGTTGAGTGCGATATTAAAACGGAGGAGGACTGGGGTCTTTTAGGCTACTATGTTGGCGGCATCGTCCAGGAAAAGATCCCGGTTTTGAAAATGAAAAACCAGGGACTCACTTCGGATATGCTGAAGCATTTCAGTGCGGCGGCAGCCTCCGGCGGCGGAGTGGAAATGTTCCATATCCCCGGGATCACCCCGGAAGCTTACACGGTGGAAGCGGCTTTCGGCCCGAAGAAGCCGGTGGATTCTTTCAAGTTTGGAAAAGAAGAAAAGCGGCTGGCTTACGAAAAACTGAATGTGACTGCCAAGGGCGATCAGGTGGATTTCATTATGCTGGGATGCCCCCATTATTCCGTAAACCAGCTGTGGCATGTCTACGATAAGATGAAGGGTAAGAAAGTCAAGGATGGCATTGAGTTTTGGGTATTTGTTCCCCGTCAGATCCGGTTCCTTGCCGAAAGAAGCGGTATTCTTCAGCCTTTGTTGGATGCCGGTGTTAAGGTCATGAGCGATGGCTGTCCCTGCATGGGCCGTACCCGTCCCAAGGGTTCCAATCTGGTGGCTACGGACTCTGCAAAACAGGCACATTATCTTCCCAACTTTACGGGTATTCAGGCATTGTACGGATCCACAGAGGAATGTATCCATGCTGCTATTACCGGTAAGTGGGAAGGCCATTTGAAGTATTAAAATGAGTAAGGCAGGTGCAGGAGATGTTTGGTGAAAAAGGTTCCACTCAGACTGTTCAGGTCCGGTTAGACCGGCGAAATGAAACGTTCTCCATCAAAGGCGATGTCTGCGTTGTGGGTGCCGGTGTGGCGGGACTGACGGCGGCGGTTGAGGCTGCCCGGCTGGGCCTGAAAGTGATTCTTCTTGACAGCAGTCCCCATCTTGGAGGGCAGGCCTATAATTCCATTATCGGTACTTTCTGCGGATTCTACTCCAATGGTCCGGACAGCCATCTTTTGACCAAAGGACTGGCGGAAGAAATGCTTACGGAACTTCGGGCTGCCGGTGGGCTGTTCGACCAGCCGCCGGGAGAGACCATCATCCCCATCTACGATGAAGTAAAATTCCTTCGCTGGGCGGAGGGCAAAGTTCAGGCCGCAGGCGTTACGCCGATCCTCGGGGCTTCCGTTATTGCGGTAAACCGGGAAGGGGCCCGGCTGCTCTCTTTGGAGGCAGCTACCCGATACGGCATTTTGCATGTGGAAGCGGATTCCTTTATCGATGCCAGCGGTGAGGCTGTCCTCGCCTGGCTGGCGGGGGCGGCCTGCAATATTTCCGGTGAGCATAAGGTGAAGAGCAGTCTTATGTTTTCTTTGGAAGATGTGGACTACTCCGGCCCTTATCCCTCTGACGGAGCCGTGGTTGCGGCATTGCAGGAAAAGGCCGATGATTATGGTCTTCCCCGAAAGAAAGGCCTTGTGTTCCACGTTCCGGAAAAGAACATTGCCATCTGCAATATGACCCATGTGGAGACTCCCCTGGATCCTTTTGTGGCTTCCCGCACGGTCATTGAGGGAAAGGATCAGGCGGATCGGGTGCTGCAGTTTCTGAAGGATATGTTCCCGGCTACCTTTGCAAAGGCGAAGGTTCGTTCCTACGCTGCCACCGGCGTTCGCCAGGCTCGCTGGATCTCCGCTGTAAAACAGCTGACCCTGGACGAGATCCGGGCGGGTACCCTTTTCGAGGATGCGGTGGCCAGAACCGCCTGGCCGGTAGAACTGCACCAGGGGAACGGATACATTTGGGAATCTTTCCCGGAGGATCATGTGCATTACGTTCCTCTCCGGTCTATGCTTTCTCCGGAACTGGAAAACTATGTGGCTGCAGGCCGCTGCATCGACGGGGATCTGCCGGCTCTTTCCAGCGTTCGGGTCATGGGTCCCTGTATGGCGGAAGGGGATGCCGCTGCCAAGGCGGTATTTTTAGCCGGAAGAGAAAATATTCATAAAATTGCTGTCAATCAGCTTCAAGAGATGGTATCATATAATCTGAAGGATTGATTCGACCCGAGTCGTCGCTTTTCGCCGGATCTGCATTGCCGGATCCTGCGGTTGAATCTTATAAAGAAAGGGCGGATAAAACATGAAATTAACTGATGACGAAAAAGCCATGCTTGACGGAGAACATGGACTAACTGTGCAGAAAGCCATGGAGCTTCAGGTTCGTTACGGAACAGCTCTTGGCGCAGAAAGATTCGTTAATATAACCAATGCCTTGGGCGGCTATCAGCTGGAAAGCGTAGCTGACTGGCCCTGTGACAAATCCATCCCCTCTGTTTTTGCACAGCTGGGACTGGACAGTGATGAGATCGTACCTGCTCCCTGTGCAAAGGTACCTTTCTATTACAACCAGGCATACATGGATCCCAAATACTATCCCATTTGGAACCGGAATAAGACCGACTACGACCGTTTCATGGAACATGAAGAATTCATGACCGGAACCGGTATGAACCTGATCTATTCCTGCACGCCTTACCTCTGCGGCAACCTGCCTGCAAAGGGCGAGCATCTGGCATGGATGGAATCCTCCGCTATCGTTTACGCCAACAGCGTACTGGGCGCCCGGACCAATACGGAAGGCTGCGAAAGTGCCTACTCCGCTATGCTGACCGGCAAGACTCCTTATTGGGGTTATCATATGCCTGAAAATCGTTTCGGCGATCATTTGGTAGTAGTGGAAACCGATATCGAAACCGAAGAAGACTGGGGCCTGCTTGGCTACTACGTAGGCTGCATGGTTCAGGAACGGATCCCCGTACTGCGGATCGAGCCCAAGAACCTGACTTCCGATAAGCTGAAGCATTTCGGTGCAGCAGCAGCTTCCGGCGGCGGTGTAGAAATGTACCACATCCCCGGCGTAACGCCCGAAGCTTATGACGAAGCCACTGCTTTCGGTCCTAATAAGCCCATCAACACCTTTAAGTTCGGCAAGGAAGAAAAGCGCTGGACCTATGAAAAGCTCAATGTGACCGGCAAGAGCACCGATGTGGATTTCATCGTTCTCGGCTGTCCTCACTATTCCGTAAACCAGCTGTGGCAGGTTTTCAATAAGATGAAGGGCAAGAAAGTCAAGGATGGTATCGAATTCTGGGTATTTGTACCGAGACAGATCCAGTTCCTGGCCGAAAGAAGCGGCATCCTGCAGCCCCTGCTGGCCGCCGGTGTTAAGGTCATGAGCGACGGCTGCCCCTGCATGGGACGCTGTCGGCCCGAAGGCACCAATGTAGTTGCCACCGACTCCGCAAAGCAGGCACACTATCTGCCGAACATGACCGGTCTTCAGACCCTGTACGGTTCTCTGGATGAATGTATCAATGCTGCAGTAACTGGTAAATGGGAGGGACGGCTCAAATGAGTGAAGAAAAGATCGTATTAAAGGGAAGAAAAGTAGCGGACGGCTGCGTGGAAGCCGAAGCTATCGTAACTAAGGGATATATTTCCGGCTGGGGCGGCATCGATCCCAGAAAAGGAACCTTCATCGACGTTCGGGATCCTCTCTATGGACAGAAGTTTGCCGGTAAGGTATTGGTTTTCCGCGGTGCAAAGGGCAGCTCCGGCTGGTCCACCCAGTTCCATGAAGCAAAGATCATGGGCAATGCACCTGCAGCCATTATCTTCGAAGTAACCACTACCAAGGCAGCTTTGGGCACCATTATCAGCCGCGTTCCCGCAGTAACGGATCTGGACCAGAAACCCACCGAAGTCATCGAAACCGGCGACTGGGTAAAGGTAGATGGCACCAACGGTATCGTGGAAGTTATCAAAAAGAAGAAATAGGAAAAAGCTCCTGAAAAAAGAGGGTGCACACTTTTAGCATTGCAGCATGACTTTATGGCACATGTGTCAAAAAGTCATGCTGTTTTGTGCTGTTTTTGGAAAAAATACAGCAATTGGAGTGCAAAAAAGCCATGGGGACACTTGCACATCCCGGTGGAAAGGATTATACTTGGTATCGAGAGGAGGTGTGCGAATGGAAGAGAAAATCAAAAAGGTTCTTGAGGAAAAAGTAAATCCTCTTCTGGCTTCCCACTACGGCGGCGCAAGGCTCACAGCCCTTGAAAATGGCGTGGTTTATGTAAAGCTGACCGGGGCCTGCAGTGCTTGCCCTTCGGCCCAATATACGATCGAAGACGTTGTAAAGGCCACCCTCATGGAAGAGATTCCGGAGGTGAAGGACGTTCTCCTGGATACATCCGTAGGGGATGACCTGTTGGAGATGGCCCGGAAAATTCTGAATAAGGAAGCTTGATCCCCGCAAAGGCCTGCATTTGGCACAGCTTTTGCATCTTTAAATTAAGTTGTGAGACGGTGTGCGTATTAACGCACTGTCGATAGAAGAGTTAATATTTTTTTAAAAAGGAGTGGTTATATTATGTTAATGACAGGCGCACAGTATATCGAAAGCTTAAGAAAGCTGAAGACCAGAGTTTACATGTTCGGCGAAAAGATCGAAAATTGGGTAGATCATCCCATGATCCGTCCCTCCATCAACTGCGTAGCAGTTACTTATGATCTGGCTCAGGATCCCGAATACGTAGACCTGATGACCGCTAAGTCCAGCCTCACCGGCGAAACCATCAACCGTTTTGCTCACCTGCACCAGAGCACCGACGACCTCCGCAAGAAGGTTAAGATGCAGCGTCTCTGCGGTCAGAAGACTGCTTCCTGCTTCCAGAGATGCGTAGGTATGGACGCTTTCAATGCTGTATTCTCCACCACCTATGAAGTAGATAAGAAGTACGGTACTCACTACCACGAAAACTTCAAGAACTACCTGATGATGATCCAGAAGAATGACTGGGTTGTTGACGGTGCTATGACCGACCCCAAGGGCGACCGTTCCAAGGCTCCCCACGCACAGGCAGACCCCGATCTGTTCCTGCGCATCGTTGAAAGAAGAGAAGACGGTATCGTAGTAAGAGGCGCTAAGTG
>SVCV01000039.1 GCA_015058185.1 Clostridiales bacterium | reverse complement strand
TGTTCATCAACCACCCCAGATTCCTGGAAGAACTGGGCATGAACATGCAGGAATGGGGCGTAAAGCCTGAAATCGAAGCTTTCGATCCCGGCATGATCGCCAACGCTGCTTACTACCTGAAGAAGGGCGTTCTGAAGGCTCCCCTCCACTTCCAGTTCTGCATGGGCTGCGCAAACGGCATCCCCGGCAACATGAAGAACCTGACCTTCATGAAGGAAACCATGGAATCCCTGTGCCCCGGTTCCACCTGGAGCTGCTTCGGCGTAGGTCACTCCGCAATGGAAATGCTGTACGGTGCAGTTGCCATGGGCGGCCACATCCGTGTTGGCATGGAAGACAACGTAATGTACGCAAAGGGTCAGCTGGCTGACAGCAACCGTCAGTTCGTTGAAAGAGCAGTTCGCGTTATCAAGGAATTCGGCCGCGAAGTTGCTACCCCCGCAGAAGCTCGTCAGATCCTGAGCATCACCGAATAATCTCATGACTTGGGGCGTTAATCTGATGTATTATAACTGTCCGAACTGCGGTAAAAAGTTCAAGTATGCGGAAGATCTGATCGCATACTTCGGCGAAGAGTTCGGAAAGTGTCCCGTATGCGGAACCATGGGCGTATTCGAAAAGAACGGCGCCCGCACCATCGACGACTTCGACTACGAAGAAATCGAGGACTAATTGCAAAACAAAAAGCGTCATCGTACTGATGACGCTTTTTATTTGCATATTTTAACATGTGTAACATGCATTTGAAACACCCACAGTTGAAAAATAAAATTGAATTCAATATAATATAAGACACACTGCACTATTTATCGCTTAAAATCCCTAAAGTCTGCTGAGGTATGCATTATGCCATATGCCAAAAAATCTCTAATATATGTTTTCGTACTACTTCTTTTGTGTACTTTCCCCTTATCCACAGCTCACGCATCAATGGCTATCCCTGAAGATTCTGTATGGGATGGAACAGTGGCTTCATCTTTTGTTTCAGGTACGGGCAGTTCAGACGACCCATACGTCATCTCTAATGGTCAAGAGCTTGCCCTCTTTTCAGAACTTGTCAACACCTGTGCAATAGACGAAGATGGTATGTTATTTGCTGATAAACACTATCAGCTCGCTGCAAACATTATCCTTAATTCAACTTTTGATTTTTCTAACGTTCCCACCAACTTGAACCAATGGACACCTATTGCTTCTACATATGTACCTATTACAATCGAAACAGAAGAAGACTTCATTGCTGCGAAAGATTTTTATGATGGCGTATATAACGAAATCGGCCAAAAACTTTGGTCCATAGGTGATCGCCATACTGTACGCTCAGCATTTCGAGGATCTTTTGATGGCAATGGTTTTTCAATCATTGGTATGTATATCTCCGAAGAGCATGAAACAGCTGGTCTTTTCGGATCTGTGCTAGGTGCCACCATTAAAAATATCGTTATTGAAAATGCATATGTCAGAAATCCCCGTAAGGATTATGGAAGTCTCTCAGGAATTCTCGCTGGAGAGGTTAATACAAATCGAAAGACCCCTGCCTATATTTCTAACTGCTTCATCAATAATAGCTATCTTGAAGGCGAGCGAGCAGGAGGAATTGCAGGTGCAATTGGGGGGATGACCAATTACCTTCCAACAGTAGAAAACTGTTTTGTAGAAATTACACTCAAAGGCCTAAATATAAATAAGGGGAGCGGCTATGTAGGAGGAGCATTCGGCAATGCCGCATGTTATGCAAGAAACTGCTTTGTCAAAGGATCGGTACAGGGATATAACCTTGTTGGAGGGTTTACTGGATGGCAAGAAGTTATAGATACATCATTTACAAATTGTCTGTCTCTTTGCACCATATCAATCCCAGCAGGGGCTAACCAGAAATACTCAGTTGGAGGATTCATTGGAAAAAATGAGTTTGACGTTAAATTAACCAATTGCTTCTGGCTTGCTCAGGAAAATGCTCTAGCAACATCATTCAAGGAGTCTGACTTATATGGTTATGCTATTGATAAATCGGGACAACTGATTACTGCAAGCGAAAAATTCTCTGACCCAAATATCTTGAACATTCTCAATGAATGGGCTTTGGAAAATTGTTCTACCCCTAAGGCCCTCTGGACAGTTTCTGCGGGTGAAATAGAAATATCCAATATAGCTATCGAAGAAAATCAAGAAAACACTAACTACATCCTGCTACATACATTAAACCAATTATTTTCACCCACCTATGTAGCAATCTACGATGTCTTTGGCAGAATGACTACTTTAAGTGAATTTGAAAGCAATACCGCAAAAATCATAAAAGGTCCCACGGAAAGCACCTGCATATTGTACTCTCTTACTCCAAACTACACCCCCATATGCAAGCCCTATATCCTGCATCATGGCAACACTTAATACCGCAAGTTCTGCGTACCATGTTAACAATCAAAAAGCGTCATCCAAGCAAAAGGATGACGCTTTTTTCATTAACATTTTCGCAGAAAATAATTCACTGCATCTTGTGCAAAGTTCACCGCCTTCGGCGAAGTTCACGCACGCGAAGCGTGCAGTTCACTCTTATCTCTTTAGAGGTAAGTAGTGGCGATCTTTTCCCACTTCAGTTCTCTTTCAGCAAGGGGTTCCTTGGGGTAGCCAACGGACAGAGCGGCCAGAGGAATGAAACCTTCGGGCAGGCCCAGCTTGGCAACTTCTTCGGGCTTTGCATTCAGAGGAGCGATGAAGCCGTGGAGATAGATGCTTCCCAAACCGGCATCGGTGGCTGCCAGGTGCATCTGTGCGGTAACGCAGGCTACGTCAGCATATACGATAACCTTTTCGGCTACCTTGCTCTTCTGTCCGCATACTAAGATAACGGTAGGTGCTGCGTAGAAAGGCTTCAGAGGGCTTTCCATCTTGTCTGCAACAGCCAGACGGATGTTTTCAATGACTTCGGGATCCTGGATAACGGCCAGGTGCAGGCTGTCAAAAGCGCCTCTTCCCACAGGAGCGGTATATGCACCCCACAGAACCTTTTCCAGTTCTTCCTTTGTGATCTGTTCCGGCTTGTAACCCCGGATGGACTTTCTCAGTTTTAATACGTTAGAAAATTCCATTGTGTTCTCCCTTCGTTTTTTGATTTATGTCAGATTCTAATATTGACAAAGATCATAGTCTCATTATAACCGCTGAAAACCCTTTCGGTCAAGGCTTTCAGGTCTTTGGAATCGCAGGGATATATTCTTGCACATGCCTTCTATCTATGTTATAATTGTCCAAATGCGATTTTTACGGATGGTATTTTGTTGTGCCATCAATTCCGAAAAAATAAAGGATCTTACATGGACGCAGTTACCTTTGAATTACTGAAAACAGATACAAAGACCAAGGCCCGGCGAGGCCGGGTAAGCACCCCTCACGGCACCATCGAAACTCCCGTTTTCATGCCCGTGGGAACGGCAGCAACGGTGAAGGCCATGCGGCCGGAACAGGTGGAAGAACTGGGTGCGGAGATCATCCTCTCCAACACCTATCACCTCTACCTGAGACCCGGTCACAATATCGTAAAAGAAGCCGGCGGACTCCACAAGTTCATGAACTGGAACAAGCCCATCCTCACCGACAGCGGCGGATTCCAGGTCTTCAGCTTAGGCGACCTTCGGAAGATCACGGAAGAAGGAGCCCAGTTCCGCTCCCACATCGACGGATCCTCCCATATGCTCTCTCCGGAAAAGTCTATGGAGATCCAAAATGCTTTGGGTTCCGACATCATCATGGCTTTCGACGAATGTATCCCCTACCCTGCGGAACACAGCTATGTGGAAAAATCCATTGCCCGGACCACCCGTTGGCTGGCCCGCTGCAAGGAAGCCCATAAAAACACGGAAAAGCAATCCCTTTTCGGCATCATGCAAGGCGGTATGTACCCGGATCTGCGCAGACAAAGTGCGGAACAGATCGTGGAGATGGATCTTCCCGGCTACGCCATCGGCGGTCTCTCCGTCGGCGAACCCAAGGAAGAGATGTGCATGGTCATGGACGCCTGTGTGGACTATCTCCCCAAGGACAAGCCCCGCTACCTGATGGGCGTGGGAAGCCCTGACTACCTGCTGGAGGGCGTAGAACGAGGCATCGACATGTTCGACTGCGTTCTCCCCACAAGAATTGCAAGAAATGGTGCAGCCATGACCTCCCTCGGTCAGCTGAACATTAAAAACGCCGCATTTGAAAGAGATTTCGGTCCTCTGGATCCCAATTGCGACTGCTACACCTGCAGAAACTACTCCAGAGCCTACCTGCGGCACTTATACAAATCCGATGAGATCCTGTCCTCTATGCTTCTTACCAACCACAACCTGCATTTCCTCGTCAACCTGATGAAGAATGTACGGAAGGCCATCGAAGAGGACCGTTTTGCAGAATACAAGAAGGAGTTTATCAATGCCTATTATCATACCTAAAGACTTGCCCGCCTACCAGAAGCTTGAAGACGAGTTTGTTATGGTCATGACCGAACAGAGAGCGGTGACCCAGGACATCCGCCCTCTGCGGGTAGCCATCGTAAACCTGATGCCTACCAAAGTGGTTACGGAAACCCAGCTGGCCCGTATCCTGGCAAATACGCCCCTTCAGGTGGAACTGGACCTGGTATCCATGGGCAGCCACACCACCAAGAACACCCCTGCATCTCACATGGATGCCTTCTATAAGCCTTTTGAAGAGATCAAGAATCACCGTTATGACGCTATGATCATCACCGGTGCTCCCGTGGAAAATCTGGAATTTGAAGATGTAGACTACTGGGATGAGCTGGAGGAGCTCATGGAATACTCCAAGAAGAATGTATTCTCCACCATGCACCTCTGCTGGGGCGCTCAGGCCGGCCTGTATCACCACTTCGGCATCCGCAAGTACGATCTGCCGGAAAAGATGTTCGGCGTATTCAAGCACAAGCTGCTGACCCGAAAGACCAATTTGGTAAAGGGCTTCGATGACGAATTCTACGCTCCTCACAGCCGTCACACGGAAGTAAGAGCCGAAGATATCGAAAAGGTCCCCGAACTGCGGATCATCGCCACCTCCCCCGAGGCCGGCGTGCACCTGGTTGCCACCATGGACGACCGTCAGGTCTTCGTCCAGGGCCACGGCGAATATGACCGGGAAACCCTCTACAACGAATACATCCGGGACAAGAACAAGGGACTGGACATCCATGTTCCCTATAATTACTTTGAAGACGATGATCCCGAAAAACCCATTATCGTTCGTTGGAGAGCCGCTACCTATATGTTCTTCGAAAACTGGCTGAACTTCGTATATCAGGAGACTCCCTATGACCTCAACGATCTGTAAGCACGACGAATTCTGCGGCGGCTGTTCCTATCGGGATATCCCCTACGCAGAGCAGCTTAAAAATAAAGAAGACGAGATCCGTAAACTCTTCCAGCTGAAAAACCTCCAGCCGGAAGAGTTTCTTCCCATTCAGGCATCTCCCCGGACAGAAGCCTACCGAAACAAGATGGAATACACTTTCGGTGACGAAGTAAAGGGCGGAGAAATGAACCTGGGCCTCCACAGAAAAGGCCGCTTCATGTCCGTACTGACCACCGATGACTGCAAGATCGTGGATCCGGACTTCAATAAGATCCTGTCCGCCGTTCTTTCCTTCTGTCGGGAAAAAGAATATCCGCACTACAATAAAAAAAGCCACAAGGGCTTTCTCCGGAACCTGATCCTTCGGAAAGGGATCCGCACCAGGGAGATCCTGGTGAACCTGGTGGTATCCTCCCAGGGCGTGCTGGATAAGGAATCTTTCCTGAATGTGCTGAACGGCCTGTCTTTGGACAATACCTTAGTAGGCGTTTTGGTCACCGTCAGTGACAGCCTGTCCGATGCGGTAAAGCCTGAATCCGTGGAATTGCTTCAGGGTCGGGACTACTACATGGAAGAAATTCTGGGCCTCAAGTTTAAAGTCGGTCCCTTCTCCTTCTTCCAGGCAAGCGTGGAAGCTGCAGAAAATTTGTATCGCAGCGCCCTTTCCCTGATCCCGGACATCGACGGCAAGACCGTTTTCGACCTTTACTGTGGTACCGGCACCATCACCCAGGCCATGGCTCTGAAAGCAAAGCTGGCAGTGGGTGTAGAGCTGAACGAAGAAGCCGTAGCCGCAGCAAAAATTAACTCAGAGCTTAACAACCTGGATAATTGTAAATTTATAGCCGGCGATGTACTGAAAGTGCTGGATGACCTGACGGAAAAACCGGAAGTCATCGTGGTGGATCCGCCCCGCAGCGGCATCCATCCCAAGGCCATGGGTAAGATCTTAAGCTACAATGTAGACCAGATCGTCTATGTATCCTGTAACCCCAAGACATTGGTGGAAAACCTTGAATCTGCAACGTATGCGGGCTACAAGATCAAGAGCGTACAGGGCTTTGACAACTTCCCCCACACCAAACACATTGAGTGTATCGCATTCTTAAGCAAGTAAGAAAACACAAAATCTCCCTCAATTGAGGGAGATTTTTGATTTACCATAAAAATTTTATTGCCACCTACAGGATCAGCATGGCATCGCCGTAGGAGAAGAACTGATATTTCTCTTTTACGGCAGTTTCGTACACCGCAAGCATGGCTTCCCGATTGTACAGAGCCGAGATCAGCATGAGCAGCGTGGATTTGGGCAGATGGAAGTTGGTGATCAGGGAATCTACGGTCTTGAACTGATAACCGGGATAGATGAAGATATCCGTGCTTCCGGAGCCGGCCTGCACCAAACCATCCTCACCGGCTACGCTTTCCAACGTTCTGGAGGAAGTGGTACCTACAGAGATGATCCGGCCGCCGGCCTGCTTTGTCTCGTTTATGATCTTCGCATTTTCCGGGGTCAGCTGATACTCCTCAAAATGCATCTTATGTTCTTCGATGATCTCACACTTTACCGGACGGAAGGTCCCGATGCCTACATGCAAGGTGACACGGGCGATCTTAACGCCCTTCTCTTCCGCTTTCCTAAGCAGTTCTTCCGTAAAATGCAAACCTGCTGTAGGAGCCGCTACAGAGCCTTCCTCACGGCAGTAAACGGTTTGGTACCGATCCTTGTCCCCTTCTTCGCTGTCCCTTTCGATATAGGGAGGCAAGGGCATTCTTCCTACCTTCTCCAGGGTCTCCAGGAATATCCCGTCATAATCCATACGGGCCAAACGGGTACCGCCCTCACCCATGTCCAGGATCTCCGCTTCCAGCCGGGGCTCCTCGGAAAAGACCACCTTATCCCCGGGCTTTAAACGCTTACCGGGCCGAACCATGGTCTGCCAAACATCGCCATCCACCCGCTTCAGCAGAAGGAATTCGATTTTAGCACCGGTCTCCTTCTTATGCCCCAAAAGCCGGGCAGGAAGGACCTTGGAATCATTCAAAACCAAACAATCTCCGGGATTCAGATACTCCAAAATATCGTAAAAATGCCGATGCTCGATCTCTCCCGTATCCCGATGTACGACCAAAAGCCGGCAATCCTCCCGGCGGCCGGAGGGATACTGCGCGATAAGCTCTAAGGGCAATTCATAATCAAAATCGTTAATATGCATACTCTACCGTAACTCCTGTGTAGTAGAATTTCAAAATATCTTCAAAGGTGTATCCCTGCTTGGCCATTTCCACAGCACCCAGCTGAGACATGCCTACACCATGTCCGTTTCCGGAGCCGGTGAAGGTCACGCTGCTGCCGGTCACAACGGAAGTGTTCACCTCGGGCACGATCTCAGGTTCCGGGATCTTCACAGTGGGAACCTCAATAGTGGTACTGCCGAAGAGCTGCGTCTCCGCATTGGCCAGCACATGCAGTCCGGCAATGGGCAGATCCGTTCTCCAGTTAAAGGCGGGCTGCTCAGGCACAGGAGCAGGGGCCGGGGTACCGGAAGTCTCCCCGCTGATGGTAAAGAGCTGAGAGCGGATGCTGGTGCCGCCCAAAAGGGTCCGAACAGAAGTTTTCTTAATGGTGACACGTCCGGAGGTGCCTACAAAATCCATGGCGGTAACACAATCACCTGCGCCCCGTGCGGAAATACTGACAGACTGCAGAGTCCCTACATAATGTCCTGCAGCTTCCAGTTTGCTTTGAATCGTGCTCATGGGCATGGTAATGGTCCAGGAATTATTGGGAGAATAGGGATCTTCTTTTCCCACAATGTAACCCAGATTCTTCGTCCATACATCTGCTGCGTTTACGGTATGACCGCCGCTGCTGGCATGATAATAAGCAGAGACCGTTTTCCCAGCGTACTTGATGACCAGGCCCTCCGTCTCGTCTACAGCCTGACAGGTCTTGGGATATTCGCTGCTATAGCCTCTGTACATCTGGCAATCGGTGCTGGCACAAAGATCAAAACCCAAAGCCGAATGCTTCCCCATCTCCATGGCGGCAAAGCTTCTGGCGGCCACAGCCTGAGCTTTCAAAGCTTCCAAGGGATGGGACTGGGACAATTCATTATGGATAACGCCATACAGGTAGTCATGGACAGACAGGCAGTTGATCACATTGATCTGTCCGTTGTACATCTGCAAAAGAACGCCGCCCCGATATTTCTTACCATTGATGGTGATCAGCTGGGTCAGATCGGTGGGCATAATATAAAAGCTGGTCCGCTCTACGGACATGGATACCTGGTTGCCCTGCAGCCGGATATAGCCATTGGAAACCACAGCTGTTACAGAAGTGTTCTGCAGACACTCCTCATGGACAAGGCCGTAGGTGGTTGTATAAGAACCGATCCAAAGATCACTGTCCGCAGAAACGGTACAGGACGATACCGCACTGGCGCCGTACTGCAAACCGATACGGATCCACTTGTCATCAATATGTTCGGGTTCCGGCCGATCACCACTGGGGATCATGGGATCCGGATCCTCGGAAACAGGAGGTTCCGTCTCCTCCGGAATTTCAGGATCTTCCGGCGCCACAGGATCGGAAATGCCCGGACCCTCCGTTACCGTACCGTCCTCAATGATGCCCGGAACGATATCTCCTTCTTCCAGGATCCCCGGTGTAATATCGCCTTCCCCGAGGATATCCCCCGTGGCAAAGGCCGCACCGGATCCCAGACTCAGGGTCAGAACCAGTATCAGAAAAAATGCTGCTAACTTCTTTGTCATCTCGTATTCCCTTTTCCCATTCATCAATCTTTCTCTACAGTTTCAACTGCTCTTCTTCCGGAGCCTTAAGCCCCAAATGGTGGTACGCATCAATGGAGGCCACCCGTCCTTTCTGCGTCCGGTGCAGGAATCCCGCCTGGATCAAGTAAGGCTCATATTGGTCTTCAATGGTGACCCGCTCTTCGCCTAAAGCCGCCGCAATGGTATCGATCCCTACAGGACCGCCCTTAAACTTTTCAATGATCAGCTTCAGAATATCCCGATCCAGCCCTTCCAGGCCTCTTTCGTCGATGCCCAAAGCCTTCAGAGTTTGGTTGGTGATCTCTAAATCCACCTGGCCCGACCCCTTGACCTGGCTGAAGTCCCGAACTCTCCGTAAAAGGCGGTTTGCCACACGGGGGGTTCCTCTGGAACGAAGAGCCATTTCCCGAAGGGAGGCCTCGTCAATGGACAATCCCAGGATCCCTGCAGAACGGCGAAGGATGTTCATCAATTCTTCCACTTCGTACAGTTCAAACTTGCTGATCACCCCGAACCGGTCCCGAAGAGGAGCGGAAAGGCTTCCGGCTCTGGTGGTGGCACCGATGAGAGTGAACTTGGGCAGATCCATCCGGATGGACCGGGCAGAAGGACCCTTCCCAATGATAATGTCCAGGGCGTAATCTTCCATTGCAGAATAAAGGATTTCCTCAACGGAGCGATTGAGCCGATGAATTTCGTCGATAAACAAAACGTCGTTGGGCTGCAGATTGGTCAAAATAGCCGCCAGATCTGCTGCACGGTCGATGGCAGGACCGGAGGTGATCCGAAGATCCACACCCATTTCGCTGGCAATAATGCCGGCCAAAGTGGTTTTTCCCAGTCCGGGAGGCCCGTAGAACAGCACGTGATCCAAAGGCTCTCCCCGCAGCTTGGCCGCCTCAATAAAAACCTTCAGGTTATCCGTAACGCTCTTCTGCCCGATATAATCATCAAACCGACGGGGCCGCAGAGACATTTCCATATGCTCTTCTTCTGCGAACTGGTGAGTCACCGTAAGGCGTTCTTCATATTCATAATGATCCATTTCACCCTACCTCCTTACCGGTTCCGCAGTGCAGCCTTGATGTATTCTTCTACTGTAAGTGTTTCGTCCGCAACGCCGGCCAAAGAGCTGACCGCTTCGCTGCGGCTGAAGCCTAAGCTGATCAGTGCATCGATGGCCTCGGATTTGCTGTCGTTTGCAGCCACCTTTTCCACGGCTTCCGCAGCAAAGCCACCCACATCGTCCAGCTTATCCTTCAGTTCCAAAACGATGCGCTGCGCCGTCTTTTTCCCAATGCCATTGGCCCGGGCCAGCATGGCTGCATCCTCAAAGACGATGGCTTTCTTCACTTCGCCTGCAGGCAAAGCAGACAGAATGGACATAGCCGCCTTTGCACCTACCCCGCTGACCGTCAAAAGCCGACGGAACAGCAGCAAAGATTCTTTATTGTCAAACCCGTAAAGGCTTACATCATCTTCCCGGACCATCATGGCCGTGTAGACCAAAACCGGCCCCTGGCCCATCTTGTTGTACAGGGGCGAGGAAGAAGGTACAAAGACCTCATATCCCAGTCCGCCGGTTTCAATGACCACGCCTCCGTCAAAGGTCATGGTGACTTCGCCTTTTATGTAATGGATCATGTTCTTCTCCTATGGGTCACCGCATGAGTTTCCGAACGGGACCGAAATGACCGTGACAAACAGCAGCTGCAAGAGCGTCCGCCGTATCATCAGGTTTAGGGACTTCCCGCAGATTCAGGATCATTTTGACCATGGCCTGGACTTGCTGTTTTTCCGCCCGGCCATACCCTACCAATGCCTGTTTGATCTGCGGGGGCGTGTATTCATAAACTTCCAAACCGGAGTTTGCGCAGGCGAGGATGGCCACACCCCGGGCCTGTCCTACCTGAATGGCGGTGGTGGTGTTCCGGTTAAAGAACAGTTCTTCCACAGAGGCCACCTCCGGACGGTATTCCAAAATGATCTCCATCAGCCGGGAATACAAATGCTTCAAACGGTCCGGCATGTCCATGTCCTTATCCGTGGTTACAGCCCCGTAGGCCACCGGCTCGAACTTATTTCCCCGAAGATCCACGATCCCCCAACCGAGGATGGCATATCCCGGGTCAATGCCTAAAATTCGCATGTCTACCTCTTTACCGCTGGGACTCCGGTTTTACGGTCACACCGATATCCAGCCAGCTCTTAAACTCCGGTCCGTGGAAATCGGAACCGGCAGTGATCCGAAGACCTCTGCGGCGAGCAATGGCCTCCAGCTTTTCGATCTCCTCGGGAGTGTGGGTACTGTAATGACATTCCATGCCTTCCAGTCCCCATTCACAGAGTTTATCCAACAGGATCTCCAGTCTCTTAAACCGGATATCCTCACCGTTTTCGTCGTATTCTTCCTTCCCCAGCCACTTGGTTTTCAGGGGATGAGCAAGGACCGCCCAGCCGCCGGCACCCCGGATCAGGGAAAGGGCTTCCCGCATATCGATCTTGGGCCGACGATTGCTCTTTACATCGGGATGTTCCAGGAACTTCCCGGGTTCAAAAGCCTCGGAAGGAGAACTGATGTAACCCTTCTTTACCAAAGCTCTGGCGATCAAAGGCTTCCCGATATAGTCCTGTTGGGGACGCATTTGGCATTCCTCCATGGTCAAAGGATAGCCGATCTCTCCCAAGGCAGCCAGGATCTTCACGTTCCGCTCATGGCGCTTTTGCAAAATATCCCGGATCGCTTCTTGCAGGGGTTCATTCTCAGGATCGATGTCGTAACCGAGAATGTGAGCATAAGCGGCTCTCTCCCCTTCTACGACCTGTCCCTCTTCCGTACCGGCGGAC
Organism: Clostridiales bacterium; assembly: GCA_015058185.1. GTDB lineage: Bacteria > Bacillota > Clostridia > Peptostreptococcales > Anaerovoracaceae > SIG263. The sequence goes on along the minus strand of SVCV01000039.1, from coordinate 1,213 downwards.
AGTTCCACCCCTACGAGAACTTCGATCCCGTGGCGGGCACCGGCCTCCAGCCCTTCTTTGATTCCCCGGGTACCGTCATGGTCCGTAATGGCGATCTTTTTCACGCCATTGGCCTTGGCCCGGAGAACCAGCTCCTCAGGAGACATGCTTCCATCGGAGTAGTAAGTATGTAAATGTAAATCCATCATAGCAATTTCCTAATACAGCATATCCGCCTTGATTTGGTCGGCGGTTTCTTTCCCTTTCAGGATCGCAAGCAGTGCATAACCGAAATCCAAAGCCGTGCTGGGTCCCTTGGAGGTCACGATCTTCCCGTCGATCACAACTCTTTCCGGAGAGTAGACCGCACCGGCCAGCAAGTCTTCCATGCCCACATAAATGGTGGCATTCTTTCCTTCCAAAACGCCGCAGCCGGCCAAAACGGAAGGAGAAGCACAGATAGCAGCCAGCCACTTGTCTGCAGCAGCAAACTCCCGGATCTTTTCGCAAAGACCTTCGTGAGCAGCCAGGATCTGATATCCCATGCCGCCGGGAAGAATGATCATTTCACAGGCATCATAATCCGCCTCTTCAAAGAGGAGATCCGCTTCCAGCTTGATCTCGTGAGCACCGACTACCAGATCCCGTCCCATAACGGAAACCAGATCCACATCCACGCCGCCCCGGCGCAGAATGTCGGTCACAGCAAGGGCTTCAATTTCTTCAAAGCCATCGGCTACATGCAGATATACGCTCATGGTTTTCCTCCTTGTTACCGCAGGTTATAGCCCTCTTCGTGAAGAGCTTCCTTTACCTGTTCCAAATGTTCCATATTCTTGGTTTCGATGGAAACCTGCAGAATGCATTCGTTGATATCCGTATTTTCACCGCCCTGATCGTGGCGGACCTTGGTAACATTGGCACCCAGCTTGGCGATGATACCTGCAACGGATTCCAGCTGACCGGGCTTATCGGTAAGAGGAATGGTCAGATCCGCACGGCGGCCGGAGGTGAGCAGACCTCTGCTGATGACCTTGGCCAGGATATTCACATCGATATTGCCGCCGGACAGAACGGCACAGACATTCTTGCCCTCCAGGGGGAACTTTCCGGTCATGGCTGCAGCTACGGCTACGGCACCGGCACCTTCGGCAACCAGCTTTTGCTGTTCCATAAGAGCCAGTATGGCCGCTGCGATCTCATCGTCGGAAACGGTGGTTACTGCATCCACATA
>SVCV01000038.1 GCA_015058185.1 Clostridiales bacterium | reverse complement strand
TGCTAAGCGGAGTTTTCTTGAGGGGGCGGGGGAGGGAGAGCCCTTCGGACATGTGAACTTTGCAGGCTCCCTCCGCCGGCAAAGCCGGCACCTCCCTCGCAAGCGAAGGAGGCTCTATTGGGCACCGGCACGCAAGCGAAGGAGGTTGTTTTGCAGGTTTCGAACAACCCCTCAGTCTCGCCGGTGGCGAGCCAGCTCCTTCGCATCTCAGCAACCCCTCCGCCCCTGCGGGCAACTGAAAAACGACCACGGGCCAAAGGCCCTGTCGTTTCTGTATAGGCCTTGCGCGCCGTATCAAGATACGGGCAAGGCCGTAACCTCCCCTTGACAGGGGAGCCTTGACTGCAGACTCCCTCCGGTGCTGCGCACCACCTCCCTCGGGGAGGGAGGCTCTATTGGGCACCGGCACGCTTCAAGGGGAAGGCTCAAGTTGCCGTTATCGGCAAATAATAGTACAAAATTTACTTGAAATCATTAAATTATTGCCGATATCGGCAATAATTTTGTACTTTTACGGTGTTTATTGTTTGAAATATTGCCGATAATATGATATGATTGATGTGTAATTATGAAGTGGAGGATATCTTATGCGATACCTTTCTGTTGCTGATGCAGCGAAAATGTGGAATATATCAGAGCGCAGTGTGCGAAATTATTGTGCCCAGGGTAGGGTTGAGGGAGCATTCCTTACAGGGAAGACCTGGAATATCCCGGAAGAAGCAGCAAAGCCGGAGCGTGCTGGAAAGAAGAACCGTCCTGTCACGTTGCTGGATGTTTTACAGGTGCAGATGAAGACAAAGCTTCCTGGTGGCATTTATCATAAGACACAGATCGACCTGACCTATAATTCAAACCACATGGAAGGCAGTCGGCTGACTCATGATCAGACCCGGTACATTTTTGAAACCAACACCATCGGTGTGGAAAAAGAAGTATTGAATGTGGATGATGTGATTGAGACAGCAAATCATTTCCGCTGTATTGATATGATTATCAACGATGCAAAGGCAGCATTGACAGAGAAGTTTATTAAGGAACTTCACTTGATTCTGAAGACTGGGACCAGTGACTCCAGACAGGATTGGTTTGCTGTGGGTGCGTATAAGAAGCTTCCGAATGAAGTTGCTGATCGTCCCACCACACTTCCGGAAGATGTTCCTGAAAAAATGAAAGCTCTGGTTGCGGAATACAATGCCGGCGACGAAAAGACTTTTGAGGATATATTAGACTTTCATGTGAAGTTTGAAAGAATTCACCCGTTCCAGGATGGCAATGGCCGTATCGGCAGGCTGATCATGTTCAAGGAATGCTTGAAGTATAATATCGTTCCCTTTATTATTGAGGATAATATAAAGCTGTTTTATTATCGTGGCCTTGCAGAGTGGGGTAAGGAAAATGGCTATCTGATGGATACTTGCCTTACTGCACAGGATAAGTATAAGACGTATTTGGATTATTTTCGGATTGCGTATTAGGCAAGGAGAACGTTTATGATCAAGGAATTGGTGCACGATCCGGATATTCTCGCTATCAAGTCGGAGAAGGCGGGTCGGGAGGATATACAAACGGCCCAGGATCTGTTGGACACGCTCATGGCTCACAAGGGTGAGTGTGTGGGGATGGCTGCCAATATGATCGGGGTCCACAAGCGGATCATTGCGGTGGAACATGAGGATTCGTATCTTGTGATGCTGAATCCGAAGATCTTAGAGAAGTCCGGTCCGTACAATACGGAGGAGGGGTGTCTTTCGCTTCTCGGCGGTCCCCGGCCGTGTAAGCGGTTTCAGTCCATCAAGATCCGGTGGCAAACGCCGGAAATGGCGCCGAAGATCCGGACGTTTACGGGGTGGACGGCCCAAATCATCCAGCACGAGATCGACCATTGCGATGGGGTTTTGATTTAGGAGAAAGAAATGCCTTTAGAGATTGTAAGAAATGATATTACGAAGATGGAGGTTGACGCCATCGTCAATGCGGCTAATGCGGCGCTTGCCGGCGGCGGTGGTGTGGACGGATGTATCCACCGGGCTGCGGGTCCCAAGCTTCTTGAGGAGTGCAAAACTCTTGGGGGCTGTCCCACGGGCCAGGCCAAGATCACGAAGGCCTACGATCTTCCCTGTGAGTATGTGATCCACGCGGTGGGCCCCATTTGGCGGGGCGGCGACCAGGGCGAGCGGGAGCTCCTTGCTTCCTGTTACCGGACCAGCCTCACCATCGCGAAGGAATATAAATGTGAGACGGTGGCTTTCCCCTTGATCTCTGCCGGGATCTACGGCTATCCCAAGGATCAGGCTTTGCGGGTGGCGGTGGACACCATCGGCGAGTTCCTCATGGAAAACGAGATGATGGTCTATTTGGTCATTTTCGACCGGGGTGCTTTCGAGATCAGCAGCAAGCTGTTCATGGATATCGCCGAGTACGTGGATGACCGGTATGTGTACGAGCACACGGATTCGTATCCGGAGCGCCGCCGTCGGGAAATCGAGTTTTGGGACGGTGACCTTTCTGAGGACTTTATTCAGGCCATGGACATGCCGGAGGATCTGGCGGTGGCCAAGGCCTCAAAACCGGCTCCTGGGACCGATTTGGCACCTTCTGCGCCCCTTCGGTTCTCCAAGGACGATTTGGATGAGATCTTGGTGGCCATGGACATCAGTTGGTCGGAAATGCTCTTAAAGCTCATCGACCGGACGGGTAAGAAGGACTCGGAGATCTACAAGAAAGCCAATGTGGACCGGAAGCTGTTTTCCAAGATCCGGAACAACCCGGACTACCAGCCCTCCAAAATCACGGCCATCGCTTTTGCCATTGCCCTCGAGCTGAATCTTCGGGAGACGAAGGACTTTTTAGCCCGGGCGGGCTACGCCTTAAATCCCAGCAGCCGCTTCGATTTGATCATCCAATACTTCATCGAACACGGCCGCTACAATATTTTCGAGATCAACGAAGCCCTCTTCGCCTTCGACCAGGCGACGTTGGGGTAAATATAAAAAAATGTCGCCCTACAGGCGACCAAAGCCTCCTTTGGCTCCGCTATACTCAAGGCATGATAAACGAATCAGCCGCGAGGCACGGATGTACAAGGAGGTTTTTATTATGACAGAATTAGTATTCATTTTAGACAGAAGCGGTTCCATGGCAGGTCTTGAGAAGGACACCATCGGCGGGTTCAACGCCATGATCGAAAAGCAAAAGCAGGAAGCCGGGGAGGCCTTCGTCTCCACGGTCCTTTTCGGAGACCGGAGCGAAGTGATCCACGACCGGCTGCCCTTAGACCGGGTCCCGAAGTTAACGGAAAAGGAGTATGTGGCTTGCGGATGCACCGCTTTGCTGGATGCCATCGGAGGCGCCATTCACCACATCGGAAACATCCACAAGTACGCGCGGAAGGAAGATGTGCCGGAAAAGACTTTGTTCGTCATTACCACCGACGGTATGGAGAACAGCAGCCACAAATACACGTACAGCCGGGTAAAGGAAATGATCCGGCATGAGAAGGAGAAGTACGGTTGGGAGTTCTTGTTCTTAGGCGCCAATATCGATGCGGCGGAAGAAGCGGAGCGCTTCGGCATCGACCGGGACCGGGCGGTAAACTACCACTGCGATGCCCAGGGCACGGCGCTGAATTACGAGGTTGTAGGGGAGGCGGTGTCCTACGTCCGGGCCTGCAAGGCACCCCTATCCGCAGATTGGAAACGCCGGATCGAAGAGGATTTTGCAGGGCGGTAGGCTCAAAACAAAAAAACGCTCTTAAGAGCGTTTTTTTACATCACTGCGCCAGCAACATCACTTGCTGCACTGCAGCATCATCACGGCGATCTTTGATCGCCCCTATTTCCTCGCCCGCAGCATATCCCCGGCCTGCAGGGGCAGGGGGCAGGCGAAGGTGACGATCTGTTGGGGATGTCTTGCGGCATCCAGTTCGTTGCCTTCCTCGTCCCGCAAGTCCTCGGCGGTGACTTTTTCGCCTAAGGAGTTGGGAGAGAGCACTTCCAAAATCTGTCCGGCTTTGAAGTGGTTTCTTTGTTCTACGGTGACCCGTCCGTCTTTCCAATCCAGTACGGTGGCCATGAAGACGCAGTCCTGTTCGTATGTACAATCGTTGAAGTGGTTCTTCTTCATTTCTCCGAAGTAGAATCCGGAGGAGTAGGGCCGGTGGCTGGCACATTCCAACTCGGCTTCGATTTGCTCTAAGGTGGCGGTACCGTCCATCATGTGGCGATAGGCGTTGACCACGGTGGCCACGTAGTAGGGCGCTTTCATGCGGCCTTCGATCTTAAAGGAGCAAACCCCGGCTTCTTCTAATTTATCCAGGAAGGAAATGCAGCACAGGTCGTGGGAACTCAAGATCGTAGAGAATCCGTCGGCCTCGGAAATGGGGAATTCCACATCCGGCCGGGTCTTTTCCACGAGAGCATATTGCCAGCGGCAGGGCTGGGTGCAGTCGCCCCGGTTGGCGCTGCGGTTGTTTAAGAAAGAGCTGATGAGGCACCGTCCGGAGTAGGACATGCACATGGCACCGTGGACGAAGGCTTCGATCTCCAAATCTTCGGGAACCAGCTTCCGCAGCTCGGCGATTTCATCTAAGGTCACTTCCCGGCCCAAAACCACCCGCTTGGCCCCCATGTCGTAATAGGTCTTTGCTGCCAAATAGTTTTGGCAGTTGGCCTGGGTGCTGACATGCACTTCCAAATCGGGCGCGGCTTCCCGGATGGCGGCGATGGCGCCTAAATCCGCAACGATGACCGCATCCACGCCGACGGCGTACAGTTCTTTGGCATATTCTTTTAAGGGCTCGATCTCCTGATTCTTGGGGAAGGAGTTTACGGTGACGTAAAGCTTTTTCCCCTGTTCGTGGGCCAATCGGCAGCCTTCCTTTAAGTCATCCAAGGTGAAGCCTGCGGCTTCCGCCCGGAGCTGTAACAGAGGACCGCCTACGTAAACGGCGTCGGCTCCGAAGTAAAGGGCGGTTCTTAAGCATTCCAGATCCCCGGCAGGGGCTAAGAGTTCCGGTCTTGACATGTGATCTCTCCTAACAAAGTCCAGGGAATCCGTGCTGGCGCAGGGCTTCAAACAGGACGATATTTGCGGCGTTGGACAGGTTGAAGGAGCGGAGACGGGTGTCTTCGCTCATGGGGATGCGGATGGTCCGGTCCCGGTGAGCATCGATAAGATCCATGGGCAGTCCCGCAGTCTCCCGGCCGAAGAGGAACATGGCTCCGTCTTCGTATTCCACTTCCGTGTAGAGGTGGCTGCCTTTTGTGGTGGACAAGTACAGAGGCTGGTGGCCGTATTTTCCCAGGAAATCTTCTAAGCTTTCGTGGACTTCCAATTGGACGAAGGGCCAGTAGTCTAAGCCTGCCCGCTTTAAGTGGGCATCGTCGATGGAGAATCCTAAGGGTTTTACCAAATGCAGCTTGGTGTTTGTGGCGGCACAGGTTCGGGAGATGTTGCCTGTATTGGGCGGGATCTCCGGGTTTACAAGAACGATGTGAAACATATTAAAAATCCTTGAAATGGAAGGCTTTCCGGCCTTCGGAGTAATCGGCAACGATGTGACCCTTGCCGGTGATCTTGTACTTGTAGGTGACCAGACCTTCCAGTCCTACGGGCCCTCTGGCATGGAGTTTTCCGGTGCTGATGCCGACTTCGGCGCCGAATCCGTAGCGGAATCCATCGGCAAAGCGGGTGGAGATGTTTTGGTAAACCCCAGCGGAATCCACCAGCATCATGAATTTTTCGGCAGCTGCTTCGTCTTCGGTGATGATGCAGTCCGTGTGGTGGGAACCGTGCAGGTTGATGTGGTCGATGGCTTCTTCTAAGCTGTCCACCAGTTTAATGGACAGGATGTAGTCCACATATTCCTGGTCCCAATCCGCATCTTCTGCAGCTAAGCAGGGAATGAGCTTTTGGGTGCCTTCGTCGCCCCGCAGTTCTACCTTGGGGAAGGTTTTCCCCGCAGCGTCCTTACCTTCGCCGGACAGCAGTTTCTGAATGGCGGGCAGCAGGGCAGGGGCCGCATCCCGATGGACCAACAGGGTCTCTACGGTGTTGCAGGCGGCTACATACTGGGTTTTCGCATCGGCGATAATGGGGGCGGCAATGGACATGTCTGCAGCCTTATCCACATAGATGTGGCATACGCCGTCGGCGTGACCCATAACGGGGATCCGGGAGTTCTCCATAATGTACTGGACAAAGGCGTTGGAGCCCCGGGGGATCAGCAAGTCGATGTATTCGTCGCATTTCAGCAAAGCGCCGATGTCTTCCCGGCTTTCGATAAGGGTTAGGAAGTGTTCGGGGAGACCTGCTTCCACGCCGGCCTTATGAATGGTTTCGTAGAGGATCCGGTTGGTGTTTGCGGCTTCGCTTCCGCCCTTGAGAATGGCGCAGTTGCCGCTCTTTAAGCAAAGGGAGGCGATCTGTACCAAAGCGTCGGGCCGGGATTCAAAAATGACCCCGATAACGCCGATGGGACAGGTGACTTTCTTCATGTGGAGCCCCTCGTCCATTTCCCGGTCCAACAGGACCTTGAACAGGGGGTCAGGGAGCTGGGTCAGGCTTTCGATGCCCGCAATGACATCCCGCAGCTTGGCTTCGTCAAACTTCAGCCGCTTTACGATAGGGGCTGCCAGCTGTACTTTTTCTGCATTTTCCAAATCCAGCCGGTTGGCTGCAAAAATTTCTTCTTCTCGATCTTTCAGTGCTGCCGCTACTTTTCGCAGGGCGGCGTTTCTTTCCTCACCGGAAAGGGCTGCCATTTTGAAGCTGTCGGCTTTTACTGCGCCGGCGATCCGGCGGATGGTATCATTCTGTGTCATGGTCGTTACCTCTGTATAGGGTGGGGCACAGGCCCCGGACGTTTTATTCGGTTAAGGTTTCCGGATTCATTTGGAAGTTTTCAATGGGTTCCGGTCCGGCTACTACGGTTCTCTTAATGAACATGCTGCCGTCGGGATGGGTGTGGATCCGCCAAAGGACCAAGGTCAGGCAGTTGTCCGTAAGTTCCAGACAGGACAGGCCTCTGGGATGGATGCAGCAGCCTACATTAAAGTAGGAGGATTCTCCGGGTTTTGGGAAGCGGGGCCGGTGGGTGTGGCCGCAAATAATGATGATCCCGTGATCCTTGTTCCACTTGTTGTATCTCTTTTCCACCTTATGACGCTTTTCCCGGCTCTTTGCGGGGGTGGCGGCGTACTTCATTCCCAACCGATGGAACAGGCTCCAGAATACCCGGATCCCGAAGAAGGGCAGGAAAGAGAACTGGTCATTTAAGGGGTCGCCCTGGTGGCCGTGAACGATGAAGAGTTCCTGTTCCGTTTCCCGGTTGGTAAAGAGCAAGGCTTCGTGGATCTCCAAGCCGGGGAACAGGGGAACGGATTCATCTAAGTAGTCGTCGGGGACTTGATACAGGTTTGCCCGGACGTATTCCGGCCTTTTCAGCTGGTTGTCGTGGTTTCCGTAGATCCGCAGCATCCGGTTGTCGTTGAAGAATTTCCGCAGCATCCGGAATGTAGGCACGTGGGCGTTATAAATGTGACGGAAATGTCTGTGCTCAATGAGCTCGTCGCCGTCGCCCAACTCTACGTAAGTAAAACCATTCTGATAATAATGGTTCAGGGCATGGTAATAGATCGGACGATTTCGGCCGAATTCGTCTGCGATACTGTCATCGCCCCGGTGGGTGTCTCCGAAAAATACAAATTTGGAGTCCTTGTCAAAGGGGACGGGGAACGCTTTTTTATAGGCTTCGGTTAAACGCTTGTTGGTTTGCATGGTATCCTCCAAACAGCAGGCATTGTCGAATGGTTATTACAAAGTTTTCAGGATCTCACGGAAGATCTCATGGATCAGGAAATTGGCTTCTCTGTGGCATACCTGGTCATGATCCCGGATGATGAGAGCTTTGTCCCGGTTGAAGGGGGAGTTTTTCACAGGGTCCATGGGGAAGGGGAAGTCATCTTTCATAACGTATGTATAGTCACCCGTAGTGTAACAGGGGATCTCTACGCTTAAGCTGCAGTCCCGTTCGTTATGGTTTCCCTGGAAGCCCGTATCAAATCCGCAGTAGCAGCGGCCGGCACAGTTTGTGTGGCCTTCGGCGATGAGTTTTCCTTTTCGGAAGGCGATCCTTTCGGCCACGATGCGCTTTCCTTCTCTTGCGGTGGAAAAGCCTTCGGAGTATAAGATCCGGTGAAGGTCCAGCTTGTCCAGGATCTTCATGATCCGGGAGAGCTGACGGACGTCGTCCCGGTTATGGAGCAGGATCAGCCGCTTTAATTCCGGATCTCCGCATTCTAAGTACTTCCAGTACAGGGATACGCTTTCGGCTCCGTCGATCTCGTCCTTTCGGTCTTCGGTAAGTCCTAAGTAGTTTTCCACGGTCTTTTGCTTCAGGTTCGGTAAGAACTGTCCTAAGGTGGAGTAATTCCGGACCACCCGGTACATGTCTAAGGAAAAGACGTTCATAAGGAAGGGGACTTCCCAAACCATTGCCCGGGTCTTCAGGAAGGGCAGGTCGAAGCGGTTTCCGTTATAGGTAATGAGAACATCGATGTTCTTGAACTCTTCGGCACAGGCCCGGAGAACTTCTTCTTCCTCCATTGCCACATCGTTGGCGAAGTATTGGACGCCGGAGAACCCGTTTTCTTCCAGGAAGAGGAAGGCGGCTAAAATGACCCGGTTTCTGCGGTAGTCAAGCCCCGTGGTTTCAATATCAAAAATGGCGACTCTTTGTCCTTTAAAGTATTCCCGGAAGATGGAAGAGTCATAAGGTTTTTCTTCCAGCGAATAGCGCAGAATTTCCATAATTGTTTTTGTGATACCTTCTTTTTTATAGCTTTGCTTTCCGGCACTTTTAAAAAAAATGGCCGTGAGCAGTTGTCTCCAGCATCTATTGTAACACAACCCAAAAAACAAAGCAAACTGCAGGGGCGCAGTTTGCTTTGTTCAAAAGGGGTATTGGGATTAGAGATTAATGAGGTTATCAGGGGGATAACCACAATGCCATTATAATGGGTCTTGTCGCAAATTGCAAGCATTAGTCGGAAAATCTTTGAAAAAATATTTTGTTGTCGGAGGATTTTTCCTTAAAAAATGGGGCTTGCATGGGATTTCGAGGGATTTCGACAGGCAATTTTCTCTATAATTTGGGATGACCGCTTCAATGAGCAGTACAAAAGATTCCAAAGAAATATCGGAGGTAGAAAAATGGAAGTTTTAAAAGTATCAGCCAGATCCAATCCCAATTCCGTGGCAGGAGCATTAGCGGGTGTTTTGAGAGAAAAAGGCGGAACGGAGATCCAGGCCATCGGCGCCGGTGCCCTGAACCAGGCGGTAAAAGCCGTAGCCATTGCCCGGGGTTTTGTGGCCCCCAGTGGGGTGGACCTGATCTGTATTCCCGCATTTACGGATATTCAAATCGACGGCGAGGAGCGAACGGCCATCAAGCTGATCATTGAGCCTCGCTGATACGAGCCTGTCTCTCCTTTTTTTAACAGCAGAAAAGCTGCCGCTTGTCCCGGCGGCTTTTTCTGTATGGGAAGAAATCTTTTGGAAAAGATTGAAAATAAGAGCCAATCGTGGTATCCTGAAATATCATTTACTGTTGATTTTATAAGGGTGCAAATCCTTTGGAATACGAGAAAGAGAGTGAAGATCATGAGTGCAGCAGGCGAATTGCTCCGGCAAAGCCGGAAGATCGTAATAAAATTAGGCAGCAGTACCATTTCCGATGAACACGGAAACATCGATAAGGAACTGATGCAGAACCTGACGGATCAGCTGAACGAGCTGATGAAGGATGGAAAGCAGGTCATCGTGGTGTCCTCCGGTGCGGGGATCTGCGGTGTGGCTGCCATCAATAAGTGGCACCGCAAGGGCGATATGAACTACAAGCAGGCCCTTTGCGCCATTGGTCAGGTAGAACTGATGAATGCTTACAAGGAGCTCTTTGGAAAGTACGATACCCATGTGGCCCAAATGCTCCTGTGCCGGGACGATTTCGGCGACCAAAACCGGAATCTCCACATTCGGAACACCCTGTTCACCTTAGTGGATGAAGGCGTGGTTCCCATTATCAACGAAAACGACAGCGTATCTGTAGAAGAAATCAGCATCGGCGACAACGATACCCTGGGTGCGCTGACTGCAAACCTGTGGGGCGCAGATCTTTTGGTCATCTTAAGCGACATCGACGGCGTTTATGACAAGAATCCCCGGGTTTACGACGATGCAAAGCTCATTACGGAAGTCCACGGTGCAGATGCTCTCATGAAGAACATCGACACCAAGGGTGTCAGCGATTTCGGTACCGGCGGTATCGTAACCAAGCTCCACGCCGCCCAGCTGGTCAACGATTACGGCATTCCCATGATCCTGACCAACGGTTGGAAGACCGACATTCTGCGGAAGCTTATGAGCGGGGAAGAAGAAGCTACCGTTTTCTACGGAGAAGAGTAAAAATGCCTGCGGGCAGGGAAGGGTAAGAACCATGAAATTAGGACTGATCGGCATCGGAAATATGGGACAGGCCATTGTAAAAGGCTATATTGAAGCAGATCCCGGTGTGGAAAAGGATATTTACGCTTATCATCCCGATGGGGAAAAAGCGGAACTCTTTGCGGCCTATTTGGGACTTGCAGGCGCTTTCAGCAACCTGGAAGAGCTGATGGCCAAGTGCGATATGCTCCTTTTGGCGGTAAAGCCCGGAAAGTTCGGAGAAATTTTGCCCCAGATGGCTCCCTATATGACTTCCGATAAAGTGTTAGTGTCCGTAGCTGCGGGCATCACCATGGGTTACATGGAAAGCTTCTTTGCGGAAACTCCCGCTGTGATCCGGGTCATGCCCAACACCCCCTGTTTGGTAGGGGCCGGCATGAGCGCTCTGTGCCGGAACGAAAAGGTGTCCGATGAGGCCTTTGGGGAAGCCATGAAGCTTTTCGGCTCTGTGGGAAATGCATGGGCTGTGGAAGAAAAACTGATGGATGCGGTAGTTGGCGTCAGCGGCAGCGGCCCGGCTTATGTATACATGTTTATCGAGGCCATGGCAGACGGTGCGGTAGCCCAGGGAATGCCCCGGGATATGGCTTACGAATTTGCGGCTCAGACGGTTTTAGGGGCTGCGGCTATGGTTTTGGAAACCGGCGAACACCCCGGAACCTTAAAGGATAAGGTTTGCTCCCCCGGAGGAACCACCATTGAAGCGGTTTGTGTCTTAGAGGCTGCGGGCTTCCGGTCCACGGTCATGGATGCGGTGCAGGCTGCTGCGGAAAAGTCCGAAAAGATGAGGAAGTAACCATGACATTTGAAGAAAAGACTTTGGACTCCCAACGGATCTACGAAGGTGCCATCCTGAACCTGCGGAAGGATAAGGTCACCGTCAAAGGCGATGCCACTTCCTATCGGGAGATCGTGGAACATAACGGAGGTGTAACGCTGGCTGCCATTACTCCGGAAGGGAAGATGGTCATGGTTCGCCAGTTCCGGTATGCTGCGGGAAAAGTGGTTTTGGAAACTCCTGCGGGCAAGATCGAAAAAGGGGAGGATCCTTTGGTCACTGCCGGACGGGAACTGAAAGAGGAGACCGGTTATACTGCCGGAAAGATCACCCATCTGTCTTCCTTTTATTCCTCCATCGGCTACTCCACGGAAGTGATCCACTTGTATTTCGCGGAGGATCTGACTCCCGGCGAAACGGATTTCGATGATAACGAGGCCATTGATATCGTGGAGATCGACGTGGCGGAGCTGAAGAGAATGGCCCTTGCCGGTGAGATCGAGGATGGCAAGACCTTGACTGCTATTTTGACAGCTGCAGCAAGAATGGGGATATAAAGGATTCGATACAGCATCCTGCAGCAATGACGATCCCCAGGAATAAAATCAATAAGAGAAAGTCCCCGGCCCTTTGGGCCAGGGCTTTTTTTATGCCGACCTTTCGGTGACGAAGGATGTCCATATCTAAGGATGCAGCGGCTGCGGCTGCCAAAACGAAGGCGGGGATGCATAAAAGGTTTTGGGGGATCAGAGAGGCGAAGACTGCTGCGGAGCCTTTGAGCAGGCTCATGCTCTCCAAAATCAGGACAGAGGAGAGCCCCAGGGCCATTCCCTTATAGGCTAAGGCGGCGAAAGCCACAGGAAAACCGAAAATCGTCAGCCCTAATAATGCGATGAGGAGAAGAAGTCCTAAATTGTTCAGTAAGGAGTGAAGAAAGGTCTCGCCCGGGGCGGGGGCGTTTGCATCCGGCAAAAGCCCCAGGTTCAGGTAGTGAAGCAAGGATCCTTTTTCGCTTTGGGGCAGCAAAAGGGCGGTAAAGACACCGCAGAATATACCCGTAAGGAAGAGGAAGCAGGCTGTGGTCAGCAAAACCGGACTTCCCACGGCAGGTTCTAAGATGCCGGATCTTTTCGTTTTCAGTAATTTCCCCAATTTTTCATAAGCCTCCCATCTTTGATCATGTTCCAGTCTATGTCAGGGTTGTCCTCCGCATTACTTTTTTAACAAAAACCATATAAATGTTATTGTCAACCGCCGTCGAAAGTGGTAGAATACACGTTACCTGATGAATCAAGTGGAAGGAATTATTGTGTTATGCAGGCTTATGTAGAGCGATTTGCATCCTGGTTGGCATGGGAGAAGAAAATGTCCCCCAACTCCATGAAAGCTTACAGCCGGGATGTGGAAGAGTTCGGTGAATTCCTGAATACCCGTCAAATTTTCGACTATAAAGACGCAAGAAGCGCCGATGTAGCCGCTTATTTGCTTGCTTTGAAGAACGAGAAGAAGTCGGCTTCTACCGTAAACCGGAAACTGGCCTCCGTTCGGGCATTCTACGGATTTTTAAAGGATCAGCGGGAGATCGATACCAATCCTGCATCCCAGATCAAAGCGCCGAAGATCGAAAAGAAGCCCATTGAATATTTAGAGATCGAGCAGGTAGAAGTTTTGCTGCAGCAGCCGGATGAATCCACCTTAGGTATGCGTGACCGGGCGATTTTGGAATTGCTGTATGCCACCGGGATCCGGGCAGGGGAGCTGGCCGCTGTAAATATGGCGGACATCAACCTGCGGATCGGATACATTACCTGCAGCGGGGAATTCGGCAAGGCTCGTATCATTCCTCTTGGCCGCCCTGCAAGAAATGCATTGGAAACCTACATTTATGACAGCCGTCCCATGTTGGTTCGGGAAAATACGGAAGAGACCGCTCTCTTTGTAAATTATAATGGTCACCGGCTGACCCGTCAGGGGATTTGGA
>SVCV01000037.1 GCA_015058185.1 Clostridiales bacterium | reverse complement strand
ATGTAAGTACCCTTGGAGCAGGAAACATCGAAAGCCAGCCGGCCTTCGCTTTCATCATACTCCAGAAGATCGATTTTATGGATCACAACGCTCCGGGGCTCAATGTCCGGAGTTTTCCCGTTTCTGGCATACTCGTATAAGCGCCTGCCATCCACCTTGATCGCAGAATAAAGAGGCGGATACTGTTGAATCGCTCCGGAAAAAGACGCCAGCGCAGCCTCTACTTCCTGTCGGGAAGGATATACCATGCCGGCCCGACGGTCCTCCAGAACCGTTCCCCAAATGTCCAGGGTATCGGTCTCCAAACCGAAGAGCATTTCACAGCGATAGCTCTTACCATCCAGTTCCATGTACTCCACCAACCGGGTCCCTCTGCCGATACAAAGGGGCAAAACACCGGCGGCCATGGGGTCCAAAGTTCCGGCATGGCCGATAGCCCGGATCTTCGTGATCCGCCGGAGAAAGCTGACGCAGTCATGGGAGGTCATACCAGCAGGTTTTAAAAGGTTGATGATCCCTTCGGGAGGACCCTGAAACGTTGCTGCCATTATGCAAAGATCCCCCTTACAGCGTCTATGATCAAAGCTTCCGCTTCGTCGATGTTGGTGTAAAGGCTGCAGCCTGCAGCCTTCTTATGTCCGCCGCCCTCAAACCGGGTAGCCACAGAATCCACTTCTGCCCAGGACTTGGCCCGAAGGCTTGCCCGGATATGTTCCGGTTCTTCCTCCTTCAGAAAAACTGCCACCTCGACGCCCTGAATGCTTCGGAGCGCATCCACGATGCCTTCCGTATCTTCCATCAAAGCACCGGCTTCCTCCAACATAGACCGGGTCACTCTTGCAACGCTGACCTGCCCGTCGAAATACAGTTTTACGCCGGACAAAGCCATACTGGTGATCCGCAGCTTGCCCAGACTTACATTGCTGTAGATCTGGTTATGGATCTTGTTGGAATCCACCCCGATCGCAAGAAGCTTTGCCGCCAGCTGATGGGTGGAAGGAGAGGTGTTGGAGTACTGGAATCTTCCGGTATCCGTCAGAATGGCCGTGTACAGGGACTCCGCCATCTCCAGATCCAATTCCACACCCATTTCCATAAGCAGCTGATATACCAGCTCGCCGGTAGCCGCTGCGTGAGGATCCACAAAACAGATGTCACCCAGGGGACAGGCTGTCATGTGATGATCCAGGCAAATCTTGACTTTGCCGGATTCGTAGCTGTCGGACCTTCCGGGGAAACGGGTGTGATCACTGCAATCCAAAGCCATAGTCAGATCCGGAGAAGGAAGAAGGGATGCATCATAAATGCAATAGCCCCGATCCAGAAACTTCAAAGTTTCCGACACCTTTTCCTCCATCAGGATATAAGCTTCCTTGCCCATCTTCCGAAGAGCATGGCAAAGAGCCGCAGCAGATCCAAGACCATCGCCGTCGGCTTTGATGTGAGGGTATATGAGAACAGAAGTGGCCTCCTTAAGGGCGGAGGCCATTTCATTTAACACATGATTATTCTTCATCTTCTGTCACCGTTTCGGATGCAGACTCTTTGTTTCCGGACAGGTTCAATTCATTGAGGATGCCGGAAATGCGGAGACCGTATTCCATGGAGGTATCCATTTTAAAGACCAAATCCGGAACATGGCGCATCTTGACCTGACGGCCGATCTCCCGGCGGATCTTGCCCTTGGCACTGCGGAAAGCATCCAAAACTTCCTGATGCCGGGCTTCTTTGGCTTCTTCAGACATTCCCTGATCCAGAACCGTAATATAGACATAGGCATAGCTGCCGTCTTCGGTCACATCTACTCCGGAAATGCTGACGATGCCGCCCAGACGGGGATCTTTCAATTCCCGCCGGAGCAAATCACTGACGATCCGGCGAATTTCTTCACCCAATCTTCCGCTTCTGTATTTCATTATTTCCTCTCAATCTCTTCCATCACGAAAGCTTCGATGATATCGCCTTCCTTGATGTCGTTGTAGTTTTCGATACCGATACCGCATTCATAACCGGTGTTGACTTCCTTGGCGTCATCCTTGAAACGCTTCAGAGAGGAGATCTTACCTTCGTGGATAACGATACCATCACGAACCAGACGGACGGAGGCATTTCTCTGTACCTTACCTTCCAGAACATAAGCACCGCCGATGATGCCTACGCCGGGAACCTTAAAGGTGTTTCTGATTTCTACCTTGCCCAGGATCACTTCCTTATATTCAGGATCCAGCATACCCTTCATAGCAGCTTCGATATCATCCAGAGCTTCGTAGATAACTCTGTAGGTACGGATCTCGATATTGTCGCGGTCAGCCATAGCGGTAACAGCGGAGCTGGGACGTACGTTGAAGCCGATGATAATGGCGTTTGCAGTACCTGCCAGCATTACGTCGGATTCGGTTACAGTACCTACACCGGAGTGGATGATCCGGATCTTGACATTTTCGTTGCTCAGCTTTTCCAAGGACTGGATCAGAGCGCCTACGGAACCCTGTACGTCAGCCTTGATGATCAGGTTCAGATCCTTGACTTCACCGGCCTGGATCTGGCTGAAGAGCTGTTCCAGAGTGGTGCTGGAGGTTCTGAGCATAACTTCTTCTCTAACCTTCTGCTTCCGGTGTTCGGCAATTTCTCTTGCGATCTTGTCTTCCTTAACGGCGTTGAATTCGTCACCGGCTTCGGGAACTTCGGTCAGACCGGTAATTTCAACTGCGGTAGCGGGACCGGCCTTCTTGATGACTTCACCCTTGTGGTTGGTCATGGCACGGATACGGCCTGCACAGGTACCGGCTACGATGGACTGGCCTGCGTGGAGAGTACCGTTCAGAACCAGCAGGGTCGCTACGGGACCTCTGGACTTATCCAGACGGGCTTCGATAACAGTACCCAAAGCCAGACGGTTGGGGTTGGCCTTCAGTTCCAGCATTTCTGCCTGCAGCAGGATCATTTCCAGCAGGTTTACGATGCCTTCGCCGGTCTTTGCGGAAACGGGAACACAGATGGTTTCGCCGCCCCACTCTTCTACCAGGATGCCGTGTTCGGTCAGATCCTGCTTTACCCGGTCGGGATTTGCAGCAGGCTTATCCATTTTGTTGATGGCTACGATGATGGGCACACCGGCAGCCTTTGCGTGGCTGATGGATTCTACGGTCTGAGGCTTTACGCTGTCGTCAGCAGCTACTACCAGAACGGCGATGTCGGTGGCGTGAGCACCGCGGGCACGCATTGCGGTAAAGGCTTCATGACCGGGAGTATCCAGGAATACGATGCGCTGTCCGTTGATGGTAACTTCGGATGCCCCGATGTGCTGGGTAATACCGCCGGCTTCGCCTACGGTTACGTTGGTCTTCCGGATGGAGTCAAGCAGAGAGGTCTTACCATGGTCTACGTGACCCATTACGGTAATGATGGGAGGTCTTGCCTTCAGGTCTTCTTCTCTGTCTTCGAAGAGTTCCAGACCTTCTTCCACAACCTCTTCTTCTACCTTATCGACTACGATGTTCATGCCCAGTTCAGCACCCAGCAGAACTACCGTGTCTTCGTCCAGGTTCTGGTTGATGTTGGCCATGATGCCCAGCTTCATCAAAGACATGATGATCATGGAAGTGGAAACTTCGATCTGTTCGCCAAGGCCCTTTACGGTAATGGGAACATTAACGATCTTGGTGCCGGTGGGCAGTTCTTCCAGGTTGATACGGCTTTCTTCCACTTCAACCTTCTTTTCCTTCTTATGCTTCTTGGGAGCGGTCTTTTCGATGGATTTCTGGGATTCGAAAATAGACTTGGTCCTTTCCTTCCGGGGATCCTTCCGATTGTTTCCGCCATCCTTACGGGTGGGCTTAGCCATACCTTCGCCGCCGCTTTCTGCTGCGGGACGAGGCCGCTGTCTGGGAGCAGAGGGACGAGGTGCTTCGTCAGCATCCTTGTCTGCGAACCGGGGTCCGCGGTTCTGCTGATCTCTGGGCGGACGGCGTTCGCCATCCTTATTGAAGGAATTTCCGCCGGGGCGGCCCTGGCCGCCTGCAGGTCTCTGGCCGCCGTCGCGATATCCGCCGGGACGGCCCTGACCGTCGCGGTCTCTGGGACCGGAGGAACGGTAACCATCTCTTGCGGGACGATCGCCCTGAGGTCTTTCGGTTCTTTCTGCCTTACGGGCAGCAGCTACTGCGGCAGCTCTTTCTGCAGCCTGGCGTTCTTCTTCCTGAACCTGAGCTGCGGTCTTTAAGATCTTGATCCCGGAAGGACGCTTCTGTTCTTCCACAGGAGCAGCCTTGGGAGCTTCTTTTTCAGCAACGGGAGCCTTCTCCTCTTTTACTGCGGCAGGTGCTTCCTTTTCGGGAGCCTTAGGTAAGGGTGTGGCCTGAGGCTGTTCAGCGGGAGCGGGCTTAACTTCTTCCTGCAGGGATTCGGATTTCGGCAGAGGGGTTCCCTGAGGTGCCTGTACAGAGGCAGATTTGGGCAGGGGAGTTCCCATGGGAGCCTGCATAGAAGCAGACTTGGGCAGGGGAGTTCCCTGAGGTGCCTGCATGGAAGCAGACTTGGGCAGGGGGGTTCCCATAGGAGCCTGCATGGAGGCAGACTTGGGCAGGGGAGTTCCCTGAGGGCCCTTTACACCTGCGGCTGCGGTCTTTGCAGCGGCAGTCTTTCCAGCTGCAGAACGGGTCTGAGCGGGAGCAGCTTCCTGACGCTTGGGAGCAGTCCGGCCCTGGGGACGGAATGCGGCCTCGGATACGGGCTTTACAGAAACCTTAACATCCTTCTGGCCTTCCGCATCGGATTGTTTGGGAGCTACCTTTACAATTTTCGTTTCCGATTTCTGCCGGGAATGGATAACGATATTGCGGATAGCTGCCGCATCTATGTCGGAGACATTGCTGGAGTGAGAGGTGACGGGGGATCCCATCTTATCCAGTCTCTCCATGATCTCCTCATTGGATAAATTCAGTTCTTTCGCGAGTTCATGCACCCTTATACTCATGAACACACCTCCTCATCAATTTCTTTTAATATGGCATTTGCAAGATTTTTATCAGTAACGGCAAATACTCCGGTATCTGCCTCCCCTGCCATTTCCGAGAGGACTTCTCTCGTTTCGTAGCGGCGAACGGGGATCTCCAGCCGATTGGCCAAAGATGTGAATTTTTTAATGGTATTCTCCGACAAGTCATCCGCAAGGATCAGAAGATACACAGGCTTTCTCATGCAGGCGAATTCACAGGAATTGCTGCCGGAAACCAAATTGCGGGATCGCTTGGCGAAGCCTATATAGCTATGAATTTTCTTTCGCATAGGGGGAAAGCTCCTCAAACAGGGCGTCCATCTGTTCCTCGGTCACGTTGATTTCCAGGCTTCTGGAGATCGCCCTCTTCTTTCTTGCCATTGCAAGGCACTGTACGGAAGGACAGAGGTAAACGCCCCGGCCGTTGGCCCTGCCGGAAAGATCCGGATGGAGATTGCCTTCGGCGTCTGCCACAATGCGGATCAGTTCCTTTTTCGGCTTGGACTCCATACAGCCGACACAGCGGCGCATGGGGATCTTCTTCGTTTTCAAATCCAAAGCCCCCTCTTATTCTTCAGTATATTCCTCTTCAGCGGGGAGATCGAAAGCTTCGTCTTCGTAATAATCTTCTTCGCCGTTTTCGGGGTAGAGCTGGCTGTGGCTCTTGATATCGATCTTCCAGCCGCAAAGCTTTGCTGCCAGACGAACGTTCTGACCTTCCTTGCCGATGGCCAGGGACAGCTGGTAGTCGGGAACCACTACGGTCGCGGACTTGCCTTCTTCGCTGAGGATAACTCTTTCTACCTTGGCGGGGCTGAGAGCGCTGCTGATCATCTTTTCGGGATCGTCGCTCCATTCGATGATGTCGATCTTTTCCCCGTACAGTTCGTCAACAACTGCCTGTACGCGGATGCCTCTGGCGCCTACGCAGGCACCTACGGGATCCACACCTTCCTCTTCGGTGTAAACGGCCATCTTGGTTCTGGAGCCAGCTTCTCTGGCGATGCTGCGGATCTCTACAACACCTTCCTGAATTTCGGGAACTTCCAGTTCAAACAGTCTCTTTACGAGGCCGGGATGGGAACGGGAGAGGTATACCTGGGGACCCTTGGTAGTCTTCTTAACATCCATGATGTAAACCTTGATCCGGCTGTTTACGGTGTAGCGTTCGCCTTTTACCTGTTCGTTTACGGACAGGATACCTTCGGTCCGGTTCATGGTAATGAAGATGGTATCATTGCTGATTCTGTGGATCACACCGTTGATGATCTCGCCCTGACGGCTGATGTAACGGTCGTAGATCAGTCCCCGTTCGGCTTCCCGGATCCGCTGTACAACTACCTGCTTTGCGGTCTGGGCTGCGATGCGGCCGAAGTCTCTGGGAGTTACCTGATATTCGATAACATCGCCCAGTTCGTAAGCGGGGTCGATGCTCTGGGCATATTCCAGAGAAACCTCTGCGGCGGGATCTTCCACAACTTCTACGATATCCATACGGCGATAGACATTTACATGACCCAGTTCCCGGTCGATGCTGACGCGAACGTTCTGGGAGTTGGTGTAATTCTTCTTGTATGCGGATACTAAAGCGGATTCGATCGCTTCAAACAGGACTTCTTTGGAAATTTCTTTTTCCTTCTCCAGTTCCTCGATGGCCTGGATGAATTCTGTGTTCATTTTCTTATATCCTCCTTAAAACACAAACGCTAATTTGGTTTTTGATGCTTTTTCCTGCGGAATGACAACTTCCTTACCCTTTTCGTCGGTAAGAACGATGTTTCCGTCTTTCAATCCCTGTAAGTGGCCCTGAACGGATTTCTTACCGTCAATGGCCTGGTAGAGGCTGACCTCGATCAGGGAGCCCTTGAACCGGGAAAAATCCTTTTCGCTGAGCAAGGGGCGGTCGATCCCCGGAGAGGAGACCTCCAGATAGTAGGCTTGCTGGATGGGATCCAGTTCGTCAAGCCGGGCACTGAGGAAGCGGCTGGTCTTTTCGCACTTGTCCGTGTCAATGGGGGGCGGTGCGTCCTGACCTTCCTCCCAGGCACCTTCGATGTAGACCCGAAGGAACCAGTCCTTACCCTCTTTTACGAATTCCGTCCGGAACAGTTCCAGTCCTTCTTCTTTCAGAAAAGGGGCCAGTTCTTCCGCGACGATCTCACCTATTTTCTTCTTAGCCATACTGCTCCATTCCTTACCGGGAAGTTTCCCGTAAAAATCAAAGAGTGGGATTTCCCACTCTTTGCAATAACCATTGATTCGCGAAACATTCGCAGTTATCAGTATGATAGCACAGATATTTCAGAAATGCAAGCTTTTCTTTACCTGAAACCCCTTGAAATTCCGCATTTTTTCGCCATTAATCCCCTGAATTTGTAAGGGTTCGCAGAATATTTTCCCGAACGGCCTGTCCCAAAGCAAAAACATGACGGTCCAGGGCACCGGAAACAGCCGGAGGGCCGGTGATCTCCGGGGAGTCTGCCTGGTTCAGATCCTTCATCAGCTGCTGCATTTCCGGCTCCGTGTCAAAAATCGCATAAGAGTACATGGAGTATCCCTTGATCTCCTCAAACTGCCGGTTCCACTCCACCTGCTGCCGGATCTGAGAGGTTCCGTACCAGACGCTTTCCGGATTCGTATTGCAGGCCCGATAGGCGGCCATGGCAATGTGCAGATCCACACCGGTGTCTTCGGTCACATCCATCCACCAGTTGGCAAGGGTCTCATAATCCGCCAGCGAGTGGCCGAACTCCCAATAGATCTGCGGGGCGATGTAGTCCATAAGCCCCTTCTTTACCCAGGCTCTGGTATCCGCATATTTCGCGTAAGCCTCTGCGCCCCGGGTGTCGCTTCCCAAAGGATTGGAGGCCGACTTGTTGGCCCAGATCCCGGAAGGAGAAACGCCGAAGGTCATGTCCTTTCCAGCGTCCTTCACTACCTCATAGATGGATCCTACCATGTATTCCGTATTGTGCATCCGCCAGGCTTTTACATCCGGAAAACCGCCGCCGTAAACGGTGTAGGTGTTCAGGTCATTGAAAGCCACATCCGGATAAAAATAGTCGTCGATCTGGATCCCATCCACATCGTAATTTTCCACGATCTCCGAAACCCCTTCCAAAATGAGGTTTTGAGCACCGGGATGACCGGGATCCCAATACAGTTTCCCGTCCGTATGAAGGACCGTCCAGTCGGGATGTACCAATGCGGGATGGTCCGCAGCAAGCTTCGCCTCATCCCCCTTTGCGGCCGTGATCCGATAAGGATTCAGCCAGGCGTGAAGATCCATCCCCCGCTTATGGGCTTCCTCGATCCAGAATTCCAAAGGATCAAAACCGCCATCAGGGGCTTGTCCCTGGGTTCCGGTCAGGTACATGGACCAGGGGAATATGTCCGAATCGTAGAGGGAGTCACTGGCAGGACGAACCTGCAGAATGACTGTGTTAAACCCCATTTCCTGGCAGTTATCCAGAATAGCAAGGGCATCTGCTTTCAAAACTTCCGGATCTGTGGTTTTCTTTGACGGGTAGTTCAGGCCGAATACCGTAGCCACCCAAACCGCCCGAAACTCATCCTCCGTCCCGCCGGCATACACCGGATCCCCGGAATAAAAAGGCACTGCAAGAAAGCTTCCCGCAAGAAGAAGCACCGTCAGCGCCAAACATAAAAATCTTTTTGATTTACAAGTCTCTTTCCCCATTTTGTACAAATCCCTTTCGATCGTTCCTCAAGACGCTTCGCTGTCCAGGCTGAAGCTCCCTCCCTGAGGGAACTGCCCCGCAGGGGCTGAGGGAGTATGAAGCGGGTGAGGTGTAAAAATTTTCTCTTCCCATTCTATCAAAGGTCAGAAGGGGCTTCAATAGGTAAATCCCGGAGCAGCACGATGGAAAGGCCCCGCTCCCGCATGGTAACGATCAGCCCCGGCAAAGCTTCTGCTGTGGCCTCCTTGGGATGCATGAGAACGATGCCCCCGGACAGGTCCTTTGAGAGGATCCGGTCCGTGATCACCTGGGCAGTAGAGCCTTCTTTCCAGTCGATGGTGTCTGCGCTCCAAAGGGAAAGAAGATATCCCCGTTCCCGGCAAAGATCCACCGTCTTTCCGTCATAGTCTCCGGAGGGCGGTGCAAAGATCCGGGTGCGGATCCCTAAAAGATCCTGCAGGATCTCCTCTGTCTTCCCGATCTCTTCCATAACCACTTCCTCCGACACCTGAGAACACAAAGCATGGCTGTATCCGTGATTCTGAATATCGTGGCCGGCAATGTACATTTCCCGAAGGAGCCCCGGATTTTTCATGGCCCATTTCCCTGTCACGAAAAAGGTCATCTTTACATCCTTCTCCTCGCATACAGCCAGGATCTCCGGAAGAACATCTTCCCCCCAGTCCACATTGCAGGTCAATGCCACCTGATGACTGGCAGGATCCCCCTGCCGGATGACCACATCCTCTTCACCGGGAACAGCCGCCGTCTCCAGGGCCTCAAAAGGTGCCGTGATCCAGGTAAGAAAAAGCAAAGAGACCACCGACGCCAAAACCAAAGATTTCTTTTTGTACATAAAAAACACCCCGGAACAATTTATGTCCGGGGTGAATCTTTATGAATGATTTTACAGCAGGTCTTTTCTGGTCAGGTTGATCCGGTTCTGGCTGTCGATTTCGTAGCACTTTACGGTTACGATGTCGCCAACGCTCAGGATATCTTCAACCTTTTCTACTCTCTCCTTAGCGATTCTGGAGATGTGGAGCAGGCCTTCCTTGCCGGGCAGTACTTCAACGAATGCGCCGAAGGACATGATCCGGGTTACCTTACCTTCGTAGATCTCGCCTACTTCTACTTCCTTGGTCAGCAGTTCGATTTCTCTTACAGCGGCCTTGGCGCTTTCTGCGTCTGCGGAAGCGATGTATACGGTACCATCGTCGTCCAGATCGATCTTTACGCCGGTTTCGGAAACGATGCGGTTGATGGTCTTGCCGCCGGGGCCGATGACGATGCGGATCTTATCGGGATCGATGTGCATGGTGATGATTCTGGGAGCATAGGGAGACAGTTCGGGACGAGGTGCATCGATTTCTTCCATCATCTTGTCCATGATGAAGAAACGGCCTTCGCGGGCCTGCTTCAGAGCAGCCTGCAGAATTTCCTTGTCCAGACCGTGGATCTTGATGTCCATCTGGATAGCGGTTACGCCCTTCTTGGTACCTGCTACCTTGAAGTCCATGTCGCCCAGGAAGTCTTCCATACCCTGGATGTCGCTGAGGATGGCAACCTTGTCATCTCTCTTGATCAGACCCATTGCGATACCGGCTACAGGAGCCTTGATGGGTACGCCTGCATCCATCAGAGCCAGGCAGCTGCCGCATACGGAAGCCTGAGAGGTACTGCCGTTGGAGGACAGAACTTCAGATACTACACGGATGGCATAGGGGAATTCTTCGGGGGAAGGCAGAACGGGAACCAGAGCTCTTTCTGCCAGTGCACCGTGACCGATTTCCCGACGGCCGGGGCTTCTCATGGGCCGTGCTTCGCCTACGCTGTAGGGGGGGAAGTTGTAGTGGTGCATATATCTCTTTTCGGTTTCTTCGGTGATGCCGTCGATGGTCTGGGCTTCTCTCAGAGGAGCCAGAGTAGCGATGGACAGAACCTGAGTCTGGCCTCTGGTGAACAGGCCGGTACCGTGGGTTCTGGGCAGGAAGCTGGTTTCGCACCAAATGGGACGGATCTCGGTGGTCTTCCGGTTGTCGGGACGGATGCCATCGTCCAGGATCAGGCTGCGGACCTGTTCCTTGGTGATGTTGTACAGAACGGCATCGATGTCCTTGGGATTGTCGGGGAAGATTTCTGCGAAATGTTCCTTGGCTTCTGCTTCCACTGCGTCCATGTTGTCCAGACGTTCCTGCTTGTCGTAGGTCTGGATAGCGGCACGCATCTTGTCGGCTGCATATTCACGAACGGCTGCGTCGATGTCTTCGGGAACCTTGTGGAGAACAACTTCTCTCTTGGGCTTACCTACTTCTGCAGCGATCTCTTCGATGAATTCGATGATGGTCTTGATTTCTTCGTGAGCGAACAGGATAGCTTCCAGAACGGTTTCTTCGGGAATTTCGTTGGCACCGGCTTCTACCATCATGATGGCGTCCTTGGTACCGGAAACGACCAGATGCATATCACTGACTGCTCTCTGTTCCAGAGTGGGGTTCAGAATGAATTCGCCGTCGATCATGCCTACCAGTACGGAAGCGGTGGGGCCTTCGAAGGGAATGTCAGAAATGGTCAGAGCGATAGAGGAACCCAGCATAGCAACGATGTCGGGGGTGCAGTCGGGATCAACGCACATAACGGTAGCAACTACCTGAACATCATTGTAATATCCCTTGGGGAACAGGGGACGCAGGGGTCTGTCCATCAAACGAGCGCTGAGGATGGCCTTTTCGGAAGGACGGCCTTCTCTCTTGATGAAGCCGCCGGGGATCTTACCGGCTGCGTACATCTTTTCTTCGAATTCGCAGGACAGGGGGAAGAAGTCGATGTCAGCACGGGGTGCTGCAGATGCGGTTGCGGTAACGTTAACAACGGTGTCACCGTAACGCATGGTGACTGCGCCATTGGCCATCTGGCAAACTTTGCCTACTTCGACCTGGAGCAGACGTCCGCCGATTGCAGTGCGGAAAGTTCTGAAGTCTTCAAATCTCATTGTTTACCTCCTGAGTTTGATAAATCAGGTCCGGCTTGACAAAGCAATCGGTTTCCCACGGTGGGAAGCCGGCTGGTTTCTCAAGCCTGACCCGTACCCGATCTTAAAATAACTTGTTTTAAATAGCGAGAAAACGACTGTAAACCAAAGTTCCGTCGTTCCCTAAAATTAACACAGGGGCGGCCGTAAAGCCGCCCGCTGTATTGTAAGCGTAATTACTTTCTCAGTCCTAACCGAGCGATGAGGGTTCTGTATCTTTCGATATCCTTTGCCTTCAGGTAGTTCAGCAGATTTCTTCTCTGACCAACCATCTTCAGCAGACCTCTTCTGGAGTGATGGTCCTTCTTGTGAACCTTCAGATGTTCATTCAGGTCATTGATCCGATAGGTCAGGATAGCAACCTGAACTTCGGGGGAACCGGTGTCGCCTTCTTTGGTCTTGTACTCTTCGATAATTGCAGCTTTCTTGGTCTGATCGATCATTTTGATTTCTCCTTTTCTTTTTACCCCCGGAGCCGTGTCCAGCGTCGGAGTTTCGCAAAACTCAGCCTCGGGCTAATAATATTGACACTGTATGATACCATACAAAATCAAGCTTGTAAAGTGGAAATTTCAAGGTTTTCAAGGATTTATTCCGGAACTTTTACCAGACGAAGTTCCGATGACAGGATCTGTCCCTGGCCGTTGGTCAAATTGGACAGCAGACTTTCCGTTTCCGGACGCTGTTCCGGAGTCATGGAGGCCTCGATGGTGACCTTATCCGTATAAACGGGATTGCTCAGCTGAAGACCCTGTTTGCCCGCCAGGTTCTGCAGTTTGTCGTAGAAGGAATAATCTACCTGGATGGTGAGAACTTCCTGTTCCTCTACCCTGCAAAGGCCTGCAGCTTCTAATCCCAGCCGCGCAGAGCTTGTGTAGGCCCGAACCAGTCCGCCGGTACCCAGCTTAATGCCGCCGAAATAGCGGGTCACCACTACGGCCACATTGGTAATGCCCTCTTTGACCATCATTTGAACCATAGGTGCACCGGAGGTTCCCTGGGGTTCCCCGTCGTCGCTGGCCCACTGCAGATCAAAATGCTCCCCGATCACAAAGGCAGGAACATTGTGAGTGGCATCCCGATGCTTGGCCCGGATCCGGCTGAAGAAAGCTTCCGCTTCCTCCCGGGTCTCTACGGGCTGAACATAGGTTATGAAGCGGGACTTGTCAATGACCTGTTCCGCCTGTGCTTCCTGTAAAATCGTGCGATATCTGTACATAAATATTCCTTAGAAATTATACCCGGTAGGCCTCTAAGCGCTGGTAGTCTTCTAACTCCAGTTCCAGCTCCAGATAGGTGCCGTCCCCCCGGTATTCCATTTTGTCCGCCTTATACTTTTCACAAAGATAGGAGGTCACATCGCCCTTGGTATAGGGGATCAGCAAGCTGACCCGATGGCGGCCGGCAAAGATCCGTTCCTTGATCATCTCGATGAGCTTATCGAAGTTCTTGCCGTACTTGGCAGAGATGGCAATATTCTCCTTGCCGCAGATAAAGGGGATCCCCTTCTCTTCCAGCAAGTCGATTTTGTTGTAGACCAGGATCCGGTCCTTGTCCCCTGCCCCGATCTCATCCAGAACCTTTTCTGTAACTTCGATGTGGAAGTCG
>SVCV01000036.1 GCA_015058185.1 Clostridiales bacterium | reverse complement strand
CCCCCCTTCCATCATCGCCATTATCATAGGGATCCTTCTGGTGCAGGCTTTCAGCCTCAATGTAAACACCATCGGGACCCTTTATCCGGATCTGTCCTCTGAGCTTCCCAAGCCCTCTATCCCGGAAATCAACTTTGATCTGATCCGGGCGGTCACACCCAGCGCCCTGACTATCGCAGCTTTGGCAGCCATTGAATCTCTGCTGTCCTGCGTTGTATCCGACGGAATGATCAAGGACCGCCACAACTCCAATACCGAACTTATCGCTCAGGGTGTAGGGAACATCCTCTCCGGCCTGTTCGGCGGCATCCCCGCTACCGGTGCCATCGCAAGAACCGCAGCAAATGTAAAGAACGGCGGCCGCTCCCCCATCAGCGGAATGATCCACGCTGTGATCCTGGTCCTCTTCCTGCTGGTATTGATGCCCGTAGCAAAGATGATCCCCATGCCCATCATCGCAGCCATCCTGTTCGTCGTTGCCTACAACATGAGCTCCTGGCGGATGTTCGTCCGGATCTGCAAGAGATCTCCCAAGACCGACATCTTCATCCTGGTCCTGTCTTTCTTCCTGACCATCTTCTTCGATCTGGTCATCGCCATTGCCGTAGGTCTGATGCTGGCAGCCGTCCTCTTCATGAAGAGAATGTCCGACCTGACCTATGTTCGTCACTGGGATGAAAAGGAAGACTCCGACGACGAAAAGGCCAAGGAAATTCCCGAAGGCACCGAAGTTTACGAGATCAACGGCCCCATGTTCTTCGCAGACGCAGACAAGTTCATCGACTTCGATCTGCAAAAGGACACCAAGGTACTGATCCTGCGTATGAGCAATGTACCTTCCATCGATGCCACCGCCATGAAGCATTTGGAAGATCTCCATCACAAGTGCAAGAAAAAGGGCATTACGCTGCTCTTCTCCCATGTAAACAAATATCCCATGGAAGTTATGAAGAAAGCCGGCCTCTATCGAAAGATCGGTGCAAGAGGATTTACTCCCACCATCGATGACGCTCTGGCCGCCGCCCAGACCATTCAGTTAGAAAGAAAGGTCAAGAAGGACGACCGCAAAGAAAGACGTCAGGAAAGAAAAGAAGAACGGAAAGAAAGAAGAGAAGAGCGCAGAGAAGAACGGCGCGAATCCAAATAAATTTACAAAGAACCCCTTATCAAAAGGGGTTCTTTTTCTTTCCCGGAAAGGTTGACCTTCCCACAAAAAAATGATACAACAGTGTTTATGAAGAAGACATTCAGACAAGCATTTATCCATACATTACCCGTCCTTGCGGGCTACCTGTTTTTGGGCTTTGGCTTCGGAATTATCCTGGAAGCCAACGGTTTCGGGATCGGTCTGGCCTTTTTTATGAGCTTACTGATCTACGCCGGTGCCGGACAGTACGCCGCAGTAGGACTGCTTTCCGGAGGAGCCTCCCTGCTCACCATCGGGCTCACCACCTTTATGATCAACTGCCGTCATCTTTTCTACGGCATCTCCCTGCTGGGAAAATATAAAGGTGCAGGGATCCGCAAGGCCTATATGATCTTCGGGCTCACGGACGAAACCTATGCCCTGACCTCCCGGGATGACCGGCTGATCCCCAGAGAGGGACGGTACGATTACTATTTCCTGGTTACCCTTCTGGACCACATTTACTGGATCGCCGGCTGTGTTCTGGGGGCTACCGTAGGCACTTTAGTGGAATTCAACAGCGAAGGCATCGACTTCGTGCTGACAGCGCTGTTCATCACCATTTTCCTGGAGCAGTGGCTCACTTCGAAAAAGCATGCTCCCGCCATCATCGGGATCGTGGCCACCGCCGCCTGTTTGGTGGTATTCGGCAGCGAAAAGTTCCTGATCCCGGCAATGATCGTGATCGCAGTCGCACTTTGTTTGTATAAGGAGGACCAAAGCAATGCGTGATCCTTACATTATACAAGCGGTGCTGGTGATTGCCGCAGTTACCGCAGCCCTGCGGTTTATTCCCTTTATCGTCTTTAAAAACGATAAAAAAACGCCCCGGATCGTAGAAAAACTGGGACGGATACTGCCTTATGCCGTTATGGGTATGTTGGTGGTTTACTGCCTGAAAGAAGTGAAAGTCACCGAATTCGACAGCATCATGCCCACCATTTTAGGCTGCCTCATTACCGGCGGCACCTACATATGGAAGCGCAATACTCTTATCAGCATTGCCTGCGGCACCATAGGATATATGCTGCTGGTACAACTTGTGTTTTAACCCCCTCAGTCAGCTTCGCTGACAGCTCCCCCGCAAGCGGGGGAGCCGAGGTGGATTTTTTTCGCCTCCATCCCGAAAAGCGGGGGAGCCGAGGTGGATTTTTTTGCTTCCAGTCCCCTGCGGGGCGGGAAGCTTTTTTATTTTGCCTGTCTTCGAGCGATACTTTCGCATATCCTCCGCAGGCCCTCTTCCAAAATCGAACGGGGACAGGCTAAATTCAGCCGGATAAAACCTTCCCCGTTTTGTACAAACATGCTGCCGCCTTCCAGAAGGACACCGGCATTCCACGCAAAAAACTCCGACAGGTTTTCTTCCGGAGAAAAATATTCGCCCAAATCCACCCATGCAAGATAGGTGGCTTCCGGAGTCTTAAACCGGGCTTTCGGCAGGTTTTCCCGCAGATACCTTTCCGTAAAAGCGAAGTTCTCATCCAGGTACTTACGCAATTCCGCAAGCC
Source organism: Clostridiales bacterium (assembly GCA_015058185.1). Classification (GTDB taxonomy): domain Bacteria; phylum Bacillota; class Clostridia; order Peptostreptococcales; family Anaerovoracaceae; genus SIG263. Next base: position 11,562 of record SVCV01000036.1, on the reverse strand, counting down.
AGGGTCCTCCCTTTTCGTAGGCCGCCTGGGCTGCGGCAATGCTCAGGGGATTGTCGCAATTGAAATGTCTCCGGACCCAAAGCTTCCGAAGGGACTCATCCCGAATCAGAATGTTGGAGATCATCATTCCCGCAAGGTTAAAGGTCTTGCTGGGGGCCATACATGTCACCAGCTGATTATAGTCCGCCATGACCTTTCCCAAAGGCGTGTGGATCTGATCACAGCGCAGAAGATCACAATGGATCTCATCGGAGATCACCCAAAGCCGGTTCTTCTCCACGATCCGGGCTATCTCCTTCAGCTCCTCTTCACGCCAAACCCGACCGGTGGGATTGTGGGGATTGCAGAAGATCAGCAGCTTTACCCAGGGATCCGAAGCCTTTCTCTCCAAATCCGCAAAATCGATGGTCCAATCTCCGCCTTTGTTGATCAGGTCAGAGCAAACACATTCCCGCCCATGAAACGCCGCCGCATGCTTGAAGAATGCATAGGAAGGGGTCAGGATCAAAACCTTATCCTTCGGAGAGCAAAGGAGTTCCACCAAATCATATAAAGCCGGAACGACCCCATTGGAAGTCACAAGTTCTTCTTTCGGGAAGCTCCATCCATATCGAGCCCGACACCAGCGGACAAACGCTTCGTAGTAGTCAGGCGAAAAGACTTTCGTATAGCCCAGGATCCGCCGGTCCAGCCGTTCCTTTATCCCTTCTATAACCACATCCGGAACTGCAAACTCCATGTCCGCCACCCACATACGAATAAACTCGTCATCGGCATAGGGGAACTTCATGTTTTCATCGGCATGAAAAATATAGTCCCGAAAACCATCGGTGCTCATGGCGTTGCTGTTTTTTCGATCAATGATCTCGTCAAAATTGTACATGAAAACCTCCCGGGGAATTCTCCCCTCTGTAAGAGAGTTTACCACATTCCTTCGTTCTCCTGACCCAAAATCTGAAATTTCATGCAAAAATCCTTGCAAATTTTTTTGCCTTCCTATATACTATATATTGGTTAAATTTTTCACAGGCAAAGAAAGAGTAACAGGTGCAGCAATGAACAACTCTTCCGACAACAAATATCTTTCGCTGAAGCTTGAAAATCAAATCTGCTTTCACTTGTATGCTTGTGCGAGAGAAACGATCAAACATTATACCCCGCTCCTTGCAGACCTCGACCTGACCTACACCCAATATTTGGTCATGTTGGTTCTTTGGGAAAAGAAATCCCTCACAGTAAAAGAACTTGGAGGTTATCTCTATCTGGACTCCGGAACCCTTACTCCGCTGCTGAAAAAAATGGAGGCCAAAGGATTCCTTTCCAGAACGAAATCCAATGAAGATGGGCGGAATCTGATCGTTGCCACTACGAAAAAAGGAGAGCGGCTGAAAGAAAAAGCAGCAGAGATCCCGTATAAACTCCAGGAGATCGCAAAGCTTCCCGAAGAAGATGTTCTCGAATTCCGCCGCATTATCCATACCCTTATGGAAAACGTAGCAAAAAATCAGGAATGATCCCTGCTCCCTGTCAATGACAGGGGGTTTTTTTAATACCCGAAAGAAGGGCCCCCGCAGATTGACTTTGCAAAACCCCTCCATTACAATGACTTTATAGGGATCGCCAACAGGGATACATACAGGAGGGACATTATGTATCTGAGAAAAAACTACACCGATAAAATCATTCATGCCATCGAAGACCCTTCCTGCAAAGTCATTAATCTTTTCGGGGAAAAAGGGATCGGAAAATCCGCCCTGGGGAAATATGTCCGGGACGCCTTTGCCGATCGGGAAGAGTACCTTTGCGGATACTTTGATTTCAATCAATATAAAGGTCTCGCCCAGGAATCCATGGTCAACGCCCTTTATGACCTTTGTGATTTTCTGACGGCCCATAAGACCGTTTCTTTATACCACTTCAACATTACGGACCATATTCACAGCAGCCGTCAAAAGAGGGTTCCCTATGCAGACCGAAAGATCTATTCCTACATGGACAAGGTGGATGAAGTTACGGGCTTTGCTTCGGAATTCATTGAACTTCCCTATGTAGGGGCCGGCCTGAAGGTGGCGCGAGCGGTTACAAAAATGGTTCGGAAATACCGTCCGAAAACGGATAAGGACAAATCTCTCTACGAAGAACTTTCAAAGAAAACCGACCGGGAGCTGGAGAATTTTCTCCCCAAATCCCTGGCCATGGATGTAAACGAATCTCTCCCCAAACAGAAAAAACAGCTCTTTGTGGCCGTGGAAAATTTCGATGACCTGTCTTCCATTGAGGAAGAATGGTTCCACAACCTGATCGAGGAAGCCCGGGATATCACCTGGCTGATCCTCTCCCGAAATCCCCTGAACTTACCTCGCCTCCATGTGGAAAAGATCGCCCTCGGAAAAATGTCCAGGGAGGAGATGGAGGACTTCCTGGTCAAAGAAAAAAATATTTCCGATCCTCAGGAAATTTCCTGGTACATCGATATCTGCGGAGGGATCCCCCTTCACATCGACCGGGCAAAAGAATATTTGGAGCAGCAAAAGAAGCTCCCCGGCGAGATCGACTGGGATGCTTTGCGTGCAAAAAAATATGAGCATATTGCAGCGGAAGCGCTGCGAGGCATGTCCGCGGATCAAAAGGAAATGCTCTTCCAGCTGAATCTGGCCCGCTATTTTGACGAAGATCTTTTTGAACGGCTTTTCCCCGGAAAACTCTTTGCCCTTCATAAAAAGTGGTTTGAAAGCTCCCTCTTCACCGAGATCCTTCCCGGTGAAAGATATTGCGTACAAAACTCTATGAAGGAAGAGATCCGAAACTATATGGACAATTGTCAGGCCACGGAAGCCTGCTTCCGCAACCTGTTCCGGGCGGAAATGGAATGGTTCCGAAATGCCGCAAAGACAGAAGGTTCCCTCTCCCCCGAAGCCGTTGGCCAGCACAGCCAAAGCCTGTACCTGTACGGGAAGGGCCTTCCCTCTTCAAAGGCCTACTTCGAAGCCCTTCAGGAGATCGGACAGGTTTTGGTCAATGGCGGCCAAATGCACAGCTACTATAGAGAACTCCTCAGCCTGGCAAAGGAGACCCAGGGAGGACTCCGCCTGGCAGTCCTTCGGGAAAGCGCCATGCTGGCCGTTCACTTATCCGATTACAAAAATGCAAGAGAACTGATCCGTGATGGTCTTGCCCTGGCGGAAGAGCTTTCTTCCGGGGAAAGCAAGCTGACCTTCACCAGCATCCAAATGGCGTTGGAACACATTGCCCCTGCGGGAGAAAAGAATGCTCCGGACCAATGCGTGCAGATCGCCAAAGACTACATGGAAGCCTTAGAAAAAAATATTAAAAGCTTCCCCTATAAGACCTTCATTCTGAACATGGCCAAGGCAAAGCTGTATTTGGCAAAAGAATATGTGATCAAGGAAGATTTTCCCCAGGCAGAAGCAGAGCTCGCCTACATTTTCCACCTGTGTAAGGATCCCCGCAAGCTTTCCGCCCTCTCCCTTTACAGCTGCTGCGGCAAGGCCCAGGAACAGCAGGGCGAGATTTATGCTGCACAGAAAAACAAGGACAAGGCTCTGGCCATGTACCTGGAATCTTTGGAGACCTATCAGGTGGCGGAAGTCCTGCAGCCGTACTGGGACAGCGAATTTTATCTGAACTTCGGCCTCGTCCACAAAAGAGCCGCCGAAGGCTATTTCAGCCTGGCCGGCAAAGATCCGGAAAAGGAAGAGGACGCGATCCGGAAAGCCATCTGCCATTTGGATCAGGCCCTGGACAACTACAGGGAAGTCAAAAAGAGGGTTCCCGAAATTATCGACACCTACTGCAAAATGGGCTTCGCCTTCACCACTGCCGCAGAAAATCTTTGGGAAGATGACCGGTGGAACGAAGACCTGGAAAGATATCTTGCTCTTGCAGAAGAGGTTTTGAACGAAGCCCTGGAACAGATCAAGAGAAACGGCGGCGAAGGAACCACCGGCAATCGTCAAATCGCCAATAGCCGATGCATCCTGAGCCGAACTTCCGGCCTCTACTATCAGCGAAGAGGCATGGACAAAGAAGCAGAAAAACACTTCCTCAATGCTTTGGACGACGGTGACGCAGCGGTAAACGCAGCCCCGGGACATCCCTATGGATATATGGAAGCTGCGGACAATTGCTTAAAGTTCGCCCTCTTCCTGCAGAAAAAGGGCCGGCTGGATGAAGCAAAGATCGCAGTCCGAAAAGGGCTTGCCATCCTGGATGCTTCGGAGAGAGCCTGCGCGGATCAGCCTGCCACCAGCAAAAAAATCAAGAAAGAATTAGAGGATATGTTCGCATAGCCTAATTACGATATGAAGATCCAACTATCCGATCACTTTACATTTAAACGACTTCTCCGGTTCACCTTCCCCTCCATTATGATGATGATCTTTACATCCATCTACGGAGTGGTGGACGGTTTTTTCGTGTCCAATTTTGCAGGAAAGATCCCCTTTGCCGCAGTCAATTTCGTCATGCCTTTGGCCATGATCCTCTGCTCGGTAGGATTCATGTTCGGCACCGGCGGAAGCGCATTGGTGGCAAAGGTCATGGGCGAAGGCGATAAGAAAAAAGCCCGAAGCATCTTTTCTTTGATCGTCTACACTTCCCTGATCTGCGGCGGGATCCTGACCGTCGTCGGATGGTTCATCCTGCGCCCGGTCTGCGTTCTTATGGGCGCAGAAGGACAGCTTCTCGCAGACTGCATGACCTACGGACGGGTTTTGGTTTTCGGACTGATCCCCTTTATCTTACAGCTGGAATTCCAAAGCTTTTTTATCGCTGCAGAGCGGCCGGTGTTAGGGTTTTGGACCACCGTGGCCTGCGGGGTGACCAACATGGTCCTGGATGCTCTGCTCGTGGCCATTTTGGAATGGGGCCTGGTGGGCGCTGCCCTGGCTACGGTCCTCGCCCAGGTCGTAGGCGGAGTCATCCCTCTCATTTACTTCTTCAGCCCCAATACCAGCCTTCTCCGGTTAGGGAAAACCACATTCCAGGGTAAGGCGCTTCTCAAGACCTTCACCAATGGATCCTCGGAGCTCATGACCAATGTCTCCATGTCCCTGGTAGGAATGCTCTACAACGTACAGCTTTTGAAGTATGCAGGGGAGGACGGGGTGGCAGCCTACGGCGTCATCATGTATGTAGGCTTTATTTTCTTCGCCGCCTTTATCGGCTATTCCATCGGGACCGCTCCTATCATCTCCTACCATTACGGGGCGCAGAATCACCCGGAAATGAAAAATTTACGAAAAAAGAGCCTTGCCATTATTCTGGTGTTCGCTCTCTGCATGTTCGCAGGAGCCCAGCTTTTGGCAAAGCCCTTATCCGCTCTTTTTGTAGGTTATGATCCGGAACTCTTCCTTTTGACCTGCAGAGGGCTGCGGATCTACGCCTTCTCCTTCCTGTTAGCAGGGTTTGCGATCTTCGGATCCAACTTCTTTACCGCTCTCAACAACGGTTTGATCTCCGCCCTGATCTCCTTCCTGCGAACCCTGGTTTTCGAAATGTTCGCCGTACTGACCTTCCCCCTGATTTGGGGAGTGGACGGGATTTGGAGCGCCGTAGTCGCAGCCGAAGCCATGGCAGTGATCCTGACCTTCTCTTTCATGGCCGCATTCCGGAAAAAATATAATTATTAGCGAACTCTCTTTTTAAAGAAAGCCTCGGAGCCGTAAATGGCTGCCACAGGATTGTGACCGGTGACCCGATCCTTGACCACAAGGGTGGTGACCATAGCGTCCGAATACTTGATGAACAAAGAGTCATGCCCGATGCAAAGGCCCAGGATAATATTAAACTGGGTCTTATTTTCATTCATGAGCATAGCCTGTCCAATGGGGTTGCAGGCGGTTTCAAATTCGCCGGGTTCCACCATTTTATATTCTTCGGGAATGCCAAGACAAGCTTTGTCCGTTCCGCCGGCTTTGCAGCAAACGCCTACGACTTCGATCCCGGCTTCTTTAAACAGTCCGGCAACGGTCCTGGCTTCTCCGCTTAAGCCTTTGCAAAAGGCAAGTCCAACCTTGGTAAAGCCCATCCGCAGACAAAACTGAATGGTTTCCTTGACCCGGGGCCACTGGCAATAGCCGGAGGATTCGATATCCGCAGCCGTGGCAAAGACTTTCTGATTTTCCGGATCTGCATATTCCGCCTTAGCCCTTTCCAGGACTTCCTTTTCGTGCATGGGGCAATTCTTGGGAACCACTTCCGGTTTTTCTTCCATACAAGCGTAAACGCCGCAATTGACACAGGAATACATTTTTTACACCTCACTTCTTGCTGTAAGAACTAACCTTGCTCCATTCTACCACAGCTTGTAAAAATAGCAAAGGCGCACATCCTTGCGGAGTGCGCCTTTGAGAATTCTTTTTGATTTGCTTTAGTTCCAGGAGAAAGTAACCAGTCCGTAGATGTACAGGAAGATTACGACAACAGGAATGACAAAGCGGAAAATGGGCTTCATCCAGGGCTGAACTTTCAGGCCCTTGCCGGCATTGGCTTCCAGGATGAAATCGTTCCAACCCCAACCGAAGCGGTTGCAGCAGAACAGGGAGTAGCACAAAGCGCCCAGAGGCAGCATGTTGTAGCTTACGATGAAATCCCACAGATCCAGCCATGCGGAACCTTCTGCGAAAGGTACAAAGCCGGAGAAGGTGCTGTAGCCCAAAGCCGTGGTCAGGCCCAGCAGGAACAGAACGATACCGCAGACGATGCAGCCTTTGCGGCGGCTCCAACCGGTCTTTTCTCTTACCATAGCCAGAATGTTTTCGAATACAGCCAGTACAGTGGAGAATGCGGCGAAAACCATAAACAGGAAGAAGATGGTACCCCACAGGCGGCCATTCTGCATATTATTGAAAACGGTAGCCATGGTATCAAACAGCAGAGAAGGACCTGCGCCGACTTCCAGGTTATAGGTGAAGCATGCGGGGAAAATGATCAGGCCCGCAACGATGGCTACGAAGGTATCCAAAATAATGATATTGATGGATTCGCCCAAAAGGCTTCTTTCCTTGCCGATGTAGCTGCCGAAAATCGCCATGGAGCCGATACCCAAAGACAGGGTAAAGAAGGCCTGGTTCATAGCGGCTACGATGGTCTTACCGGTGATAGCAGAAAAGTCCGGCTTCAGATAGAAGGTCAAACCTTCCTTGGCACCGGGAAGGGTGATGCTGTTTACAGCCAAAACCACCATCAGGATCAGCAGCAGAACCATCATGTACTTGGTTACCCGTTCCAAACCGCCCTGCAGACGGAAAGACAGGACCAGGAAGCCCAAAACGACGACGATGGCCAGGAAGCCTACATTGATCCCCGGGGTCGAGATCATAGGACCAAAGCCCAGATTTGCGGAAGATCCCGTAAGGAATTTGTAGAAGTAGTAAACGATCCAGCCGGCTACTACGGTGTAGAAAGCCATCAGGCAAATGTTGCCGACAAACGCCAGGACCCCATAAAAATTCCACTTCTGTCCCGCCTTCTGCAGGGTGGGGAAGCTCTTGATAGGGCTTGCCTGGGAGGCACGGCCTACAGACAGTTCCATGACCATTACGGGCAGGCCCAAAACGATCAGGAAAATAACATAGATCAGAACGAATCCGCCGCCGCCGTTCTGGCCGGTCATCCAGGGGAACTTCCAAACGTTCCCGCAGCCGATGGCACAGCCGGCAGACAGAAGGATAAATCCTAACCGACTTCCAAGTTGTTCTCTTTGCATAAATAATTCCTCTCCGAATCGACTCCACAACACACTCACACACCGTAAAATCAATTCCTTTTTATGTATGTAATTTTATAATTACCGAAACTTGCAACGGGAAAAATACTTGGCTTCTTCAATTTGACTTTTCCCATTTAACGCTCTAAAGCGGTTTTCTTATTCACATTATCTTAACATGGATTGAAAGGAATTTCAACCCCTGTAAAAATGCAGTCCCCTTTATCGGAAACTGCATTCTTCGTCGTTTTGTATGGTCATGATTTGAAAGCCCTCATCCGTTGCTGCAAACCAAATGGATCCGCCGGCGGCCCCGATCATTCCTCCGTGGGTAAAGAGATCGGACCATTCTTTTGTATATTGATTTTCCCGGATCCGCATCCAAAGACTCTCCGTAAACAATTCCTCATAATAAGCGAGGAATTCTTCTGCATTGGCTACAGTGCTTTCCACAAGATAATAGCTGCGATCCACCTCATTCCAATGCCTTACCACCCCAGGATAATGCAGCATCTCCGCCACAGCCTGACGGTCATCCGCTTCCGCACACGCCAAAAACTGTGCATAATACTGCTGTGCAGCCTCCTCCGTTACACCGGCAGCCTGTAAAAACAGATCATTTTCCGGTGCTTCCCAGGGAGCTGGATCCGCCTCCACAGGGACCGGCCCTTTCACAGGGCTGAGAAGCGAAAACTCAAAGCTGTCCGCAAAGCGCTCCAAATCAGCAGAGTCCAAAGCTCCGGAGGAAAAAATATCGCTTCCCGGGGTCTCCGTCCCAGCTAAAACATTGATGGTAACAAAAGAGTCCGGCAGATCCGCGATCACCAAAGCTTTATAGGCAGAGAGGGCTAAGGCAACCGGAACACCGCTGGTGGTTTCATAAGCCCACTCCGTATAATCCATGGAGTTTCCGATGTTCAACGCCACATCCGTAAGGGTCCCCTTCACACAGCGCATAAGCTGGTAATCCAGCAAACCATAGTCCGCAAGGGAAATCTGTCCATCAAACTTAAAGGTCCCATCTTCATACATATAAGCGCTGAAGGCTCGGTTTTCACCCAGAAAATCCCCTCCCACCTGGGTGCAGAGATCCTCCTCAGACAAAGTCAAAATCATCTCGGTATGCTTCTTCAAATCATACTTTGCCAAAATTTCGTCCAGTTTATCCGCCATTTCCTGGTTGTAGACCTGGTACATGCCATACTCTTCCTCATATCCGGAAAGATTGTTTCCCAGTGCAGATGCAACGCCGTCAACATCGTAGTGGGACAGGAAATTCTGCCACTCTTCAGAGGCGAGTTTTTCCGGAGTCTGTCCATAGCCCTGCAGGCTGATGGCTCCTGTAAAAACTTCCACAACGACTTCTTCCCCGTCAGGGTTCTGCACCACGATCTCGTCTACGACCTCCATGTCCCGAAGGCCGAACCAATCGGAAGCATAAGCCGCAATGGAAAAGGCGGCAAGAAGGCAGATCACCGCAGCCAAAACCAGGATGCGGCGAGGTCTCCGGGTTCCGTCGGACTTAGCCTTTGGCATATCCTCCCAACGGATCTCCGAAGAAGATCGCACCTGAGAGAAGGTTTCTTTATAAAAATCTTTATTGCTCATCATTCCAAAGCCCTCCTAACCGCTTTTTCAGGAGTTCCCTTCCCCGGGAAAGCCTTGTGGTAACCGCAGACTGCTGAAGATTCAAAATCTCTGCTATTTCTTTTGTGGAAAAGTCTTCATAGTAAAACAGATCCAGCACCGTTCGATACGTTTCCGGCAGGGCCATTACCTCCTGGTAAAGTTCCAGCTGCCTGGGTTCCTCAAAAATGGGTTCGGGCACCGCATCCATGGATACCCTCCTCTTCCGCCAGGGACTTTTCAGCGTATCCCGACAATGATTTACGGTCACACGGATCAGCCATCGGCGAAGATGCTCTCCGTCATCAAAGGGCTTTTCTTCGGTATAAAGACGCAAAAATACCGCCTGCACCGTATCCTCCGCATCCGGAGGACTGCCATAGCAATGCAGAGCGATGCGATAAACCATATCCTGATGCTTTGCAACCGCATCCATAAAGAATTGCTTATCCAAGTGATCACCTACCCCTTGTTCGAATCGATTCACTTATAAGACGATGGAACAGGACCTTTTGTCACAAGTTTTTTTGATTTTTTGCAACGGAACACATCACTCGCACCAAAAAGAAAGACACCTGTAAAGTGTCTTTCTTTTTGGTGCGGATGACAGGGGTCGAACCTGCATGCTCGCGCACAGGAACCTAAATCCTGCGTGTCTGCCAATTCCACCACATCCGCATATTATATAAGGATCTGCAACAGGTCTCTGTCACAGATCCTTTTTGTAATGTTATTCAAAAATCATTTCGTCCAGACCGCAGCCGCCCTTGATAATGGGCAAAACCATGTCGTCTTTGTCGGTGATGCACTCGATCAGCGCTGCGTTGGGACTTGCCAAAGCCTTTGCCAAAGTCTCCTTCGCGCCTTCGCAGGAAGTGATCCGGTAAGATTCGAAACCATAAGCTTCCGCCAGCTTCACGAAGTCCGGGTTTCCGGGCATATCTACTGCATAATACCGTTCTTCGTAGTAATACTTCTCCAACTGGCGAACCATGGACAGGCTCTCATTGTTAAAGAGAAGGATCTTTACAGGCATGCCTTCGGCCTTGATGGTGGCCATTTCATTCAGGCTCATCTGCAGGCTTCCGTCACCGGTAATGCAGATGACCTTGCTTTCGGGGGAGGCTGCCTGTGCGCCTAAAGCAGCGGGAAGGCCGTAACCCATAGTGCCCAGTCCGCCGGAAGTCAGGAACCGTCCGCCGTAAGCGTTGCGATAATACTGTGCGGCTGTCATTTGGTGCTGACCAACATCGGTAGTGACCAGGGCCTTGTCATCGGTCAATTCGTTCAGAAGATCCACGATATAGCGGCTGGTGAGAACTTCGCCTTCGCAGGATCTTGCGGTAACGAAATCGTTGTGGGTCCGCAGGGTTGCCAAACGGCTGAGCCATTCGGGATTTTCGGATTGGGAAAGTCTTTCCAGCATGGCATCCAGAACCAAAGAAATTTCTCCTACGATGGGGATCCGGAAGGAAATATTCTTACCGATCTCTGCAGGATCGATGTCAACATGGATAATGGTGGTCTGCTTTCCGAACTTGGAAGCCGCACCGGTGGTTCTGTCCGCAAAGCGGCCGCCCAGAACCAACAGAACATCCGCCTCGCAAAGGGCCAGATTGGCTGCAGGATGACCGTGAACACCGACCATGCCCAAATACTGAGGATGATCTTCGGGGAAGGATCCCTTACCCATAAGGCTGGTAACAACGCCGGCCTGGAGCTTTTCCGCAAGGCTTAAAACCGCCTCATAGGCCTTGGCACTGTTCACGCCCCCACCGGAATATATCAATGGCCGTTTCGCCTCGGAGAGAGCCGTACAGGCGCTCTTGATCTGGCTTCCGTTTCCTTTATATGTGGGCTTGTACCCGGGAAGATGCAGGGACTCAGGAGCATCGCCGGAACAAAGGGCCAGGGCCACGTTCTGGGGAATGTCGATGAGTACGGGACCGGGACGGCCGGAGGATGCCAAATAGAAAGCCTCCTCAACCACCTCTGCGATCTCTTCGGGGTCGGTGATCAGGTAATTGTGCTTGGTAATGGGTAAGGTGATACCGGTAATATCAACTTCCTGGAAGGCGTCCGTGCCTACCATAGAGGTGGAAACCTGGCCGGTAATGGCTACAAGGGGAACGGAATCCAGGAACGCAGTGGCAATACCGGTTACCAAATTGGTGGCGCCGGGGCCGGAAGTGGCCATGCAGACGCCG
>SVCV01000035.1 GCA_015058185.1 Clostridiales bacterium | reverse complement strand
AGCTATCATTTTGACGGATATGAAGAAACGTTCACCCCGGATACTATGAAAACTTTGAAGTTTGAGGATGTGGACGGAGCGGATTTCAGCGCCTCCGATTCCACCCGCAACTTTACGGCTTCCTCTGAGACCCTGTATAAGCTTGTAGACGACGATACCTGGTATACATTTTTCTGGGTGCCCACAGGCAATATCACGAAGTATACCAAGGGCGCTTCCGTTACTCTTGAGCTGCCCTTAGGCAGTGTGAAGGGACGGGTAAATGACATTCTGGACGCCGGCGATCAGTGGCTCGTAGTGCTGGAATTCCGGCGCTACTACGAAGGCATGCTGACGGCCCGGCAGGAATCTGCCAGAGTCATTACCGCGGACTACGAAGGTTTGCTCATCCCCAATAAGAGCATTACTACGGAAGACGGCCAGGTAGGGGTTTATGTTAAGACGGTCAGTGAAGACTATGTGTTCACTCCCATTTCCGTAATTACCAGCAACGGAGAAATTTCTTTGGTTGAAAATGGGGTATATTACGACAGAGATGAGGAGGGCAACAGCGTCAAAGTCAATACCGTCAAGGCATATGACGAGATTTTGAAAGAGGTTCAGCAATATGGGGATTAAAGAAAATATTCAGTCCATCGAAGCCCGCAAGGAAGCGGCTGCCCGGGAATTTGCCCCGGAGCAGGAAGCTTTGCTGGTGGCTGTAACAAAGACCCGTACGCCGGAAGAGATCAATGAGGCGATCCGGGCAGGCGTGACCGATATCGGAGAAAACAAGGTTCAGGAGATCATGGCAAAATATGATCAGATCGATCCGGTCCGCTGGCATTTGATTGGACATTTACAGACAAATAAGGTAAAATATATCATTGATAAAGTGGATCTGATCCACTCCGTAGACTCCTTGAAACTGGCTGCGGAGATCGACCGCCGGGCTGCCCAGCACGGCAAGGTCATGGATATCCTGATCCAGGTCAATACCGCCAATGAGGAGAGTAAATCCGGTGTAAGTTCCGGGGAAGCGGAGGAGCTTTTCCTGGGGATCCTGGAGAACTGTCCCAACATCCGGGTATGCGGCATTATGTGCATGGCTCCGGTGGCGGAAGATCCTGAGGACGTCCGGCCCTTCTTCCACGAAGCAAGGGAGCTGTATGATAAATTTTCTCAGGTTAAACACGAAAGAGCCGCGTTCCGCTGGCTGTCCATGGGCATGTCCCATGACTTTGAAGCCGCACTGAAAGAGGGTGCCAACCTGATCCGGGTAGGCAGTGCCATTTTCGGGGAGCGCGATTACGGCAATATATAGACTGTTAGCGAATAAATGGTTTGGCGGCTTTGCCGCAGAAAAGGAGGATCCTATGGGTTTTATGGACAAGTTTAAGGTACTGGTTGGTATCGACGAAGAAGACGAAGAAGAATACGAAGACGAGGTGGTTCCTGAGCGGAAGCCTGCTGATGTTCGTCCTCTGCCCCAGCCCAGACAGGAAAATAAAGAGGGCCGCGTAGTTGCTATGGCTCCTGCACCCGCACCGGCACCTGCAAAGAGTGCCACTACCCAGCTGAAGCTGGTGGTTACCGAACCTCAGACTTTCGATGAGTGCCCCAAGCTGGTAGACAGCCTGAAGGCCCGCAAGCCCATCATCATCAACCTGGAAAAGGTGGAAACCGATGTGGCCAGAAAGATCTTTGACTTCCTCAGCGGTGCAACTTATGCCCTCAGCGGAAATGTACAGCGGATCTCCAGCAACATTTTTGTATTCACTCCGGAAAATGTGGAGGTTATGGCAGGTGCTGACAATCGCTCCTACAGCTATACCGAAAGTATCCGCAGCCCCTGGAGGTAGTAAATGGTACTTATTACAGCGGTAAACCTGCTCTTTCGGGTCCTTATCTGGATGTTGGTCATCCGGGCCGTTATGAGCTGGTTTGTGCGTCCCGGAGATGTTCTGTTCCCTCTCTATCGCTGGCTTTGGCAGGTGACGGAGCCCTTGCTTGCACCCAGCCGAAAGATCCTTTATCGGTTCGGTGCCGGACGGACGGGAATCGATTTCTCCCCGATGCTCACATTGATCCTTTTATACATTCTGCAGCGCATTATCGTTGCGGTTCTTGCGTCATTGCTTTTCTAAGGAGATAAGAGTATGATCACACCCCTGGATATTCAGAACGCCGAATTCGGCAAAGGTGTCAGAGGCTATAAGGAAGAAGACGTCGATAATTTTCTTGACCTTCTTACCGTAGATTATGAAAAGGTTCTGGAAGAAAACCGTGCCCTTCGGGAACAGCTGAAGAGCATGAGTGCGGAAGTAGATCGTTATCGGAAGAACGAAGGCTCCCTTCTGGAGACCCTGGAAGCTGCCAAGGCTCTCATGGGTGACATTTCCGCCAGCGCTGAAAAGCGTGCTGCCATTCTGCTGAAAAATGCAGAGCTGGATGCGGAGCTGATCCAGAGAGAGGCGAGAGAAGGTATCGACCGTCTCAATGAAGAATTCCATACTTTGCGGACCAACCTGTCCATCTTCCGGAGCCGCTATCGCGCATTGCTGGAAGCTGAACTGGAAAAGTTCGACCTTCTCAGCGCCGAACTGTTCCCGGAAAAGAATATGGAAGATCTCAATAAACTGACTTCCACCGCCGGAATTGCCACCAAGACTTCCGCTGCCACTACCATCTTCAAGGAAAGTGCAGCCGCCAAGTCTGAAGCCGGCGCCACTACCAAGACCCTGGTAAACTTCCGGGTCGGAGGAGAAGAATAAATGTATTGTGTTATCGTTGCTGTCGTGATCGTGATTTTGGATCAGATCACAAAGTATGCGGTGGTCCAGAATATTCCCCTGAATGAGAGCATCCCTCTTATTGAAGGGGTTTTTCACCTTCATTACATCCGTAACGAGGGGGCTGCCTTCAGCCTGATGGAAGGACGCCAAACCTTCCTGATCGCCATTGTTATCGTGGTGGTGATCATTGTGCTTGCCTACGGCTTCTATTCCCGCAAGAGCGGAAGCCATGCCCTTTTCTGGGCCCTGGGCTGTGTAGCCGGCGGAGGTATCGGCAACCTGATCGATCGTGTCCGCCTGAACTATGTTATCGACTTTTTCGATTTCCAGGTTTGGCCCGTATTCAATGTTGCGGACATTGCAGTCTGCGTAGGCTGCGGACTTTTGGCCATTTATATTTTGTTTATTGAACCCAAGAAGCGGCGTCTTGCCGAATCTTCCCGGGAGGATGCATAATGAACGGATCTTCGGAAATGGATCTTCAGGCCGGTCGGGAAATGCTGACCTTCCTCATTGAAGAAAAGGATCAGGGTCGGCGGCTGGATGCGGTTTTGGCGGACCTTTTGGAAGAGTTTTCCCGGAGCCATGTACAAAAACTCATTGACGGCGGCCAGGTTCAGGTAGAGGGTGTTCCCGAAACCGTAAAGAAGCGGAAGCTGAAGGTGGGGGAACAGGTTTCCGTCACCATCGAACCTCCTGCGGAACTGGATGTTCAGCCTCAGAATATCCCTTTGAACATCGTTTACGAGGATGAGGATCTTTTGGTGGTGGACAAGCCTGCAGGTCTTGTGGTCCACCCCGGTGCCGGAAACCCCGATGGAACTTTGGTCAACGGGATCCTTTATCATTGCGGAGACAGCCTGTCTTCCATCAACGGTGTGATCCGTCCCGGTATCGTTCATCGCATCGATAAGGATACCAGCGGATTGCTTATGGTGGCCAAAAATGATAAGGCACACCAGTCTTTGGCTGCACAGCTGGAGACCCATTCCATTCTTCGGGCGTATCGGGCCATCGTTCTCCACAATATCAAGGAGGATCATGGCAGGGTGGAAGCCCCTATTGGCCGGGACCCCAAAAACCGTCTGCGCATGGCGGTGGTCCAAAACGGCGGCAGACATGCCGTTACCAACTACGAAGTTTTAGAGCGCTTCGGTGCTTACACTTATATACAGGCCCGGCTGGAAACCGGTCGGACCCATCAGATCCGCGTCCATATGACTCACCTTCGGCATCCTTTGCTGGGGGATCGGCTCTATGGCCCGGAGAAAAATAATTTGGGGGCAAATCGCCAAATGCTCCACGCGGAGTCCCTTGGCTTTGTCCATCCCACCAGCGGCAAGCAGCTGGAATTTCACAGTCCTCTTCCCGAGGACTTCCAGTCTGTACTGGACCGTTTGCGGAGGTAGAACATTTCATGAGAAAATTTATCGTGGCCGTAGTGGGCCGTCCCAATGTGGGAAAATCCACTCTTTTTAATCGAATCGTAGGAAAGAGAGTCTCCATCGTTGAGGATACTCCCGGTGTTACCCGTGACCGTATTTATGCGGAAGCCGAATGGCAGGGCACTTCCTTCATCCTCATCGACACCGGCGGTATCGAACCGGATTCTCAGGACATTATCCTGGCACAGATGCGGGCCCAGGCGGAGATCGCTATGGACACCGCAGATGTTATCCTGTTCGTCGTGGATGGTAAGGGCGGCCTGACCGCTGCGGACCGTGACGTAGCCAATATGCTTCGCCGAAAGGGCAAGGATGTTATCCTGGTAGCCAACAAGATCGACTCTCCCAAGCTTCCTCCTGATTTCTATGACTTCTACGAGCTGGGTCTTGGCGAACCTATGGCCATTTCCGCAGCCAACATGCTGGGTCTGGGTGACCTGCTGGAAGCTGCCGTATCCAAGTTCCCCAAGGTGGAAAAGAATGCGGAAGAAGATACCCGTCTCTGCATTTCTGTGATCGGCAAGCCCAATGTAGGTAAGTCCTCTCTGATCAACGCCATGGTCGGAGAAGAACGAGTCATCGTAAGCCCCATTGCCGGTACTACAAGAGACTCCATCGACACTCCCTTCACATGGAACGGTGAGGAATTCGTTTTGATCGACACCGCCGGTATCCGGCGTAAGAATAAAATCTACGGCGACATTGAAAAGTACAGCGTGATCCGGGCACTCAGTGCCATCGAGCGTTCCGATGTATGCCTGATGATGATCGACGCTTCCCAGGGTGTTTCTGAACAGGACAAGAAGATCGCCGGTCTGGCTCACGAAGCCGGTAAGGGCGTTCTGATCCTGGTCAACAAGTGGGATCTGATCGAAAAGGACAACAAGACCATGAAGGAATTCCAGGACAAGATCAGCGCGGAATTCCCCTTCCTGTCCTATGCTCCCATGCTGTTTATTTCCGTTCACGAAAAGCAGCGTTTGGGCAAGATCATGGGCATGGTAAAGGCCATTGCGGAAAATCGGGCCATGCGTGTTTCCACCGGCCAGCTGAACAGCCTTATCGCCGATGCCACCATGCTGAAGCAGCCCCCCTCTGACAAGGGTAAGCGCCTGAAGATCTACTATGCCACACAGGTTGGCGTAAAGCCGCCTCTGTTCTCCTTCCAGATCAACAGCCGGGAACTGATGCACTTCTCCTATGCCCGTTATCTGGAAAACAAGATCCGGGAAAGCTACGGCTTCGAAGGAACTTCCATTAAGTTTGTATTCAGAGAAAAGGGGGAAAAGACGGATGCCTAACTGTCACATTGCCCTTGCGATCGTGCTTATCGTGGTCGCATACTTTATCGGAAATATTTCTCCGGCAACCATCATCTCCAAAGCCCACGGCCGGGATATCCGCAAAGAAGGCAGCGGCAACCCCGGTACTACCAATATGCTTCGGACCCAGGGCAAAAAAGCTGCGGGTCTGACCTTGCTGGTGGATGTGCTGAAAGGTGTTGTTGCGGTTCTGATCGGCCGCTATTTCGGCGGAGAATACTTAGCTGTTTACTGTGCCGTAGCCGTTATTTTCGGTCACCTTTGGCCCGTATGCTTTAAGTTTAAAGGCGGAAAGGGCATTGCCACCGGTCTGGGCCTGCTTTTGGCCCTGTCCGTACCCATGGGGCTGATCTGCCTGGCTGCAGCCATTGTATTTTTCGTTACCGTACGGATCGTATCCATCGGTTCCATCGCTGCAACCATCGCTATGCCCATCTGCGCATGGTTCCTGTGTCCGGAATATTTCCCCTGGAGCCTGCTTGTCATGGTGGCCGTACTGTTTAAGCACAGAGCCAATATCGGACGGCTGATCCGGAAAGAAGAGCCTAAGTTCAGCCTGAAGAAGAAATAGATATCGGAGGAGAGATCATGAGCAATGTAGCCGTTCTTGGTGCAGGCAGCTGGGGCACCGCCTTAGCCTTAAGCCTTGCTGCTAAGGAACATGAAGTTCGGATCTGGGATATCAACCAGGAACATCTTGCGGAACTGGAGGAATACAGAGAAAACCGGCGTTATCTGCCCGGTCCTGTTTTTCCTGCCAGCCTGACTGTAAAAAAGACCGTTGAAGAAACCGTGGAGGGTGCGGAGATCGTTTTGTTCTCTGCGCCTGCTCAGCATTTCCGCAGCGCTCTGCAGAGTGCAAAGCCCTTCCTGAAGCCGGGTATGGTCCTGGTGAATGTCGCCAAGGGCATCGAGCAGAAGACCCTGAAACTGCTTTCGGAGATCGCTGAAGAATATGTGCCCGAATACCCCTATGTGGTGCTTTCCGGTCCCTCTCACGCAGAGGAAGTGGGAAAGAATATGCCCACTACCATCGTAGCGGCCTCTAAGGATATGGACGCTGCGGAAAAGGTCCAGGACACCTTTATGTCTGAGCGTCTGCGCATTTACACCAATCACGATGTGGTTGGCGTAGAGCTGGGTGGTGCCCTCAAAAACATCATCGCTCTCGGTATCGGTGTGATCGATGGCATGGGCTTTGGGGACAATGCCAAGGCTGCCGTTATGGCCAGAGGCCTTACGGAAATGACCCGTTTGGGTGTAAAGATGGGTGCCCATCCCACCACATTCTCCGGCCTCACCGGCGTAGGCGACCTGATCGTCACCTGCACCAGCCTTCACAGCCGGAACCGCCGCTGCGGCGTTCTCATCGGCCAGGGCATGGATCCTGCAAAGGCCATTGCGGAAGTTGGTATGGTAGTGGAAGGTATCTATACCGCCGAAGCTGCTTACGAGCTGGCGACCCGTTTGGGCGTGGAAATGCCCATTACCGAACAGATCTATAAGGTCGTAAGAGAAGGAGCTGACGCCCGTCAGTCTTTGGTCACTCTCATGACCCGTCAGAAGAAACACGAAACGGAAGAATTTTATTAATATGAGTGATCAGGCCAAGACCTATTATCTTCAAATATTCGGCTGCCAGATGAACGAGCGGGACGGGGAGACCATCGCCGGTCTGTTGGAATCCATGGGATATGAACGGACGGAAGATCGGGAGATCGCCAACGTCATCGTGATCGACACCTGCAGCGTTCGGGAAAACGCGGATAAGCGTTTTTTCGGCTTTCTCGGCCAGCTTAAGCGGATCCGTTTGTCCCGGCCGGATGTGACGGTGGCTGCCTGCGGCTGTATGATGCAGCAAAAGCACATCGTGGATACCATTAAACAGAAGTATCCCTGGGTGGACATTGTTTTTGGCACCCACAACATCCACGAACTGCCGGAAATGCTCAGCAAGGTTTTGGAAAGCAAGAAAAAAATCGTCAATGTTTGGGATGAGGGCGGAGAGCCGGTAGAAGGATTGCCTTTCCACCGGAGATACGCGTTTAAAGCCTTCGTCAGCATCATGTACGGCTGCAATAACTTCTGCACCTACTGCATCGTTCCCTACACCAGAGGTCGGGAACGGAGCCGGAAACCTTCGGAGATCTTAAAGGAGATCCGGGAACTGGTGGCAGACGGCGTAAAGGAAGTAACTCTCCTTGGCCAAAATGTAAACTCCTACAAGGGTGCAGATGACGGGGAAGAGCCCCTGACCTTTGCGGGCCTGATCCGGAAGCTCAGCGAGATCGAAGGACTGGAACGGATCCGTTTCATGACTTCCCATCCCAAGGATCTTTCTCCGGAACTGATCCAGGCATATAAAGATTGCCCCAAGCTTTGTCCTCATATCCACCTTCCCGTACAGTCCGGAAGCACGGAGATCCTCCGTCGCATGAACCGTCGCTACACCAAGGAAGGGTATCTGGAACTGGTGGGCCGTCTCAGGGAAGCGGTGCCCGGCATCGCCATTACCACGGACATTATCGTAGGATTCCCTGGCGAGACCGAAGAAGACTTTGCAGAAACTCTGGATCTGGTTCGGAAAGTGGGTTACGACTCCGCATTTACTTTCCTTTATTCTCCCCGAAAGGGAACTCCCGCGGCAGAATACGAGGAACAGATCCCCGAGGATGTGAAGCACGAACGGTTTAACCGGCTGGTGGACACCGTCAATAGCATTTCTGTAGAAAAGAACCGGAACTGCGTGGGTAAGATCTATCCTGTTCTTGCGGAAGGTCCCGATCAGGAAGGCTCCGCTTTGCAGTCCGGCCGGACTCCGGAACACAAGCTGGTGAACTTTGAAGCACCCTTGTCCGTTACCGGACAGATCGTCAATGTGGAGATCACCGAAAGCAATACCTTCAGCCTGGTAGGCCGAATCGTGGAATAGAATAGGCAGCCATCCTTCGATAGGCTGCGTGATGTTTGCTGTTTCACAGCAAGTGATGTTGCTTGCGCAGTGATGCATTTGCTTCGCAAATATGATGCGTCCGCAATGCGGACATTAAATAAGAAAGTCGCCCCAAGGCGACTTTTTTTCATGCACGCAACCCGCCGACATATATCCCTCCATCTGCTCGTTTTGTCGGATGCCTTGGCAGCGACAATCGAAAACGGGAAACAGGCTGCTCTCTTCGATGAAGTAGTCATATAAAAGCCCCTCCTTTCATAGATTGTACAGACACAGGCGGAAAACCGCCTGCAGGACTTGTACATCGCAAAGGAGGGGTTCTTTTTGCATAGTTACGATATATATGAGAGCATGGCCCAGAGGACTGGGGGTGACCTTTACATCGGTGTGGTGGGACCCGTCCGGTCGGGGAAATCCACTTTTATCAAGCGTTTTATGGACCTGTTGGTCCTTCCCTATGTGGAAAATGCCTTTACGCGGGACCGGATCCGGGATGAGCTTCCCCAAAGCGGGACCGGCCGCACCATTACCACTACAGAGCCCAAATTCATTCCCGCAGAAGCGGCGGAGATCCGCTTACCCGGAGGACTTCATTGTCGGGTACGGATGGCGGATTGCGTCGGGTATATGATCCGGGGTGCCGCAGGTCATTTGGAGGAGGGGGCTCCCCGCATGGTGAACACTCCCTGGCAGCCGGAACGGATCCCCTTTACGGAAGCGGCGGAAATGGGGACCCGAAAGGTGATGGAGGACCATTCCACCATCGGCATCGTGATCACGACGGATGGGTCCATCGGTGAGATCCCAAGAGAGGACTATGCCCCTGCAGAAGAGCGGGTCATTCGGGAACTGCAGGAACTGGGCAAGCCTTTCCTCGTTCTTTTGAATTCCACTGATCCGGAAGGGGAGGCTGCACAGGCTTTGGCTGCAGAAATGCAGTCCTTTTATCAGACTCCTGTACTTCCGGTGAATTGCGCCCGCATGAGCAGCTCGGTGCTGGAGGATATTTTGTGCCAGGTGCTGTATGCCTTTCCGCCCTCTGAGATCCGGTTCCGGCTTCCCGGTTTTCTTGAGGGGCTCAGCTTTGATCATTGGGCGAAAGAGCTTTTGATCGGCAATATCCGAAAATGGTGTGACGGTTTTGAGACCCTGCGGGACATTCAGAATACAGCAAAAAACCTGGCGGACGGCCAGGTGATCGCAGAAGCTTCTTTGGAAAATATGGATCTGGGCAGCGGTCTTGCGGAAGTGTCCATGAAGGAGGTTCCGGGACTGTTTTATCAGATCATCAGTGAGATCACAGGGTATGAGATCAAAGATGACAGCCGGTTCTTTACGCTTCTTATGGATCTTGCCCGGGCAAAGAAGGCATACAGCAAGCTGGAAGAAGCCATGGCTCAGGTAGAGGAAGAAGGGTACGGGATCGTGCAGCCGGAGCTTTCGGAAATGGCTCTTGAGGATCCGGAGATCTTCCGGCAGGGCAGCCGTTTCGGCGTTCGTCTTCGGGCAAAAGCGCCTTCCCTTCACATTATCCGGACCGCTGTTACCACTGAGGTAGCTCCTGTGGTGGGGTCGGAAAAGCAAAGCGAGGATCTGATCCAATATTTGACCAGTGAATTTGAAAACGACCCCTCGAAAATTTGGGAGACCAATATTTTCGGGAAGTCGCTTTACGAAATGGTGACGGAGCAGATGGAATGCAAACTGACCAATGTTCCGGAAAATGTCCGATACAAAGTCCAACGCTCTCTGCAGAAAGTTGCGGATGAGGGAAAGGAGCATATGATCTGCTTTGTTTTGTAACTCAGCGGACCACCAGCCGGCAGGGAAATTCCACCCGAAGATGCTCCCGGTGCCCCTTTTGGATCCGGTCGATCAGGACCCGGACGGCGGAGTGGGCCATTTCCTCCCGGGGGATGTTGACGGTGGTAAGAGGGGGCTCTGTAGTTTGAGCCTCCTCAATATTGTCAATGGAGACGAGGGCCGGAACCGGCTGGCTCTTCTTTCTGCCGGATTCTTTTAATGCCCGGAGAAAGCCTAAAGCGGTATTGTCGTTGGCACAGAAAACCGCTGTCGCCCGACCTTCCTGCAGCAGTTTTACCGCAGCCTCGTAGCCGGCCTGCTCCGTTTGGTTTGTGGCATAGACTAAGCTGTGGTCAATGGCCAGGTCATGCTGGATCAGGTTTTCCAAATACCCTACATAGCGATTCTCGTAGGAGCAGTCGCCGATGTAGGCTATTTTTTTATGTCCTTTTTCGATGAGGTATTTCATGGCAATGGCAGCTGCCGCCATGCCGCTGCAGAACACTTCATCCAAATCGAAATTGGTAGGGTTTCTTCCGATTCGGACCAGGTTGTCGGAAACCCCTTTCATTTGACCCAGCAAGTCTTCCTTGCAGCGTCCCAGAATGATGAATCCGTCTGCAGGGAGGATCTCTTTGCTCTTCAGGTCCTGGCCGTTTAAAATCTCCTGGATCACGCAGTTTTGGGCGAAAAGTTCCTGCCGGAGGCACTGGAACAGTTCCCGGAAGAAGGGGTCGACCTCCAATGTGTCAAAGCGTCCTAAAATGATCGAGATCTTGTAATTCTCCGAAGCCGGCTTTTTCCCGGAACGCAGCATGCGGCCCCGGGGATCCGGTGTATAGTTCAGTTCCGTTGCAGCGGCCCAAATCTTTTCCCGGACTTCGGGAGATGCGCACCCCGGTCCCTTATCGTTTAAAACACGGGATACGGTAGAAGGGGAGACCCCTACTATTTCTGCGATTTTTTTCAGTGACATATATGCCTCCAGTGTGCAATCGTTTGCGTAAATAGCCGTTGAAATAGCCATTTTCTCTTTGTATAATGAAAGCAAGGTTCCCTAGGGGAACCGGGCTTTTTTTTGCCTTTCGGCAAGATTCCTGCCTATAATTGTACCATAATCATCTTGTTTTTCAATCTTTGGAGGGAATTTATCTTGAAAATCAATAAGGCAATCGTTTGCGTAATGCTTGTGCTTGCCGTTTTCTTTACAGGGGGCTGCGGATGCTCCCGAAATGACGAGGGGGATCCGGAAATGCGGATCGCGTATTTCCCCAATATTACCCACAGCCAGGCTTTGGTCATGAAAGACCAGGGGATCCTGGAGGAGCGTTTGGGTGACACCTGTGAGGTGACCTGGCAGGCTTTTAATGCCGGCCCTGCAGAAGTGGAGGCCATGTTTGCCGGGGAGATCGATCTGGGGTATATCGGGCCCGTTCCGGCGGTCAATGCCAATGTAAAGTCCTACGGGGACTTTCAGATCCTGTGCGGGGCTACGGACGGCGGTTCGGTTTTGGTGACCCGGGAAGGATTTGAACTGACGGACTTGTCCCAGCTTTCCGGAATGACCGTGGCCATTCCGCAGCTTGGGAATACCCAGCATCTGACCTTGCTGAATCTGCTCAGCGAAAACGGACTGGCTCCCATTTCCGAAGGCGGAACGGTGGAAGTGGTTGCTACTTCCAATGCGGATATCATGAACCTGATCGATCAGGGCTCCATCGATGCTGCCTTGGTGCCGGAACCCTGGGGCAGTACCATTCTTCGTCAGACCGGTGCAAATTTGGCATTGGATTACGATGCGGTCTGGAGAGGCGGGGACTATTCCACCGCAGTGGTGATCGTCAACAAGGATTTTCTGGAGGATCATGAGGACTTTGTACGGGCCTTCCTGGAAGCACACATGGAAGCCACCGCTTTTCTCAACGAAAATCTGGAGGAAGCCATTCCCATTGTGAATCGGCAAATCGAAGAAGTGGTAGGACGGCCTTTCGATGAGGATATTCTGAAAGAGGCCTACAGCCGTTTGATCCTTACGGAAAAGCTTTCCAAAGAATCCATCCGGGACTTTGCAAAGATCAGCCGATCCGAGCGTTTTATTTTCGAATTGCCCGGAGACAATTTGTTCAACGACAGTCTTCTGAACGAACTTCAACAATAACGGGAGAAAGTTATGCTGGAAATTATCAATGTAAGTAAAGTTTATGACGACAATCAAAAAGAGGCTTTGAGCAATATCAACCTGACCATTAAAGAGGGTTCTTTCACCAGTATCGTAGGCCCCTCCGGTTCCGGAAAATCCACCATGCTCAATATGATCGCCGGCTTGGAGTATCCCACTTCCGGCCAGATCCTTCTGGATGGGGAGCCCGTGACCGGTCCCGGAAGCGACCGGGTGGTCATGTTCCAGGAAGCTGCTTTGTTTCCCTGGCTTTCGGTCATCGATAACGTAAAGTTCGGTATGCGTATGGCCGGCGTGTCCAAGGAGGAACAGGAAAGAAAGGCCATGTATTATCTGGATATGGTCCACCTTGGAAAGTATCGGGATTTCGCCGTTCATCAGCTTTCCGGCGGCATGAAGCAGCGGGTCTCCTTAGCCCGGTCTTTGACCATGGACAGCAAGATCCTGCTCATGGACGAACCCTTCTCCGCATTGGACAAGCAGACCACCAACATCCTTCGGGATGAAGTGGAAAGCATTTGGGAGAAGACCCGCAAAACTGTGATCCTCATTACCCACAGCGTAGAGGAGGCCTTGTATCTCTCCGATGAGATCGTAGTCCTTTCCTCCAGCCCCGGTGTGGTAAAGGATATTTTTAAAGTGGACTTTGAACGGCCCAGACAGATCGACTCGCCGGAATTTGTCCGGTACCGGCAGGATATCCTGCATCTTGTAAGAAGCGAGGTGGAAAAAAATGTCCAGGAAACCTGCAGCTAAAGTGGTCATGCCCTTTGGCCGGGACAAAAAGAAAAAGGCCACCCCGTTGGGATATGTCCTCTTTTATGTTATAATTATCGCCATCTGGCAGGCCGTTTGGTATGTGGGGACCATGGTCTTTGACATCTGGAAACCCTACGCGTTCCCCAACCCGAAAGGCGTATTCATATCCTTGCTGCAGCAAAGCCAGGGAGGCGATCTTTTACGGGCCATCGGTTTCAGCCTTGAGCGGGCAGCCATCGGTTTTGCAGTAGCCATCGTTTGCGGCGTAATACTGGGTCTCCTCATTATGAACATCGGCGTTTTGGCCCGGTATCTGAAACCCATGATCTTAGGGATCCAAACCTTACCCAGCATCTGTTGGGTGCCCTTTGCCATCCTGTGGTTCGGTCTTACGGCACAGGCCATTATTTTCGTAGTGGTCATGGGATCCATGTTCAGCATCGCACTTTCCGTGGAAAGCAGCGTGCGGAACATCAACCCCATTTATGTAAAGGCTGCCAGGACCATGGGAGCCTCCGGCAAAAACCTGATCCTTCACGTGATCTTCCCGGCGGCCTTGCCCAATTTTATCGCAGGTCTTCGTCAGGGCTGGTCCTTTGGATGGAGAGCACTTATGGCCGGCGAAGTCATGTCCGCAGCCATCGGCCTCGGCCACTCCCTGGTCATGGGGCGGGATCTGGCGGATATCAACCAGGTCATGCTCATCATGATCATCATTGTCATCGTAGGTATTGTCATAGATAAATTCGTATTTTCCCTTATTGAAGAAAAAGTTTTAAGAAAAAGAGGCTTATAGCATGGAAAAGAATCTTGCTGAAAAAAAGGTCAATACCAACGGTATCATAGCGGTAGCCATCAGCACATCCTTGATCACGACTTTCCTGGGCACCTCGCTTAATATCAGTATTCCCAACATCGGACATGAGTTCGACTGCAGCGCCTTGCTTTTAGGCTGGGTCATCACCATTTATACTTTGCTGACTTCTGCGTTGTCCGTTCCCTTTGGACGGCTGGCAGACCTGAAAGGGAAGAGGACCTTCCTTCTTTTAGGGATCGTCATCGTAGGCATCACCGCTGCCCTTTGCGCCTTTGCCTGGTCCATCTGGGCCCTCATCATTCTGCGGGCCATTAAGGCTGTGGGTGCGTCCATGATCTTCTGCACAAACGTAGCGGTAGCCGTCAGCGCCTGTCCGCCCTCTATGCGGGGTCAGGTTCTGGGGCTTTGTTCTTCCGCAGCCTAT
>SVCV01000001.1 GCA_015058185.1 Clostridiales bacterium | reverse complement strand
CAAATCTTCCTTACCAAATTTCATTGAAATTCGATGGTACGTTCGTCTTGTTTTGACTTGATTTCTACACTATTTAGTTTTCAAGGTGCTGCCGCCCTTTCCTGAGCGGCTTGTTCAGTATATCGCTCTTAAGGGGGTTTGTCAACACCTTTTTTGAGTTTTTTTGAAAGTTTTTTTGAAAGTCTCAAAAACCCACATTTTTCAACGGTTTGCGGGATCGACTTTTTTGAATTTCTTTTTAAAAACCTGGTTTTCCCCCTAAAAAACTTCAAAAACTTTTTTTAAATTTTTTTTCGTATAGTTTTACAAATTTAGGGCAAAATACATAAAAACTTTCAGAAAAGGAGAACTTATGCTGATCATTCTGCTCCGTACCGCCATCCTTTATATTGTTGCCCTTTTCGTGATCCGTATTATGGGGAAAGGCGAATTATCCAAATTGGATCCTTTTCAGATGGTCGTACTGTTCATGATCGCCGAATTGGCCACCCTCCCTCTCGAGTCAACGGACATTCCGATCTTTAATGGTGTAACAGCCATGCTCACCCTTCTCTTTCTCCAGGTGCTCACAGCTGTCCTGTCGAAGAAAAGCCAAAAGATTGCCCGGATCCTTTCCGGCAGACCGGCCATCCTGATCCAAAAGGGAGAGATCAACGAAAGAGAATTAGAAAGACTTCAGCTGAGCATCACGGATCTGGCCGAATATCTTCGGATCAAAAACTACCCCCTCTTTTCCGATGTGGAATATGCGATCCTGGAGGCAAACGGAGAACTCAGCGTGATCCCCCGACCGGAAAAGCGACCGGTCACGCCGGAAGACCTGGACATTGTCCTGGAACGGGAAGAACTGCCGGTGACCCTGATAGCCGATGGTCAACTGAGCAAAAGAGGACTGCGTATCGCCGATATAAAAGAAAAGACTCTCCTCCGGGCTATGCGAAAAGCCGGAGCAAGAGACTATCGGGATGTGCTGTTCGCCTTCAGCGACGAACACAGGGAGATTCATATACATTTAAAGGAAGAAAAGAAAAAGACCGAGAGGAAAAAGGCATGCGCTCACTGATCATCTCCGCCGCCGCATTGCTCCTGATCATGGGAGTCTGGGGCGGCTTTACCATTCACACGAAAAACGATATAGAAACTGTACAGTATATTATTGAAGAAAAGATGCTTCCCCAGGCCGAAAATGAGCAGTGGGAGGAAGCAGATGCAAATTATGTATATATAAAGAAAGTTTGGGATTCTCACCACAATTTCTATTTGATCTTTTTAGACGGATCCGCTATCACCCAGATCCAACAGGAAATGACCCGGCTGGAAAGCAGTCTGCAAGGCCGGGAACCGTCCGGTACGGTCACCTCTCTGAAACTCCTTTCCGAAGCATTGGATCTTCTCTACAAAAACGAACTCCTTACTATTGAAAATGTATTCTGAGTGTGCTATCCTTTTGCTCAAGCAGAGTAAATATTGTGCGTTAAGTGTCTCAGGATGGGATGTTGCCTGGGAACGAAAAGCTCTTTCAGCTTGCGATACAATATTGCGTCCGCTGCTACATTAAAGAGCCTATAAAAAGATATTGAAACTCTTTTTCTCTCTAGTGTAGTAAACTGATCCGTTTGCGCATTGAATAACAGGAAAGGAGTTTTTGTTTTGAAAAAAATCCTGAACACGAAAGTCATGGTCACCTTGGCTTTGCTGATCGCCATCAACCTGATCCTGACCCGAATCTTTGTCATCTACTTCAGCGACTTTTCCCGGTTTGATCTGGGGAATGTTCCCCTTATTCTTGCAGGCCTCTTTTTCGGCCCCGCAGCCGGCGCCATTGCCGGTGCAGCTGCCGACATCTTAGGCTCCGTAGTCCTCTCCGGAAGAGGATGGTTTCCGCCGCTGACCATTGGTCCTGTACTCATGGGACTGATCCCGGGATTGCTTCGCCGTTTTTTAATCAAAAAAAATACCCTTCCCAGGGTACTTGCGATCGTGATCCTGACAGAAGCGGTGGCTTCCCTGGCCTGGAAGGCCTGGTGTTTGGCCACCCTCTATCATGTGGATTACAGTATTGTATTTATTGCGAGACTGCCGGTGGTGATCCTGCTCATGGCAGTGGAGACCGCCCTTGTCTACATATTGTTTAAAAGACTGCTGAAAGTCCTTCGCCCTCAGTAATTTTAGGAGATCACTTCGTACATCGAAGCGGCATCTTCCTTGCGAACATGATCCGGACAGGCTAAAACGCGAACGGTCAGCTCACCGCTGCCGAAGCGAACGACTAAAACATCCCCTTCTTTTACATCATGTCCGGGCTTGGCTTCCCGACCATTTACGGAGACCCGGCAGGAATCACAAGCTTCCTTGGCTACGGTCCGGCGCTTGATCAGTCGGGAATTCTTTAAAAACTTATCCAATCTCATAGTTAACCCCTTTCAAAAGGAACAAAAAAGGCAGCCCACAAGGACTGCCTTTTCGTATACGCTTCTTATTTGTTAACAGCGTCCTTCAGAGCCTTACCAGCCTTGAATACGGGAGCCTTTGCTGCAGCGATGTCGATAACTTCGCCGGGCTTCCGGGGATTCCGGCCCTGTCTGGCCTTTCTCTGACGAGTTTCGAAAGTACCGAAACCGATCAGCTGAACCTTTTCACCCTTTACCAGAGCTGCTTCTACGCTGCTCAGGAATGCGTTAACTGCTACTTCTGCGTCCTTCTTGGTCAGGCCTGCCTTTTCGGCTACGCTGGCAACCAGATCTGCCTTGTTCATGAATCACAACCTCCTATAAATTCTTCCTCAAAATTAGCCGGTCTTATGGCCGGTTATATACTAAACTTCAAAAAATCTCATTCTTTGGATTTCGCGGCATCCCAGAGCTTGTCCATCTCTTCCAGAGACATCTCTTCTAAACGCCTTCCTTGCTGTGCAGATGTTTCCTCGATGTAGTGAAACCTTCTTATGAATTTTTCCGAAGTAAAGTTCAAAGCTTCTTCCGGGTCGACGTGTAAAAACCGGGCAACATTGACAACGGCAAAGAGAAGGTCGCCCAACTCTTCCTTAATATCATCCTGTGTACCCGTCCTATAACTCTCCAAAAGTTCTCCTGTTTCTTCCTTGATCTTGTCAAAGGCACCGGAAACATCGTCCCAGTCGAAACCGACCTGTGCGGCCTTTTTCTGTACCTTATAACTTCTCAGAAGAGCAGGCAAAGCCTTTGGAATTTGAAGCATAGAGTCCGTTTGTGTCCCGGATTTCTCTTTCCGCTTGATATTCTCCCATTTTTCCAGGACCTTGTCAACTGTTTCCAGCGAATTATTTTCAAAAAAGGCCTGATTTTCGTTGAAAACATGGGGATGACGGCTGATCATCTTCTCACATTCCCGGTTAATGACAGATGTAAGATCGAATTTCCCGCTTTCCGAGGCCAGACCGCTGTGAAAAACCACCTGAAGAGCCACATCGCCCAGCTCCTCTTCCAGGTTGTCCCAGTTCTTTTCCTGGATCGCATCCACCACTTCATAGGCCTCTTCCAGCATACAGCCGCGGATGCTTTCATGGGTCTGCTCCCGGTCCCAGGGACAGCCATCCTCACCCCGGAGAACCACCAGGATCTTATCCAAACGATCAAGAGCCTCGCCGGGCGTTTTTGCACTTTCGTATAATTCTGCGTACTTCATAGTTATTATGCTCCATATCCGGGTGTCTATGTTCACCCGCTTACATTCTATCGCTGAAAGCGGCGAAGGATCCTTGCCAGCTTGGCGCCCTTGGGCAGCTTAGAGATCTCTTCGATGGTAATGGTTTTGGTTGCAAGCAGGAGAACACCGTAGATCACCACAGCGATGATCACAGCAATGCCGACAGATCCGGCATTGACCAAAGAGTCTCTCATCCGGCCATCCAACACGGCAAATACCCCGTGGTAGATCAGCCAGGCAAATACCGCCATGACCACGGAAGCGACCAGAGGTTTGGCAACAGCCTGCTTCATATTGATACGAACCTTTGTATACCGGCGAACTGCCATCAGATTTAAAACAGCAGCCACCACATAGGCAGCAGCGGTGCCCACAGCCGCGCCCTTGATATTGTAATCGGGCAGACCGGTCAGGGTGTAGGTCAGGATCACCTTTACCACAGCACCGATGGCCAGATTGATCACGGGAATGACCTGCTTTCCGATGCCTTGAAGCACACCGGTCAGAGACTGAACCGTTGCCAGGAAGATCATGCCGAAAGCGAGGATGGTCAGGCAATCTGCAGCGCTGACCGCACTGGCCTTCTGCGCAGGATAAAGAAGGAGCATGATGGGTTCGGAAAGAACCATCAATCCTAAAGCGCAGGGCAGTCCGATGATCAGAGCTGTCCGGAATCCCAGATTTACGTTATAGCGCAGGAAGTCACCATCCTGGCGCTTGAATGCAGCAGCGATAGTGGGTACAAGACTCATGGCGATGGCCTGGGTCAGTACCTGAGGGAAGTTGATCAGGGGAGCTGCCATACCGGTAAGCTGGCCGTAAAGACTGTTGGCGGCGGCTTCGGAAAAACCTACCTGCTGCAGTCTCCACATAACGATAGCCAGGTCGATGGCGTTCATGATGGGCATGATTGCCGCACCGATGGTAATGGGAATGGCAATGACCAGGATGGTCCCAAGAATCTTTTTGCCGCTCTCACCGGTTCTCTTGGCATCGCTGCGAACCTTCTGAAGGATATTCTTTCTGCGGCGAAGATAAATGAGCCAAATGGCCGCAAGACCGCCGATGGCACCGGCAGAAGCACCAAAGGATGCCCCTGCAGCCGCGAATTCAAGACCGTAAGTAACCAGGAATACCGCCAAAGCAAGACCGATGACTACCCGGAAGAGCTGTTCCACTACCTGAGAAGCTGCAGTGGGCCCCATGTCTTCCATGCCCTGGAAATATCCCCGGCAGGCAGCCATCAGGGGAACGAAGAGCAAGGCCGGAGCAACGGCTTTCATAGCAGCCGCACCGCCGGGATTGCCCAAGGCACTTACGATGGCTTCCGCACCGAAAAACAGAATGCAGAAAGAAACGATACCGATGCCCAGCAAAAGCCAAAGAGCCGTCCGGAATACCCGGTGGGCCTCATAAGGATTATCCGTAGCATACCGCTCCGCAACCATTCGGGAAATGGCCACCGGAATGCCCGCTGTGGACAAAGTCAGCAGCAGAACATACACCGGATAGGCCGTTTGATAATATCCCATACCGGTGTCGCCGATAATATTGGCCAGGGGGATCCGGAAGAATGCCCCAAGCACTTTGATGATCAAGCCGGCACCGCCTAAGATGACGGCGCCCTGCAGAAATGTTTTTTTACTCATGCGTTTAATTCATTCAGGATCCGAACCTTGGATCTTTCCACCTCATACTTAACTTTTTCAATGTCGATGGTGAGGTATTCGCCATCTTTGTACAGAACCTTACCATCAGCCATGGTCATGACCACATCGCTTCCGGATGCGGAGTAAACGATGTTGTTCAGCAGGTCATGAACAGGATACATATTGGGGCCGGTGATATCCAGTACGATCAGGTCAGCCTTATATCCAACAGCCAGCTTTCCGCAGTCGGAACGACCCTGAGCAGCGGCACCGGCAGCGGTGGCGGCGTACAGAGTTTCCTTCGGTGTGATCAGAGTAGGATCTTCTCTGCGTTCCTTGTTCAGGAGAGCAAAGAATTTCATTTCTTCGATAAAGTTCAGGCTGTTATTGCTGGACACGCTGTCCGTACCGATCATAACGTTAACGCCCTTTTCCAACAGTTTGGGAACATTGCAGATGCCGCTGGACAGCTTCAGGTTGCTGACGGGGCAGGTTGCAACGGTGGCACCCTTTTCTTTCAGGATATTAAAGTCATCCCCTTCCAGCCAAACGCAATGAGCCAAAGTAGCAGGCTGATTCAGAAGGCCTTGCTCTGCAAAATACTCAACGGGAGTCCGGCCCTTATGGCGGGCCTTGCAGCCTTCCACTTCGTTCAGGGTCTCGGAACAATGAACATGCATCCGGGCACCCAGGTCCTTGGTGTAGTCAGCCAGTTCCTTTACGAGACGGGCATTGGAGGTATATTCGGCATGAAGGCTCATGTCAACGAGGATCCGTCCGTCTGCAGCGCCATGCCAATCCTTGTACAGGGCCTTTGCTTCCTGGAAGCTTTCCAGTTCTTCAATGGCCTTCACTTCAAAACAGGTCAGCGCTCTGCCGATGTTGGCCTTGGCTCCGCTTTCCTTAAAAGCATTGGCCATATCGTTGCAGAAATAATACATATCCGTGGTGGACACAATACCGTAACGCAAAGATTCGGCAATGCCCAGCAAGGTGGAGTAATAAACATCTTCGCCGGTCAGCTTGGCTTCAAAGGGGAAGATCCGTTCGTTCAGCCACTGATCCAGTTTCAGGTTTTCGCCATAGCCCCGCAGCAGGGTCATGGGAGTATGTGCATGGCCGTTGACAAAGCCGGGCATCAGCAGACGGCCCTTGCCGTCGTAAACTTCGCCGTAATCGGCCTGAGGTTCTTCGCTACCAATATAATCGATCAGGGAATCTTTTATTCCCACATAGCAATTTTCCCGAATCTCCAAATTTTCATCCAGGATCGTAATATTTTTAAAGAGCATGGTACGCCTCCTTAATATCCAGGGAACAAATCCCCGCTTTACTTTATTCTAAATAATTATGGTAACATAATTTTCCTGTTTCCACAACAGTTCCGCGGCTGAAAATCAAGGAATTCACATTCTTTTCACAGAAAAAAACTCCCTCCGTACAAATGGCTTTCGCCGATGTACAGAAGGAGTCCGTTCACAAAACCGACCCGACTAATTTTCCATTTGCCGGGCAAGGAACTTTGCCCCGATCTCCGCAGCCCGCAGCTCCGTCTCGCCCAGGGGCCGGTTCCGATCCTTACTGAAGAAAATCACAGAGCCGATGGCATCCCCTTGTGAGATAATGGGGGCCACTACCTGGGACTCGTATTGGGTGTTCCCCTCTTCCGCTGTGATAGGGTGAACCGTGCTGCTGTCGGGAAACAAAGTGCTGATCTTATCCCGAATGATCTTCTCGATGCCGGGGCTGATCCGCTTATCCAGAAATTCTTTTTTGGATCCGCCGGAAACCGCTACCACCTGGTCTGTATCCGTAATAACCGCCCCGCCGCCGAGAACGCTGTAAGCAGACTCTGCGTAGACGCCGGCAAACTGGTTCAGTTCCCCAATAGGAGAATATTTTTTCAGGATCACTTCTCCTTCCTGATCCGTATAGATCTCTAAGGGGTCCCCTTCCCTGATCCGCATGGTCCTGCGGATCTCTTTGGGGATGACCACCCTTCCGAGGTCGTCTATTCTTCGAACGATACCTGTTGCTTTCATATATCGAATCTCCTTTTTTCACAACTGATGTGCGTGGTTATATTGTCTCTTGAAAAACAGGAAATTATGCGGGATTTTATATTTTTCTGTAAAACATCAGCATTCAGAGTTATAATAAGAAAAAAGCAAAAGCTTTTTCACAGGAGGCTTTTATGACAATGGTACTTCTGACCGCAGCCGGCGTTGGCGGAGCCACCGTCATCGGCGCGGCGATAGGTTTTCTTTTTAAAAATGCATCCCATAAATTCAATGACCTGATCATTGCCTTTGCGGCGGGGGTCATGCTGGCAGCGGCGGTTTTCGGTCTCATCGTTCCCTCGTTGGAATACGGGGGAAAATACGCTCTGCTCATCACCATCGCCGGGATTTTTGTGGGCGCTTTGTTCCTGAACGTAGTGGACAGGCTGGTCCCTCATCTGCACAGGCTGGCAGGTGCCGACATTGAAGAACACAAAAATAACGTAAATGTGGATAAGATCCTGCTTTTCGTTTTGGCCATCGCTATCCATAACTTTCCCGAAGGCATTGCCGCCGGCGTCAGTTTCGGCTCCGGAGACACTTCCGCAGCATTGCTGATCGCAGGAGGGATCGCCCTTCAAAACATTCCGGAAGGCATGGTCATTATCGCCCCTATGTTGGCAGCCGGCATCAAGCCCGGAAAAACCTTCTTCATCGCCCTCCTCACCGGGCTGGTGGAAGTGGCCGGCACCCTCATCGGATACTTCGCCGTCAGTGTGGCAGCGGTGATCCTGCCCTTTGCTTTAGCCTTTGCCGGCGGCACCATGCTCTATGTGGTCAGTGACGAAATGATCCCGGAAACCCACCACAGCAATACCAGGGGAGTTACCTGGGCCCTGCTTATCGGCTTCTGCGTGATCTTACTGTCCGATGTGCTGTTAGGTTAATATCAAAAATAACGAAAGGACCGGGGTTTTCGGTCCTTTTTTCATGTGTTATTTATTTAGTGCATGCCCATACCCATACCCATGATCAGGCCGATGATGTAGGGAATCAGCCAGATGACCCAAACAAGGATACTGAACCTATGGAAGTTCTTTGTAGCCTTTTCGTTATTCTTCACAAGAACAACGGTGGCCCAGATAGCGTGAACGATCATGAGAAGGATTGCCAGGGCACCGGTAACACCGTGAACGGAGAAGTTTCCGGCGATCATGGAATGTCCTGCGATCTCGCCCATGAGCATGGTACCGGTGGTATCCATACAAAGGCCCAGCCAAAAGAATACCAGATGGGGCTTCTTCAGCCTTTTGCTGTGATGCTCCGACCAAACACCGATGGTATAAAAGACCAGGGCTAACGTGATGGTGACGATGGCTGTGATCAAAATTCCGGACATTTACCTTTCCTCCTTTACAACTGAGCAGGTTTCGATGCCGTAATACAGGAAGGCTTTGATGTCTTCCTTTTTGATTTTTTCCCCGCAGACAACGATAGGAACTGCAGGGGGGCATCCAACGGTAGCGGCTGCCAGAATTCTCCCCTCACTTTCGGAAACCGGGATCACTTCACTGGGAGAAAAAAGTGCTTCCCGAACGGAGATCACCCGTTCCGGTGCCTGGAAAGCAGGGGCATGATCTACAATGGGAGTTTTTCGGGGAACCGCGTCAAGAGCCCTTTCCAGCTTTGCAAGATCTTTCTCCGAAATCTCCGGGGTGAACATCATGACTAAAAAATCAGGGTCCGCAAATTCGCAGACGATGTTTGCATCTTCCAGGATCTTAGCCAAAGCGTGGCCTTCATATCCAAAAGGCTTTGTTACCAAAGTCATTTTCAGAGGTTCGTCCCCAAGGAGAGTCCATCCCTTTTTCATAAGCCGGGATTTCAGTCCATCCAGTTTGGGAATAAACCGCTCCAGCTTTTCCCTGTAGCCGGCATCCAGATAAGCATTGACCCCATCCAGGGATTCCATGATCAGATAGGAAGGACTGGTAGATCCAAACAGCGCCAGGGCATTCTTTGCCTGTTCCAGGAACAATTCCGGAGCATTTTTTGAAACATGCAGGTAAGCTCCGCCGGTGACAGAGGGCAGAGTCTTATGGGCAGAGTCGCAGCAAAGGTCTGCACCCAGATCCATAGGATGGCGGGACTCCGGCAGGAATTTCAGGTATGAACCGTGAGCATTGTCCACAATGAGAAGAACGCCATGACGATGACACACTTCCGAAATGGCAGCCAGATCCACGGTATTTCCCAAATAGTCGGGGCTGGTGAGGTAAACCGCCGTAGGCATTTCTTCCGCAGAGGCGAAAAACGCTTCAATGGTTTCCCCATCCACCAAACAGGACAGATAGGAGTCCATCGTCCGGGGATAGATCCACTGCAGTTCAAAATCCAAAAGAGCCGCCCCGCTGAGAAAGGTTTTATGGGCATTCCGACCGGCAGCGATCACAGGCTTCTTTCCCTGGGACCGGGCATAGAGAACTGCCAAATAAAGCATGGCCCGAATGCAAAGGGAAGATCCTTCTGCAGAGAAGAAAGTCTCCGCACCGAACAGGCTTCCTGCATTCTTCTCGCTCTCCCGGATGATGCCCTCCGCATCGTAAAGGCTGTCTGCCCCATCGATCTCCGTCAGATCAATGCCCTCAGAGCCAAGAGGCCCCTTCCCCTTATGACCGGGGACATGGAGCCGCAAAGGTTCTTTTTCGTCATAGGTTTTCGCAAAATCCAAAATGGGAGTTTTCATTACTTGTTATCTCCAAATGCTCTTGCGATAGCGACCATAATGGCGCATTCCATTCTCTTCCGGAACAGGTCGCAGCCATATTCGTAAACGCCCTTGATGGAACCGGTGGAATGGTAGGCGTTAGCAGCACAGCCGCCGGAACAGTAAAGACGGGCCCAGCAGTCGTGGCATTCCTTACGGGCATAAACATTGCAGCCCATAAATTCGTCCTGGATCTCGGGTTTTGTCACACCGTTCCAAACATCGCCCAGCTTAAACTTTTCTTCGCCCACAAACTGGTGACAGGGGTACAGGTCACCCCAGGGCGTAACGGCCATGTATTCCGTACCGGAACCGCAGCCGGAAATTCTCTTATAAATGCAGGGACCGCCGGTAAGGTCGATCATGTAATGATAGAAGGTGAAGGGTTTGCCTTCCTTGTCTCTTTCCAACATGAGTTCAGCCAGCTTTTCGTACTGATCCAGCACGATGGCCTTATCCTCTTCCGTCAGTTCGGAAGGATCGCCCTTTGCACAGACTACGGGTTCCATGCTCAGTTCGCGGAAGCCCAGATCCAGCATCTGCTGAATGTCTGCCAGGAAATCCGGATTTGCGTGAGTAAAGGTACCCCGCATGTAATAGTTCTTTCCGCCCCGGGCCTCTACAAGCTTTTGGAACTTGGGAACGATCTTTTCCCAACTTCCGTTGCCGGCATAGTCCACGCGGAAACGGTCATGGATCTCCTTGCGGCCATCCAGGCTGAGAACTACGTTGCTCATTTCCTTGTTGGCAAATTCGATCACATCGTCATCGATAAGCAGTCCGTTGGTGGTCAGAGTAAAGCGGAAGTTCTTTCCGTGCTCCTTTTCCACTTCCCGGGCATAGGCTACCAGGTCTTTTACCACCTGGAAATTCATCAGGGGTTCCCCGCCGAAAAAGTCCACTTCCAGATTTTTTCTGGTGCCGGAATTTGCGATGAGGTAATCCAAAGCCTGCTTCCCTACTTCAAAGCTCATAACCGCCCGCTCGCCGTGGTAGTTGCCCTGGCTGGCGAAGCAATAGGAGCAGTTCAGATTGCAGGTGTGAGATATATGCAGGCAGAGAGCCTTTACGACTCCTGCGGTCTTTTCTTTTAAAGCACCGGCCATGGATTCGAAGGTGTCGGGAGAAAACAGCTTTCCCTGCTCCTTCAGTCCGGCGACCTGGTCATAGCAGCGGCCAAGCTCCTCGTCAGAAAGGTTCTTGTCGCTGTGCTTTTCTTTCATTTCCAAAAGAACGGCATCCCGGTCCTTCGCCTCAAAAACAGAGACGATATCATAGGCCAGATCATCCACTACATGGATAGCACCGGAACAAATATCCAATACGATATTGTAGCCGCCCAATTTATATTGATGTACCATAAACGATCTCCTTTGGCATCCGCAATAAAAATGCCGCCCGAAACGGCGGCATTTTTGCGTCTGCAATTACTTGCTTTCCTTAGTGTTTTCGCAGTACTGGTTTGCGATACCGCAGCTGGTCTTGCAAGCGGACTGGCAAGAGGTCTGGCATTCGCCGCAGCCGCCGTTCTTTGCGCTGTCACACAGATTGCGAGTTTCGATGGTCTTAATGTGTTCCATAGTAACTTCCTCCGCAAAAATTGTTGTTATAAATTATGTCATGTTTCGGAGCAAAAGTCAATATAGACAAAGGCTTTTGCTTCGGAGCAAACAAGTTAAAGTTCTCTGCGCCCTTCCATGGCCTTGGATAAGGTCACTTCATCCGCATAATCCAGGTCGCCGCCTACAGGAAGTCCGTGGGCGATCCGGGAAACTTTGATCCCGGAGGGCTTAATGAGCCGGGCAATATACATCGCCGTGGCTTCCCCTTCGATATTGGGATTGGTGGCCAGGATCACTTCCTCCACATCGTTTTGCTGAAGGCGAAGGATCAGGGACTTCAGGTTGATGTCCTCCGGACCTACACCGTCCATGGGAGAAATGGCACCGTGAAGAACATGGTAAAGACCCTTGAACTCCCGGATCCGTTCCATTGCAGTCACATCCCGGGGACCTTCCACCACGCAGATCACCTTTTCGTCCCGGCTGCTGTCCGAGCAGATCCCGCAGGGATCCACATCCGTCAGATTGCCGCAGACCGAACAGTATTTCATATTCTTTTTTGCATCCAGGATGGCATCGGCAATGGCGAAGGCTTCCTGTTCATCCATGGAAAGGATGTGAAAAGCCAGGCGCTGGGCGCTCTTTCCGCCGATACCGGGGAGCCTGGAAAGCTGGCCAATGAGATTGGCCAGGGGCTTTGCATAATGTTTCATATTCCTACAGACCGGGGATATTCAGGCCTCCGGTGACCTTGCTCATTTCAGACTGGCTCAGTTCTTCCATCTGACGAAGAGCTTCGTTGGCTGCTGCCATGATCAGATCCTGGAGCATTTCTACATCATCGGGATCCACTACTTCAGGCTTGATCTCCACAGCGGTCAGTTCCTTCTTACCGTTTACGGTCACGCTTACAGCGCCGCCGCCTGCGGTTGCGGAAATTTCCTTCTGTTCCAGTTCAGCCTGGATGGCTTCCATCTGTCTCTGCATCTGCTGAACCTGCTGGATCTGCTTCTGCATGCTGCCACCGCCGCCGCCCATGCTGGGTTTCTTACCGGCTCTCATTCCTCTGCCCATTTTTTATTCCTCCTAAAAATCATCAAATGCTTGCTGTTCCGCCTCTTCCAGACCCTGGAACGGGTCACCGGAACCCGGCGTGATCGTATATTCCATCCGCAAAGTGCGGCCTGTGTACTTTTGCATAATGGTCTCAAGTCCCTTGGCATTGCTTTGCAGGAAAAATTCCATATTGCCGCTGGAGAGTTCCACCATAAAGACCTTTTCGTCCATCTTCTTCAGACAGGTGATCCCCCGAAGAAGCTGGATGCTTCCCTGGGCCTGTTCGTCATTGAGAACATTTTCCCAAAGGGGCGCCAATTCTTCCGAAGAGGGTCCTTCCGCAGGCTTTTGTGCCCGGGGTGCAGGCGCGGGAGCCACCGGTGCGGGAGCAGGTGCTGCTGCCGGAGCCGGAGCAGGTCTCTGTACGGGAGCTGCCGCAGGTCGGGGAGCCTCTGTTCTCACAGGTTCCGCAGGGATCCCCGCGGACAATTCCACAATGGTGAGTTCCAGCAAAACCCGGGGACGGGCGGACCACTTTGCCTCGGAGATCGTTTTGGACAATTCCCGAATGCAGCGGTTCAGTTCCGCCAGGGACAATTCCTGGGCCTGGGCCTGAACTCTTTCTATATTTTCCGGAGACATGTTGAGGATATCTTCCGGAGATTTTACAAACTTGGCCATGAGCAGACTCCGGTAATGGCTTACCCAGTCTCTCATAAACTGCCGCACATCCTTGCCGTCATCCAGGATCCGGTTCAGAAGCAAAAGGGCTTCTGCGGTCTGGCCGGCAGAAACATGGGCGGTCATTTCCATAAAGACCTCTTCACCGGAAGTTCCTAAGATGGACAGAATATCCGCCCGGGCGATCTCTTTATCCCCGGCAGCCAGACACTGGTCCAGCAAAGAAAGGCCGTCACGAACGGAACCGTCCGCATTGGCCGCAATCAGACCTAAGGCACCTTCGCTGATCTTCACTCCCAGTTCTCCGCAGATCCGGCGGAATCCTTCGCGCATAATGCTCTCAGGCACCCGGCGGAAATCCAGACGGAGGCAGCGGGAAAGGATCGTAGCGGGAAGTTTTTGGGGCTCTGTGGTAGCCAGGATGAACATAACATTCTGGGGAGGCTCTTCCAGAGTTTTCAAAAGGGCATTGAATGCACCGGGGGTCAGCATGTGCACTTCGTCCACGATGTAGACTTTATATCTTCCGGTAACGGGAGGATACTTTACGCTCTCCCGAAGTTCTCTGATGTTATCCACGCTGTTGTTGGAGGCGGCGTCGATCTCAATGACATCCATGAAGACGCCATCGCGAATGGCCCGGCAGTTTTCACATTCCCCGCAGGGTCTTGCGCCCTTGGGACCGGTACAGTTTACCCCCTTTGCCAGAATTCTGGCCATGGTGGTCTTACCCGTTCCTCTGGTTCCGCAGAACAGATAGGCATGTCCCGTAGAACCGGTGTTGATTTGGTTCTTCAATATGCGAATGATGTGTTCCTGTCCAAGGACACTTTCAAAGGTGTCGGGACGGAAGGTACGGTACAGTGCCTGATACATAATTCCTCCGCGGAAAACAACTTTACAGGATAAAAGGAAAATCGCTCCCGGGCAGCTCCGCCGACAGGAACAGGCGAATCCGCGGCACATAAGGGGCTCCGTTTATCGCTGCTTCCTTCCGGACCTGACGAGGTTCACAGATTCTTATTGCGCGGGACCCGAACCGAGCCGAACGAAGCTGCCGGGAAGCGATTTTCCTGTCTATTATACAGGACACTCACGGTAAAAGTCAATCATAGTTTGCAACATTCTTCCCACGTATCCGGAGACCAAACTCTACACAAAGAGGCCCGCTGCGGAAGTAAAAAGAAAACAGGCCAGCAAACCCATGGCCGTGGGCAGCAGAAAGGCTGCAGCAGCCCACTTCCAGCCCCCGGTCTCTTTGCGGATCGTCAGAAGTGTAGTGGAGCAGGGCCAATGCATCAGGGAGAACAGGAGAAAGCTGACTGCAGTGGTCCAGGTCCATCCATTATCCACCAAAAGCTGATGCAGAAAACGCAGATCCTCAAAGCCCACAAGATTCCCCTGGGCCATATACGCCATGATCAAAATCGGAAGAACGATCTCATTGGCAGGGATCCCCAACAGGAAGGCCATCAGGATCATGCCATCCAGCCCAAGAACGGAGGCAAAAGGATCCAGAAAAGCCGCCCCATGAGCCAAAAGACTTACACCCTCTACATGAATATTGGCAAGGACCCAGATCAAAAGCCCTGCAGGGGCAGCAACCATTGCCGCTCTTCCCAACACAAACATGGTTCGATCCAAAACAGATCGAAGAATGATCTTTCCGATCTGGGGCTTCCGATAGGGCGGCAGTTCCAGCG
Source organism: Clostridiales bacterium (assembly GCA_015058185.1). GTDB lineage: Bacteria > Bacillota > Clostridia > Peptostreptococcales > Anaerovoracaceae > SIG263. The sequence goes on along the minus strand of SVCV01000001.1, from coordinate 67,921 downwards.
TAAAGGAGGAAGGCACGCCCCGCAGAATGGTTCGGGAAAGCAGCCAGGAAGCCAGAAGGGTCATCAGGATCCCCAAAACGATCAGGCCCGCTAAGAGCAAGGCGGAAAAAAAGCCCCCCGCAATCCCGAAAAAGGAGCCGGCGAAGAACATGGAAAGGATCGCCACCAGTGCCGGGTACCGACCGTTGCAGGGAACAAAGGCGTTGGTCAATATGGCGATCAGCCGTTCCCGGGGAGAGTCGATGATCCGGCAGCCCATGACGCCCACAGCATTGCAGCCAAAGCCCATGCACATAGTCAGCGCTTGCTTTCCGCAGGCCCGGCACTTTTGAAAGAGCCGATCCAGATTAAATGCGATCCGGGGAAGATATCCCAGATCCTCCAGGATGGTAAAGAGCGGAAAGAAAATCGCCATGGGAGGAAGCATGACGGAGATCACCCAGGCCACCACCCGGTATCCCCCAAGAATAAGAAACTCACACAGGGGAACGGGCCAACCGGCCCCCAAAGCTGCCGCCAAAAGCCGGTCCTGCACCCAAAACAAAGCACTGTTCAAAACAGTGGACGGGTAATTTGCCCCCACGATGGTGATCCAAAAGATCCCCGCGAGAAGAAGAAACATAATGGGGAACGCCGTGACCTTTCCCGTAAGGATGCGATCGATCCGAAGGTCCCGATCCGCCCCTTCCCTTCCCGCAAGGCAAGTCACCGTTTGCGCAGCGATCTTTTCCGCCCGACCAACCAGTTCCGAAAACCGCACCTCTTCGGCTGCTTCTAAAAAGCTCCTGTCCGACCATTTCCGGGAGCAGTTTTCCTGCATCTGCAGCAAGGCATCTTTCAGCTCCCGGAGACCTCTCCCCCGTGTCGCCTCTGTTCCGACTACCGGGACGCCCAATAATTCCTGCAAAAGCGACAGGTCCACCCGGATCTTCTTCCTCCGGGCTTCGTCCAGAAGGTTTACGCAAACCACCACATTGGAAGTGAGTTCCAATACCTGAAGGACCAGGATCAGGTTTCTCTCCAAACAGGATGCATCGCAAACCACCACGACCCCGCCGCAATCGTCAGAACGAAGAAACGCTGCTGCGGTCCCCTCTTCCGCCGCATCGGAAAAGAGGGAGTAGCAGCCGGGAATGTCCGCTAAAGTAATGACCTGTCCCTTATAGGAAAAACTTCCGCTGGCATTGGTCACGGTTTTTCCCGCCCAGTTTCCCGTATGCTGCCGAAGACCCGTCAAACCGTTAAAAATCGTACTCTTCCCCACATTGGGATTCCCCGCAAGGGCAATGACAGGATCACACATAGGGTTCCACCAAAACCTTCGCGGCATCCTCTCCCCGAAGAGCTACCACAGCCCCCCGGATCCGAAAAGCCCGAGGATCTCCCAGGGGACTTTCCTGCACACAAAAAATCAAAGTACCCTCCGTCAGGCCCATATCCTGCAGCCGACGGCGCATAGGGCCGGAAACCGACAGCCCCAAAACCCGGGCAGCCTGCCCCCGCCGCAGTTCATTTAAAAAAACAGATCCATTCATCCGTATCACCTCAATCTTCACACCATCAGGTCCGAAAGCAGGGAAGCGCCGACCGGTTACAGGCGGCGCTTCTGCTATAAGTCAATATATGATAACTTTTAGGATCTGTGCGGCGGCCCTCCGTTGAAAAAGACCCGGTTCTGTGGTATGATGAAGTCGAAAAAACACGAACAGGAGGACGCTATGGCTGTCAAGAATCCGGTGGTCGCCATTTTGTATGATTTTGATAAAACCCTCTGCACAAAGGACATGCAGGAGTATGCCTTTATTCCCAGTTTAGGTCTTTCCGCAGAAGAGTTCTGGTCCGAAACCGGCAAACTGGCAAAAGCCGAAAAAATGGATTCCATTTTGGCCTATATGTACCTGATGGTCCGCAAATCCAAAGCGAAAATGCTTCCCTTAAAGCGGGATAATTTCGTACGCCTGGGTGAAAGCGTAGAATTTTTTAACGGCGTGGAGTCCTGGTTTGACAGGATCCGCCAGTTCGGCGAAGAAAACGGCGTAGAGATCGAACATTATATCATTTCCTCCGGGCTGAAGGAGATCATCGAAGGGTGTCCTATCTGTGATAAATTCAAGGAGGTTTACGCCTGCGAATTCCACTATGACGAAAACGGAGTAGCAGACTGGCCCAAAACAGCAGTAAACTACACCACCAAAACCCAATTCCTTTTCCGGATCAATAAGGGTGTTACCGATATTACAGACGATGTAAATCTTAATCGTTTCGTACCCAACGATGACCGGCCTGTTCCGTTCCGGAACATGATCTACATTGGAGACGGAATGACGGATGTTCCCTGCATGAAGCTGGTGAAAGTCAACGGCGGCCAATCCATCGCCGTCTACAGAGATCAGCGCAAGGAAACCGTCACCGAATTGCTTCGGGATCACCGGGTGGACTTTATCGCTCCCGCGGATTATGCCGAAGGAAACGAGCTGGACGAAATCGTCAAAAACATCATTCAAAAAATGGCTGCGGTCAACAAACTGGTGGAAACCAATCGGCAGCAAATGCAGAATTCTACCCGATAACCCGCGTCCTAAAACCCTGTAAAATCTACCGAAAGCTGCAGTAATAAACTGCAGCTTTTTTTCTTCTTGTTGAAATAAAACCACAAAACAAAGGCAATATATACACTGAGATATTAAGGCATTATGATGCTTTGAAAGTCCTTGGAAAATCACTTAAGATTGAATCAACATGGAGGACATGCAGATGGATTTTCAGAAGCAATTAGGAGAAAGACTCCGAATATGCAGGGTCAATAAAAAGAGCAGTATCGAGGAGATTGCACTTCTTTCCGGGATCAACCCGTCCCATTTGGGTAAAATCGAACGGGGAGAAAGCAACATCACCCTGAAAACCCTCAGCAAAATCATTGAAGCCCTGGGATCTTCTTATTCCGAGATCTTCAATTTCGATAAACCCTTCCAGCCGCCGAAAGAACCCCTCATTGAAAAGACCCTTTCCAATCTGTACTACCTCACCATTGAAGAACAGGAACACATTTACCAGGAAACCATGCTGTTCCGCTCAAAGAAATAATCAAAACAGCCCTCAGGAGCGAATTTCCCGGGGGCTTTCTTTTTTCGTCTCAGCCTCCCGCAAATTTGTACTTACATCAACCTCCAAAATATGCTATAATACGACCATGAAATCCCTGTTTTTAAGGGATTCTGTACACTTTTTTTGGAGGAGAAAAATGGAACGCCGATATCAAATCGATGACATGGTAGTTTACGGCAACACGGGCGTATGCAGAATCGTCGATGTTACTGTACCGGATTTTATTCCTGCCGACAAAGAAAAAGTCGAATACTATGTTCTTGCACCCGTGAACCAGGACGGTTTCATCTACACCCCTGTGGACACCAAAGTTTTCATGCGTCCCATCATTTCAAAAGAAAAAGCGAATGAACTCATTGACCGGATCCCTACGATCCAGGCCGAAGTGTACCACAGCAGCAACATGCAGGATCTGAAAGCCCATTATGAGGCGGCCTTTACCTCCCACGACTGTGCGGATCTGATCGAGCTTTCCATGTCCATTTACATGAAAAAACAATACCTGGAACAGCAAAAGAAAAAATTTGGCCAAACCGATGCCAAATTCATGAAAAAGGCGGAAGACCTCCTCTTCAACGAGCTGGCCGCCGCTTTGGGGATCAAAAAAGACGAGGTCCCCGGCTATATCTCCGCAAGGATCCACAAATAAAAACGGAGGAGTTTACATAAAGAGAACCCTTTCCGAATACCCGAATGTACGGATGCATCATGACCATATCGATCACTGTATTGTGGATGCGGTCAAAACCGGCGATATGGAATCCATCAATGAACTGAACAAGGCTATCAAACAGCTGATGAAATAATTTTGTTACAACCAGGGGGAACCCCCATTTTATACTATTCACTAATCGAGGAGGATTCAAAATGTTTGAACTGACTGGAAGAGTCGCAATCGTTACCGGTGCCGCTGCAGGTCTTGGACAGGCCATTTGCGTTGCCTTTGCAAAGCAGGGTGCCACGGTTGTCCCCACCGATCGTCCCGGTGTTGATCTTGAAAAAACCAAGGCTCTTTGCATGGAAGCCGGTGCCGAATGCTATCCGCTTGCCATGGATGTTACCGATCAGGATGCCATCCTGGCCACAGTAAACGAAGTAAAAGCCAAGTTCGGCCGCATCGACATTCTCGCAAACAACGCAGGCATGAACAAACCCATGCCCGCTGAGAATGTCACCCCTGAAATTTGGGATGCCCACTTCTCTGTGAACATTAAGGGCGGATTCTTCGCTGCTCAGGCAGTAATGCCCATCATGAAGGAACAGGGCTTTGGCCGTATCATTTTCACCGGCAGCCAGGCCGGTATCGTTGCCCGTGAAAACCAGCAGCCTTACTGCGCAACCAAGGGCGGCATCCAGTCCCTGGCCCGTGCTTTGGCTTTCGACTGGGCCAAATTCGGCATCACCGTAAATGTAGTAGCACCTACCTTTGCCCTGACCGAGATCACCCGTTCCCGTCTCGAAGATCCCGAATACAGCAAAATGGTTCTGGGCATGATCCCCGTTGGCCGTGTTGTAGATCCCAGCGAAATCGGTTCCGCCTTCGCTTATCTTGCTTCCAACGAAGCCTCTATGGTTACCGGTCATACCCTGGTGATCGACGGCGGCTGGACCATTTGGTAAAATCCAACCATCCGAAAAAGTATATAAAAAAGCCCTGCACTGGTGCAGGGCTTTTCCTTTTATGCAAACATAGGGGTGGACAGATAACGGTCACCGGTATCAGGAAGGAGGACAACAATGGTTTTCCCTTCGTTTTCCTCTCTCTTTGCGACCCGAACCGCTGCGGCAAGGGCGGCACCGGAAGAGATCCCGCCAAGAAATCCTTCGATCTTGCCCAGCCGTGCACCCATAGCGTAAGCTTCTTCTTCTGTGATGGTGATCACTTCATCGTACACTGCGGTATCCAGGATCTCCGGCACAAAACCGGCGCCGATGCCCTGCAGGCCGTGAGGTCCGGCCTCTCCGCCGGACAAAACGGGGGAACCGGCAGGCTCCATGGCGATCACTTTCACATTGGGTTTCTTACTCTTCAAATACCGGCCGGTTCCGGTAATGGTTCCGCCGGTACCCACACCGGCTACAAAAATATCCACTTCCCCATCCGTGTCTTCCCAGATCTCAGGACCGGTGGTCTCGAAATGGGCTTTGGGGTTGTTGGGATTAACAAACTGTCCGGGAATAAAAGCACCGGGGATCTCCCTGGCCAATTCTTCCGCCTTCGCAATGGATCCGGCCATTCCCAAAGCACCGTCGGTAAGGATCAGTTCCGCACCGTAGGCCTTCATCAAAAGCCGCCTCTCCATAGACATGGTATCCGGCATAATGATAATAGTCCGATACCCTCGGGAGGCAGCCACTGCAGCCAGCCCGATCCCGGTATTTCCGGAAGTAGGTTCGATGATCACAGATTCGGGCGTCAAAAGACCTGCGGCCTCCGCCTCGTCGATCATGACTTTTGCTACCCGGTCCTTAGCAGAACCGGCGGGATTAAAATATTCCAGCTTGGCTAAAAGCTTTGCCTTCAAACCAAACTCTTTTTCAAAATTGCTGAGTTCCAAAAGAGGTGTTTTTCCGATCAGCTGATCGATGGAAGTATAGATTTTAGACATGGGAAACCTCCTGCATTTATAAGGGAATTATACCCCCGCTACATCCATCCAGTCAAGAAATTGCAAATGATCAGCAAGACTGCCAAAAGCGGGAAATTGACAGCACTGAAAATGGCCAAATACCGTCCCGGTCTCGCATGGGCATGGGTACTGTAAAACTTATAGGAGATCAGGCTGGCCAAAGATGCCACTAAAGTTCCCAGGCCGCCGATATTCACCCCTAAAAGAAGGCCCTTCACGTCTTCCGTAAAGGTGGACAGAAGCACCGCAGAGGGAACGTTGCTGATCCCCTGGGAGACCAGTGCGGATACAAGCATGGTACGGCCTTCCAGAAGTCCGGATAAAAAGTCACTCACCGCAGGAGCCTGGGAGAGGTTGCCCACAAAAATAAAAAAGGCAACAAAGGTCAAAAGCAGGAAATAGTCTACCCGGGGGAAAATCTTTCGATCGAAAAGAAGAAGACAAACCAGGACCACAGCCAAACAGATCCGATGATCCACCACCCGAAGAACAGTCAGGATGCAAAAAAGGAATAAGATCCCGTGAAGGAGGCATTCTTTCTTCCGGATCTTTAAAGGCGACCAGCCGCCGGGAATATCCAGCGGATCCTTTTTTACCAGAAGCAAAAGAAGAAGAACGATCACGAGAGAGATCCCGCCCAGGGGCAGCGTGACTCTGAAGAAGTCCCCGATATGCATATGATAATGGTCGTAAATAAACAGATTTTGGGGGTTGCCGATGGGGGTGACCAAACTGCCAAGGTTGGCAGCAACGGTTTCCAATGCCACGATCAGGATCAGCATATTTTCCTTATCACAGCCGGCAAAGATACCAATGGTAAGAGGAACAAAAGTGATCAAAGCCACATCGTTGGTCAACGCCATGGAAGAAAAGAAGCAAAGCAGCACCAAGACAAATGCAAGTGCCCGGAAGTTCCCGGTTTTTGCGATCAGGGTACGGGAAAGCAGCTCAAAAGCTCCGGAGCGGCGAAAACCTGCCACTACAGCCATGAGGCAAAACAAAAGAGCCAAAACCGACTCGTTCAGATATCCCAGATACTCTTTGGAAGGAGGAACCAGAAACATGGATAAAATCGCCGCAGCGGCAGCGATAACAAACACGGTCTCCTTCTTGCAAAATGCTGCAATCTTTTTCAAAATATCACCCGGGATAGTATAACCCCGGGCGAAGCGAATTTGCAACAGGTATTTGTATTAGAAAAAGCTGCAGCAGCTCATGGCAGGCACCGCAAACAAAGGAAGAACCGGCGGGGAAAATGTGAAATAAACAAAGATGTAAATCAGAAAAAGGGTCAGGGGAAAAACAGCCAACTGAAAAACCGGCTGGCTGAAGCGATCCCTCTTCAGGGAAAGGGTACTGAACAGATAGGTCAGTGCCACAGCTCCATAAAACAGGCTGATATCCACCGCCACCAAATAACGTCCAAGGATCCCGCTGTAGGTGTAAAACACCACTAAGATAAACGCCATTCCCAAACATGCCCCAAGGATCCGGGAAAAGAAAAACCCTCGCCGGGCATGACCCGCTGCAAGTTTTTCGATCAACGAAAAAATCAAAACAGGCCAAAACAAAAGTTTCAAATGCTCCCAGGGGCTCTCATTTACCGCTCCAAAGACCATGACAAGGGGAACGTCACCAAACCAGTCATAGATGAAGTGAAGCAAGGTTCCTGCAGCCGATGTTAAAATAAAGCCGGTGGATGCCCACTCTTTTATTTTCACCAAAAGAAAAGCCTCCCTTATCCTTTTGCTTACAGGATATGCAGGAGGCATCTTTTTTAGACATGAGCGTATTTTTATCGGGTTTTCCGGATACGAAAGGTTTTCAGAAACTCCTTTTGTTCCGGGCGGATGCGGTAACTCTCCACGGCCTTTTGAATGGTCTTATTGTGGACCCAGGGCTCCAAACGATTCTCCGTAATGTAAGGCAGAGTCGCCTCATACTGTTTGGCCAAAGCGGTGCTGAAATACCAGGCCACCATCATTTTCAGGTAATATTCTTCCGAGTGAACCGAAGCCGCGGCGGCAAGGGTTTCCGGAGAAAAGGCGTCGTCCAGAAAGTGATCCATGAGCATTTTCAACCCAAAGCGGACCATATAAACATGTTCCGACCGGATCCACTCCAGGATCTTTTCATAAAGCCGGGGCAAGTCCGTCTTCAGGATCTTCGGAGACAGCATATCACAGGTAGCCCAGTTGTCCACGTAAGGCAAAAACCGATCCAGAGCCTCTGTTACAGAATCAAAATCCCGGATCTTTTCAATGAGGAAACCGTGAAGATTATCCTCTTCATGATAGGTATGGGGAAGATCCTTCAGAAAAGCGTCCTTTCGAGGATCCTTTGCAAATTCCCGGGCAAATTTCCGGAGCGCAGGGGTCCGTACCCCAATGACCCGGGAGGGGTCCACCGTAGGGATCAGCTTTTCATGAAAAGCCTTGTATCCCGGATCCTGCATTGCAAAAAGCTGCTCTTTCATATCCAGAAACGGATCGTTCATTTTATCACCCTATTATGACAGAATATCCGCCCCAACCGGGACGGATATCATTAACTTTTAGTGACGGGAATCCCGGAAATCTTCATCCCAGGTGGTCCAGGTCTGCATCCGGGCTCTTTCCGCCCGCTCTCTGGCTAACCGCTCCTGTTCCCGAAGCATCTGCCGGCGCAGCTTCCGTTTTTTGATTTGGTGCCGCTTGTACAAGACCCAAATAAACAGGAGTGCCACCAGGATCACAAAGACAAGCACCACGATTTTGACGATCTTCAGCACGATCTCCTTAACGGATTTTTCGGAGACCTTGTCCACCATGGCCGCAAAGCCAACCAGTTCGGAAGATCCGGTGGAAGTCAAATCATAGGTTCCGATCACATCATTGCCCACGTAGATGGTCATGGTTCCCACGACCTGTCCCGCAGCAATGGGGGCTTCCATTTCCAAAGGAAGGTCGATCTCTTTCTTTACAAGAGCCTCACCGCCTTCCACGGGAACCGTGGCATAAACGGCTTCGTTCATCCGAACAGACAGCTGTTCCTTATCGCCCTTGAGGACCGCAAAGGTTCCGGCACTTTCACCGGCCATGGTCACCTGAACGGTCTTATAATGTGCAAAACCCCAGTCCAGCATGGAGATGCAGTCCGCATACTGGCTGCGGGGAGCCGCATTGGGATCTCCATTTTCATAGTTGGAATGGAGAGTAACGGCAATAAGTTCCGTACCTTCTCTTTGTGCACCGGCTACCAGGCAGTTTCCGGCGGCATTGGTATAACCGGTCTTGATCCCGGTGATCCCTTCATACTTACAGGGCCGAACCTCGCCATTGACAGTAACCTTGTGCTGGGTATCGTACAGCAGGCGATTGGTGTTATAGAGGTATCGGGTATCCTGCAGGTTGGTGGCAGGGATCGTGTACTGATATGTAGAGCAGAATTTCCGGAAGGTTTCATTCTGCATGGCATACTTGGCGATCATGGCCAAATCGTAAGCCGTGGTTTTATGATCGTCGTTGGGAAGTCCGTTGGGGGTTACAAAGTTGCTGTTCAAAGCCCCGAGTTCCCTGGCCTTCTGGTTCATCAGAACTGCAAATTCCTCTACGCTTCCGGAGATCATCTTCGCAAGGCAGATGGCTGCATCATTGGCAGACTCCAAAAACAATGCGTAAAGAACTTCTTCTACGGTGATTTCTTCGCCCTCCAAAAGGTAGACCCGGCTGCCTTCCGTGAAGGACGCTTCGGCATCAATGACCGCAGGTGCGGAAAGATCTAAATTTTCAATGGCCAGGATCCCGGTCAGGATCTTTGTGCAGCTGGCGGGATACATCTGCGTATGAGCGTTCTTTTCATACAGGACTTCGCCTGTGGTGGCATCGATCAGGATGGCACCGGCACCCACAATATTTGAGGGCTCATCTGCTGCAAATACCGGTTCCTCCGGAACAAATCCAAAGAACAGAACCAGCATCAAAAGTACTGTGACTATTTTCTTCATCCAAAAGCTCTTTTCTTAGTTCTTAAAAAAGTGATCGGCTAATTCCCACCCGGATCCAAAAACGGGACCGGCTGCACCGACCTTCTCGCAGAAGGTTCTGGCGCTGTCTTCTTCCTGAAGAGCAGTACTGTCGTACAGGAGGAAGGGAACCGGCGCTCCGGAATGAGTCCGGATCCGTAAAGGTGTGGGATGATCCGGCAGAACCAGAACCTTGTAATCCTCACCGGAATTTTCCAGCCAGGAAATAACAGGTCCCACGATCTTTTCATCGATCAGTTCCATGGACTGGATCTTGCCTTCCAACTCACCCTGATGGGAACACTCATCGGGAGCTTCCATATGAAGATAGATGAAATCTTTTCCTTCGGAAAATGCTTTGATGGCAGCTTCTGCCTTGCCGGCAAAATTGCTGGTAAGAGTTCCGGTGGCACCGGGAACTTCAATGGCATCCAGACCGGCACAAATGCCGATGCCCTTGATCAGGTCAACGGCGGAGATGGCAGCACCGCTCAGACCGTACTTTTCAGAGAAGGAACTCAGGCTGGGCTTCTTTCCAAGACCCCAAACCCACATGGAGTTGGCAGGGTTCAGACCTCTGGCGATCCGGTCCTTATTTACAGGATGCTGAGAAAGGATCTCATAGCTTTCCCGCATCATCTTTTCCAAAAATTCTGCGCCTTCGCCCTTGGGGAGATTGTCCCCGGCCCGCTGTCCCAGCACATCGTGAGGAGGAGTCAGATCATAGTGAGTCTCTCCTTCCTTGATGATGAGAGCGTGGCGGTAGCTGGTTCCGGTGTAGAGGTGGATCTTATCCGTGGCAAACTTTTCGTTGAGAGCCTGCACCAAAATGTCCGCTTCTTCCGTAGTGATGTCGCCGGAACTGTGGTCCTGAATGATCAGATCCTCATAGGCACCTTCGCCGGAAAGAGTGATCAGGTTGCAGCGCATAGCCACATCCGTGTCCGCAAGATCGATGCCGATGCTGGCAGCTTCCAGGGGGGACCGTCCGGTGTGATAGCGGGCAGGGTCATAACCCATAACAGAAAGGTTCGCCACATCGCTTCCGGGGGACATCCCTTCAGGCACAGTGGAAACATTCCCCACAACACCCCGGCTTCCAAGCTTATCGATATTCGGTATATTTGCAGCCTCCAGAGGAGTTTTTCCTCCCAGCGCTTCGATGGGTTCGTCTGCAGCGCCGTCAGGCACGATAATCAAATATTTCATAACAGCCTCCGTTGATGATCGCATTTCATAATAGAATATTGTAGCATATTGTCATAAGTTCCGCAAATGGAGTTTCCGTGAAAAAAATGGTAAAAATCCGAATCTTCCTTGCAAAAAAAAGAGGAAGGAGTATAATCAGGTAAAAGCCTCGAAAACGCAGATTTTCATGGCTGAACAGACACAAAAAGGAGAATGCCATGCTTGTATTGAATGTGACCTACATTACCAAACCCGGCATGAGAGATTCTTTTCTCGCAAAAGTGCGTGAACTGCAGATGGCCGAAAAGTCCAGAGCAGAAGAAGGAAATGTCGCCTACGAATACCATATTCCGTTGGAAGGCGATGACCGGATCTTTCTTCTGGAGAAATGGAACGATGAAGAAGCCTTTGCCGCCCACACAAAAGAAGAGCATTTTCTCGCTCTCGGGAAAATCAAAAACGAATATGTAGAAGAAACGATTCTTGAAAAATACAGCGTTTAAAACCGCCGGTTCCGAAATACACCAAACTGTATCACGAAACCAAAAAAACCTTCAAAAATCGTTAAAATTATCACTAAAAGGACTTTAAACTTCCATCTGAATTGTGATATACTGATGAGTATATTTAATGCTTAGGAGGCGTATGAATATGAGCTTTAATGAACGAGTAATCAACTTTTCCGCAGGTCCCTCCATTCTTCCCGTAGAAGTTATGGAACAGGCAGCCAGAGATATGCTGAACTGCAACGGCAGCGGCATGTCTGTAATGGAAATGAGCCATCGATCTAAGGACTATCAAAATATTATCGATACCGCCGAACAGGATCTGAGAGACCTGATGAACATTCCCGACAACTACAAGGTTCTCTTCCTGCAGGGCGGCGAAAGCATGCAGTTCGCACAGATTCCCCTGAATCTGTTCCGGAACTCCAAGAAGGCAGACTTCATTGTAACCGGTACCTGGGCAAAGAAGGCAGCATCCGAAGCAAAGAAGTTCGGTACTGTAAACATTCTGGCCAGCTCCGAAGCCGATATCTTCACCTACATTCCCAAGCCCGATCCCGCAACCTATTCCAAGGATGCTGACTATTTCTACATTACCCTGAACAACACCATCTACGGCACTCACTACAACTGGCTGCCCGAAACCGGTGACGTTCCCCTGGTAACCGACATGTCTTCCTGCATCCTGTCCGAAGAAGTTGACGTAACCAAGTTCGGCCTCATCACCGCCGGTGCACAGAAGAACATCGGTCCCGCAGGCGTAACCCTGGCCATCATCCGGGAAGACCTCATCGGCCATGCCGGTCCCAACTGCCCTACCATGCTTGACTACAAGACCCAGGCTGACAACGGTTCCATGTACAACACTCCTCCCACATTCGGCATCTACATTGCCGGCCTGACCTTCAAGTGGCTCAAGAACCTGGGCGGCCTGAAGGCTATGGAAGAGATCAACAAGAGAAAGGCTGCAAAGCTGTACGACGCCATCGACGAAAGCAAGATGTTCCGCTGCCCCGTAGTTAAGGAAGACCGTTCCCTGATGAACGTCGTTTTCGTAACCGGCGACGAAACTCTGGATAAGAAGTTCGTAGCAGACGCCAAGGCCGAAGGTCTGGTAAACCTGGGCGGACACAGAAGCGTAGGCGGCATGAGAGCAAGCATCTACAACGCAATGCCCGAATCCGGCGTTGATAAGCTCATCGACTTCATGCACCGTTTCGAAAAAGAAAACGCATAAGCATAACGCTTAAGGAGAATAAAAATGTTTAAAATCGCTACACTGAATAAGATCTCCCCCAAGGGATTGGCCCTTTTGACAGAGAACTATGCCATCACCGAAGATGCAAACGAAGCAGAAGGCATTCTGGTTCGGAGCCAGGATATGCATTCCATGGAATTCTCCCAGAACCTGAAGGCAATTGCCCGCGCAGGTGCAGGTGTTAACAATATTCCTCTGGACAAGTGCGCAGAAGCCGGTATCGTTGTTTTCAACACCCCCGGCGCCAACGCAAACGCAGTAAAGGAACTGGTTCTGGGCGCTCTGCTCATGGGTTCCAGAAACCTGCCCGCCGCTATGGACTGGGTAGACGGTCTGACCGAAGACATCAGCAAGGCTGTTGAAAAGGGTAAGAGCCAGTTTGCCGGCCACGAAATTCAGGGACAGACTTTAGGCGTTATCGGTCTGGGTGCCATCGGCGTTCTGGTTGCCAACGCAGCCGAAAGCCTGGGCATGAACGTAATCGGTTATGACCCCTACATGTCCATCCACAGTGCACACGCTCTGTCCAACCATGTTGAACTGGTTGATGATATGGATAAGCTGCTGCCCAAGTGCGATTTCGTTACCATCCACGTTCCCGCAATGGACGCTACCAAGAACATGATCAATGCCGGTAAGGTGGCTCTGATGAAGGACGGCGCTTGCCTGCTGAACTTCGCAAGAGATAAAATCGTAGAAGAAGGTGCTGTGATCGCTGCACTGGAAGCCGGTCACCTGAAGCACTACATCACCGACTTCCCCAATGACAAGGTCAAGGGCAAGAAGGGTGTTATCGCCACTCCCCATCTGGGTGCATCCACGGAAGAATCCGAAGAAAACTGCGCAAGAATGGCAGTTAAGGAAATCATGGATTACCTGGAAAACGGCAACATCACCAATTCCGTAAACTTCCCCAGCTGCGGCATGGGTCCCATCACCAAGGCAGTTCGCGTAGGTATCCTCCACAAGAACGTTCCCGGTATGGTAAACATGATCACCAGCCACCTGGCAGAAGTAGGCGCAAACATCGACAACATGATCAACAAGAGCAAGGGCGATTATGCATACACCCTTATCGAGCTGGACAATGCCGTTGACCATGACGCTGTTAAGAACGCCATCTTCACTGCAGATGTTATCGCTGTAAACTTCTTCTGCAAGTAAGATCAAGATAAGCGGAATTCAAAACGATCCCAAGGATCAGTACGTATCCAAGGAATAAGAACCAAAAAAGCAAACCGGCTACAGAAGCGAGGCTCCCGTACAGAAAGTCATAGTTTCCTACCCGGTAAGCGAAAAAAGAATAGATCCACGTACCAACCAACATCCCGGCCGAAGCCACCAGGCTTCCCGGGATGTATTTTTTAAAGGCAAGTTTCTTCGTGGGAAGAATGTAATAGATACTGTTCAGCACGAGAAAATAAATCAAAAGCCCCAAAGGCCAACGAAACATATTCCACAGAAGTCCTGCAAAATTGCCCGCAGGCTCGATCAGCCCGAAAAGAGCCTGGGAGATGAGGTCTCCATAAGCCAGGATCAGCAGGCAGGGCACGAGGATAAACACCAAAAGAAGAACGGACCACATGGCCCGGAGCCTCTCCCGGAGAAAACCCTGGCCGGTACCGCTGCCGGTATAAGCGTAATTGGAAATGCGGATCAAAGAATAGATCCCCCGGGAGGCCGCCCAAAGCGCCACCACCAGAAAGATAAGGTTCAAGGGCAAAGAGGCAGGCGCAGGCGTATAGTGAAGGTAATCCGCCAAACCGTTTGCCAGTTCTGCAGGAACATAATCCAAAAGGATCTCCCGAAGGATACCAACGGAAAGAGAGAAAAATTTCAGGATCCATCCAAGCAAAATAAAAATGGGAACCATAGACAGGAGGAAGCAGAAAGCAAGTTCTGCCGCAGCCCCCTGATAATACGGGTCCCACATTCGTTTCACAGTTTCTCTTATCAGCCTAACGATCTGTTTCTTTTCCAAGCCTTTCTTTCAACTGCCTTTCCAGTTCCACAAGTGCCCTGGCCCGGTGGCTGATCCGGTTCTTTTCCTCCGCAGACAATTCCCCAAAGCTCTTATCAAAGCCTTCAGGAACGAAGAGGGGATCATACCCAAACCCATTTTCCCCCTGCAGTTCATACAGGATCCGACCCCGGCACTCGCCCCTGGCGACCAATGTTTCGCCGTCGGGGAACACCAATGTAATGACGGAAACAAAAGCAGCACCCCGCTGTTCTTCCGGAACATCCTTCATCAGATCCAAAAGCTTTGCATTGTTTTTGGCATCATTGCCATCCTCTCCGGCAAAGCGGGCGGAATACACTCCGGGAGCGCCATCGAGGAAATCCACCGCAAGGCCGGAATCATCCGCAAGGGAAGGCTTTCCGGAAACTTCCATAATGGTCTTTGCCTTCTTCAGCGAGTTCTCCTCAAAGGTGGTTCCATCCTCTTCAATTTCAAAGCCATCGGCACCGGCCTCTTTCCGGGACAAAAGCTCCATATCAAAAGAAGCGGTAATGGCACCGATCTCTTCCAGCTTGTGACGGTTGTTGGTTGCTGCTACAATTATCATATCCAAAAGATCCTTTCTTCTTGCATTGGGATTTAAATTAGTATACCATAAATGAAACGAACATGGAAAAAGATAAAGGAGAACATCATGGCCAAGGCCGGAAAAACTATATTTGTATGCCAGGAATGCGGCTACGAAAGCCCCAAATGGATGGGACAGTGCATCTGCGGAGCATGGAATACCTTTGTGGAAGAGAAAGTTCTTCCTGTGAAAGAATCCGATGCCCGTCGGAGAAGTCCGGAAAAGAAAGCCAAGGCAATGCCCTTAAAGGACGTCCGCTCCGGCGAACATATTCGATTGGACACCGGGATCAACGAACTGAATCGGGTACTGGGCGGCGGTTTGGTGCAAGGATCCCTGACATTGATCTCCGGAGAACCGGGAATCGGGAAATCCACCCTGATCATCCAGGCAGCTGCGAAAATCGCAAAAACCATCGGCAGAGTTCTCTATGTCTCCGGAGAAGAGTCGGAGGAACAGATCAAGCTTCGGGCTGACCGGGTCTGCAAGGACGGTGTGGAGGAACTTTTCCTTTTAGCCGAAACCAATATGGAAGAAGTCATGGACGCTGTGGAGCAGCTGAAGCCGGCCTTCCTCATTATCGACTCTATCCAAACCATGTACTCCGGTGAGCTGGAATCTGCCCCGGGAAGCGTGTCCCAGGTCCGGGCCTGCGCCAACCTTCTTATGAGAGCCGGAAAGGGATTGGATATCCCCGTCTTTATCGTTGCCCACGTGACGAAAAGCGGCGATTTGGCCGGCCCCAAGATCATCGAACATTTAGTAGACTGCGTCCTGAATTTCACCGGCGAGCGAAATCAGGAACTGCGGATCCTGCGATCCTATAAAAACCGCTTCGGAACCACCAGCGAGATCGGCGCCTTCGAAATGGCGGAGGACGGTCTCCTGGAAGTGGAAAACCTGTCCGGAAGCTTTTTGGAAGGGCTGGAAGACGGTGCAGAGGGTGCCATGGCCACCGCCGTTTATGAAGGGACCCGTCCCCTGCTTTTGGAGATCCAGGCATTGACCGCTCCCTCCAATGCAGGATTCCCCAGAAGAACCAGCTTAGGCATCGACGCCACCCGGCTGAACATGATCTTAGCCGTTCTGGAACGAAAGGCCGGGATCTCTTTACAAGGCCAGGACGTTTACGTCAACATCGTAGGAGGCCTTCGCCCTGAGGGAACCTCCACGGACCTGGCGGCTGCACTGGCCATCTACTCCGCCTACAAGGGCATCGGAAGCTGCGCAAGAACTCTTGCCATCGGCGAGATCGGTCTGACCGGAGAACTTCGCTCTGTCCGAAACAGCGATAAGATCATCCGGGAAGCCGTAAGAATGGGATTCACCAGGATCTTCCTTCCTGTAAAAAATGCCGTCAAATCAGCCGACATTGCAAAAGATATTGAACTGATCCCCGTAGGAAACCTGCGGGATGCCATCCGAAAGTTTACCGAATAAAGTAAGGCCTCCAAATCGGAGGCCTTTTCTTTTTATTTTTCCATTTCTTTTTCCGCTTCCAAAGCTTCGATAGCTCTCAGCTTTTCTTCCACTTCCTCGCACATGTAGCGAAGTTCCGGATTTAACGAGATCCCGGCATTGTTCAGCCTGCAGACGACCTTGCCGATCTCAATGTGAATATCCTTGATTTCAGAGCGCAGCTTGCTGATCTCAACAGCAACCTTGCCGGCCTCTACCATTTCACCGGACTTCTTTGCAGCGGCCCGGGTCAGATCTGTAACTTTATCCAAGAAAGCCATATTTCGCCCTCCTTATTTGAATTCCTTCAGAATTTCAACGCCCATTTCCTTGGACAGCTTTTCCATCTTGTCGGTGTAGGAATCGTAGAGCAGTGCCTGACGGATCTGAGGCAGAGCCTCTTCATAGGGAGTGTATTCCCGAACGTCGGTAACCATGATGATGTGCCAACCGAAGGAGCTCTTTACGGGTTCGCAGATCTCGCCTGCTTCCAGAGAGAATGCAGCCTCTTCAAATTCGGGAACGGTGTCACCGCTCTTGAAGTAACCGATGTCGCCGCCATTGTTCTTGGTGGCTTCGTCAACGGAATATTCTGCAGCCATTTCTGCAAAGTCTGCACCGGCATCCAGCTTAGCCTTTACCTTTTTGGCGGTAGCTTCGTCGTCCAGCTGAATGTGGCTGGCCCGGCGTTCGCCGAGAACGAAAGCTTCCTTATTTTCTTCGTAGTAAGCCTGGCATTCGATATCGAAACCGGGCTTTGCAGCAGCCAGTTCATCGTAAATGGCAGCCTGGGTAAACTGACCGTTGAAGTACAGTTCCAGCATGGAGTCCGGATAATCTTCTCTCATGGGGAAAGCCATGTAGTCGAAGTTTTCGTGCCAGGAATCCAGGGCTTTCTGGTACTGTGCATCATAATCATCGGGACGGATCTCGTCCATCTTTCCTGCATAGTAATTTTCCAAAACATGCAGGTTGACCAGTTCCTGGAGCTTTGCTCTCTTGTAGCCGTTGATATTTACCTGATTCTCTTCCGAGTCGTCACTCAGGTCGATGCCGAAATAGTAATCAAAATAGTAGAAGTCGTAGCTGTTCATCATGAGGAGACGATAGTCTTCAAACTCCTGCATGCTGATGGTCTGTTCTCCGATCTTGGCATAAACATCATCGTTTTTACCTTCGCCGCAGGCGGTCATGCCAACGACCAGAAGCAGCACTAAAATTAAAGCCAATACCCGTTTCATAGTTTCTCCTTTGTGCAGCCGAAAATCGGCTGTTTTTCATAATGATTATAATAGTATACACTACTTCAAAAAGTTTGTCAAAAATTCCAGGGTATCCTTCAGCCGGTGACGATCTTCTCCGGAACACTTCATGTACGGGTTGCTTCCCGCATAGATCATGAGGCGATTCCCGTAAATAGAAACCATCTCCATGGCCTTGGGTGCAGTAAGGACCGAAGGATGCTGGAAGTCGTAAATGGTCTTTCCCTGTTCTCTGTGGATCCGGGAAATGCCCGCCTTTTCCGCAAGGGCGCGGATCAGCGCTACCCTTGTCAGATTTTCCGCCGCTCTGGGAGGGGTTCCGAACCGGTCCATCAGTTCGTCCATGACCTCTTCCCAATCTTCCTGGGAACGAATAGAGGCGATCTTCTTATACATATCCAGCTTCTGAAACTCATCCCCGATGTACTCTTCCGGCAGGTAGGCTTCCACATCCATTTCGATGGAAGTCTCAGGGCCCTCTTCCCGTACCGGTTCACCGGAAAGCTCTTTAACAGCATCGTCTACCATCTTGCAGTAGAGTTCATACCCTACCTGCATCATGTGACCGGACTGTTCGGTCCCCAGAAGGTTGCCTGCACCCCGGATCTCCAGATCCCGCATAGCGATCCGAAAACCGGAGCCGAATTCGGTAAACTCCCGAATGGCCCGCAGACGTTTTTCCGCCGTTTCCGATAGGATCTTATTTCTTTGGTACAGCAAATAGGCGTAGGCCATGCGGTTGGACCGCCCTACTCTTCCCCGAAGCTGATAAAGCTGGGAAAGTCCGAAGTGATCCGCTTCCAGAATGATCAGGGTATTTACGTTGGGAATATCGATGCCGGATTCAATAATGGTGGTGGCGACCAGCACGTTGTACTCGTTGTGTACGAAGTCCACCATAATGTCTTCCAAAGTCTTTTCGTTCATTTGGCCATGGGCCGTAACAACGGAGGCTTCGGGGATCATTTCCCGGATATGGGCCGCGATCTTCTGGATCCCCCGGACCCGATTGTAGATCACATAAACCTGACCGCCCCGATCCAGTTCCCGGCGAATGGCTTCCGCCATCATAGCATCATCCTGCTCCATAACATAGGTCTGCACCGGATATCGCTCTTCGGGAGGCTCCTCGATCAGACTCATATCCCGGATCCCGATAAGAGACATGTGAAGAGTTCTGGGGATGGGTGTTGCCGATAAAGACAGGACATCCACACTCTTTCGAAGCTGTTTGATGGACTCTTTATGCTGGACGCCAAAGCGCTGTTCCTCGTCGATGACAAGAAGGCCCAAATCCTTGAATTTGACATCCTTCGACAAAAGCCGATGGGTGCCCACCACCAGATCCACTTCGCCCTTGTTCAGCTTTTCGATAATGGCATCCTGCTGTTTATCCGTGCGGAACCGGCAAAGGAGTTCCACGTGAAAGGGAAAATCCTTCAGCCGTTCTTTAAATGTATAGTAATGCTGGTTGGCAAGAAGTGTAGTGGGAACCAACAAAGCCGCCTGCTTTCCTTCCGCCAAACATTTAAAAATAGCCCGGGCAGCAACTTCCGTTTTGCCATAGCCCACATCGCCGCAAAGAAGCCGGTCCATGGGGTAAGCCTTTTCCATGTCCCGCTTGATCTCCTGCACGCAGCGTAGCTGGTCATCGGTCTCTTCGTAGGGGAAGAGATCTTCAAATTCTTTCTGCCACAGACTATCCGAAGGGAAGGCATAACCCACCTCCATCTTTCGGGCTGCAGAAAGAGCCAGCAATTCCGCCGCCATATCCTTGATGGCAGCCTTGGTTTTCGCGCGGGTCTTTTTCCACTCGCCGCCGGACAATTTATTGATCCTGGGGGCAATGCCCTCCGCACCTACATACTTTTGGATCAGATCCATTTGGTCCACGGGAATGTAAAGCATATCTTCCCCGGCGTAACGAACTTTCAGGTAATCGCTGCGGATCCCCTGAACCGTCAGCTGTTCCACCCCTTCAAATTTCCCGATGCCGTGGCTTTCGTGGACCACAAAGTCACCCTTTCGGATATCCGTAAAGGCTTTAATGGGTGCGCCCTCCCGGGAGGACTTGGTTCTCTTGCGCTTGGTGGTGACAAAGATATCTTTATCGCTCAGGATCACCAGTTTTTCATCCGGGAATTCCATACCGCCGGTCAAATTGCCGGTATCCGCAAATACCCGTCCGGTAAGATCGCAGCGATCGATGAAGTTCTGCAGATTTTCCCGCCGCTCTTCCGTAGAGCAAACCAAAAGGATCCGGTACCGAAGCTTTACATACCGCTTCAGCTCCGTTTCCAGAAAGTCCATCCGGCCATTGAATACCGGCGGCTGCTTGGAAACGATATGAATGCTGGAATCCAAAGAAGAGATCCCCCGGATCTGTTTTTGGAAAGGGGTAAAGACAAAGGCACGGCGTCCCCGGTAAATACCGGAAAGATGCCGTTCCGTCAGGAAGAGATCTGCATCTGCAGGAGCCGCCTCGCCCCGTTCCATCAGGGCCTTAAAGTCTTCGGCGCCTTCTTTATCCCGCAGTTCCAAAAGTTCCCGGACCCGGTCCGGATCATCTACCATGACAAAGCCATCCTTCTCCATGTAATCCCAAAGGAAGGAGGGTTCTTCATAAAAGTAATGGATGTAATTTTCCAAAAGAGGAAGGTTGCTGCGGGTCTCAAGAGCTTCCAACAGCTGATCCCGGCGGTTTTCCGCCCGCTCCCTGGTCTCATCGGAAAGTTTTTTGGCAAAATCCTTATAGGTCTTTCGGATCCTGTCCGCAGCCTGTTCCGCAGACTCCTCACTTTCGATAAGGAAAGGAGATGCGGGATAGATCACCGCCTCATCCAGCATTTCCAAAGATCTTTGGGTCTCCGGATGGTAGGTTCGGACGGAGTCCACTTCCGTATCAAAAAATTCCACACGGAGAGGACTTGGGGCTCCGGGGGGATAGACATCCAGGATGCCGCCCCGCAAAGCAAACTGACCGGGAGATTCCGCTACAGACATGCGCTCATAGCCAAACAGCACCAGTTTCTGTTTTAATTCCTCCAAATCCACTTCCTCACCGGCCTGCAGCAAAATCTGCCGCTCCCGGAACAGTGCAGGAGGCGACAAAGGTTTTACCGCAGCGGAAGCAGGAAGTACCACGATACAGGGTTTTCCGGAAACCAATGCTTCCATAACGGCCAGCCGTTTCTGAAGACCGTCTCTGCTTTTCGCATCGTAATGGATCCGAAGGGAATCTTCCTCAGGCAAACAATAAACGGGAGCTTCCGCAAAAAAGGAAAGATCTCCCGCCAGTTTTTTCGCTTTTTCATAATTGGAAGTAACGATCAGGCACTGTTTTTTCAGCAAGTCAAAAAGAAGCGCCGCTACCGGCGCTACTCGGCTTTCAGATATTCCCGATACATTCACTGTTCCCCGGGCAGAGACCGCAGCATTCCGAAGCGGCTGAAATTCCAGGGGAGCCCGAATTTTACTCATCGGTTTCCTGATCTCCTTCTTCTTTTTCTTTCTTCTTTTTCTTCTTCTCGCTGGTATTATACTGATTCATGGCCTTATCTATTCCTTCGGAAAGGAAACATTCCACACCATCAGCAGCTTTCTTTACAGCCTCTTCCATCAGCTCCTTATCGGAACCATGAAATCCGCCCAGCACATAGGAAGCCAGCTCACCCTTCACCTCGCCGCCGATGCCGATGCGAAGTCTGGGGAAATTATCCTGCTGCAGATCGTAAATGATGGAACGCATACCATTGTGGGTGCCGGCACTTCCTCCCTTTCGGAACCGGAGCCGCCCCATGGACAGATCCACATCGTCATAAATCACTAACAGGTTCTCAGGATCTTCCTTATAATAAGCCATAACCTCCCGGATGCTTTGACCCGAAAGGTTCATGTAAGTCTGAGGCTTTACCAGCAAGACTTTTTGGCCGGAGATAAAACCCTCCCCGACCAAAGCCTTGTGTTTGATTTTATTGATTTGAATACCGTGCCGGTCAGCCAGGGCGTCTACCGTAATGAAACCAATATTGTGTTTGGTTCCTTCGTACTTCCGCCCCGGATTTCCCAGCCCTGCGATTATGTACATAGTTTATTTTTCCTGATCGAACAGTCTGCTTACAGACTGGTTGTTGAAAATGCGCATCATTGCTTCTGCGAACAGAGGAGCAACGGACAGCTGCTTGATCTTATCGATCTGCTTGTCTGCGGACAGAGGAATGGTGTTCAGAAGAACCAGCTCGTCGATGGCGGAATCCTGGATCCGCTGGATAGCGGGACCGGACAGAACGGGGTGAGTTGCGCAGGCGTAGATCTTCTTTGCACCCAGCTTCTTCAGAGCATTTGCAGCCTGGGTAATGGTACCGGCGGTGTCGATCATATCGTCTACCAGCAGTACATTCTTGCCGTTTACATCGCCGATAACATTCATAACTTCGGAAACATTTGCCTTGGGACGGCGCTTGTCAACGATGGCGATAGGAGCATCCAAAGGAGTTGCAATGTCTCTGGCCCGAACTACACTGCCGTGGTCGGGGGAAACAACTACCAGATCCTCAATAGCCAGGTCCTTAAAGTACTTTACGAGGATAGGAGTTCCCTTCAGATGATCTACGGGAATATCAAAGTAACCCTGGATTTGAGCAGCATGGAGATCCATAGTCAGAACACGGTCAGCACCGGCTGCGGTCAGCAGATCTGCAACCAGTTTGGCTGTGATGGGATCTCTGGCCTTAGCCTTCCGATCCTGACGGGCATATCCATAATAGGGGATCACGGCGTTGATCCGGCCGGCAGAAGCTCTCTTCATAGAATCGATCATGATCAGCAGTTCCATCAGAGAATCGTTGGTGGGCTGACAGGTAGACTGAACAAGGTAAACATCCAGACCACGAACAGTTTCCCAAATGCTGACGGAGGTTTCACCGTCGCTGAACTGATTTACTGTGCTCTTTCCCAGAGGCTTGCCCAGGATGGATGCGATTTCGCTTGCCAGAACAGGGTTGGAATTGCCAGTAAAGATCTTGTAGTCTGAAAAAACACCGTTTCTCATTTTTTACTTCCTCCATTGTTACGTCTTTGGTGATTTTTTTCGGAAAGGCGGGCCTTCCTTTTATTTTTTCTTCTTCAGGATTCCCCGCTTTTCAACCCAGCCGTCTACGTGTTTTTGTTTTTGACGGCCTACGCAAAGTGCGCCGGGGGGAACGTCTTCCGTTACGGTGGTTCCCGCCGCAACATAGGCACCTTCGCCTACATTTACGGGAGAGACCAGATTTACATTGCAGCCTACAAAAGCACCATCGCCTACAGTAGAACGGTACTTTTTGCTGCCGTCATAGTTGACAAAGACAACGCCGCAGCCCAGGTTTACATTTTCGCCTACATCAGAGTCTCCGATATAGGTGAGATGAGAAGCCTTGGAACCGTCGCCCAAAGTAGAGTTTTTGATTTCCACGAAATCCCCTACCTTGGCGTTTGCGCCGACTTTGCTGCCGGGCCGCAGGTAAGCGAAGGGGCCGACTTTCGTACCCTTGCCTACGGAACTTTCCAGCACTACCGCATTTTGGAGATCCGCACCATCCTCGATGATGCTGTCGCGGATCCTGCACCCGGGACCGATCACGCAGTCTTTACCGATCACGGTTTTGCCTTCGAGAATTGCGCCGGGCCAAATAGTGGTACCAGGTCCGATTTCCACGGTATCATCAATGTAGACCGCTTTTCTGTCTACAAAAATAACGCCAGCGGCCAGGTGCTTCAAAGTCACCTGCATCCGGGCGTCTTCCCGTTTTTGCTCTTCTTCCAGCAATGTTTGAATGGAACTGTCCATTTTGGCCTTAATTCCCTTTCTGTGGGTTTGGTGATTTTTTTGTAACCCACACACAATCAGTATATCATAAAATACCTCCAAAGCAAGCCTATTCTTTCTTTTTCGCCATAGATAATCTATCACATTAAATGTTGAAATTACTTATATATCAGGCATTTTTCCCTATATTTCAGCACTCCGAACCAACCTTCGGCTCAGGGACACAAAAAGGCCCCTCCTTTTTGGGAAGGGCCTTTTCTATTTTCTTAGAGTGATCGAGGAGAAGAAACTACATCATGCCGCGCATGTCGGGGTGGCCGTGACCGCCTCCGGGAGGCATCATGGGAGCAGGTTCTTCGGGGAAGTCTGCGATGGCAGCTTCGGTGGTCAGCAGCATTGCGGAAACGGAAGCTGCATTTTCCAGAGCGGAACGGGTAACCTTTGCGGGGTCAACGATACCGGCGTCTACCATGTTTACAAACTTTTCAGTTGCAGCATTGAAGCCGATGCCGGCCTTCTTTGCCTTAACCTGTTCTACGATTACGGAGCCTTCGAAGCCAGCGTTGATAGCGATCTGACGAACGGGTTCCTGCAGAGCCTTCAGGATGATGGCTGCGCCGGTCTTCATGTCGCCGGACAGGCTGTCAACATACTTCTTAACGGGAGCCATGATGTTGATGAGGGCAACGCCGCCGCCGGCTACGATACCTTCTTCAACAGCTGCTCTGGTAGCATTCAGAGCGTCTTCGATGCGGAGCTTGCTTTCCTTCATTTCGGTTTCGGTAGCAGCACCAACCTTGATAACGGCTACGCCGCCAGCCAGCTTTGCCAGTCTTTCCTGGAGCTTTTCCTTGTCGTATTCGGAAGTGGTTTCTTCCATCTGAGCCTTGATCTGGGTGATCCGTGCTTCGATGTCTTCCTGCTTGCCAGCGCCTTCTACGATAACGGTAGCTTCCTTGTTGACCTTAACGGTACCTGCGGTACCCAGCATTTCCAGAGTAGCTTCCTTCAGGTCGTAGCCCAGTTCTTCGGAGATGACCTGACCGCCGGTCAGTGCAGCGATGTCAGCCAGCATGGCCTTTCTTCTGTCGCCAAAGCCGGGAGCCTTAACAGCTACGCATTCGAAGGTGCCTCTCAGCTTGTTGACTACGAGAGTTGCCAGTGCTTCGCCTTCTACGTCTTCTGCGATGATCAGCAGCTTTCTGCCCTGGCCAACGATCTGTTCCAGAACGGGCAGGATTTCCTGAATGTTAGTGATCTTCTTATCGGTGATCAGGATGTAGGGGTTATTCAGAACAGCTTCCATCTTTTCGGTATCGTTTACCATGTAAGCGGACAGGTAACCTCTGTCAAACTGCATACCTTCTACTACATCCAGTTCGGTCTTCATGGACTTGGATTCTTCTACGGTGATAACGCCGTCGGTGCCAACCTTTTCCATAGCTTCAGCGATCAGTTCGCCGATAGCTTCGTCGTTAGCGGAAATGGAAGCAACCTGTGCGATCTTTTCCTTGCTCTGTACAGGGATAGCGATGCTCTTGATCTGTTCAACAGCAACTTCTACAGCACCCTGGATACCTCTTCTCAGTACCATGGGGTTTGCACCTGCAGCCAGGTTCTTAACGCCTTCGCGGATGATAGCCTGAGCCAGCAGGGTTGCGGTGGTGGTACCGTCACCGGCTACGTCGTTGGTCTTGGTTGCAACTTCCTTAACCAGCTGTGCACCCATGTTTTCGAATACGTCTTCCAGTTCTACTTCACGAGCGATGGTAACACCGTCGTTGGTGATCAGGGGAGATCCGAACTTTCTTTCCAGCAGAACGTTCCGGCCCTTGGGGCCCAGAGTGATCTTTACGGTGTCGGCCAGCTGGTCAACGCCTCTTAAAAGCTTTTTTCTGGCGTCTTCGCCAAAGCACATATCTTTCTTTGCCATTTTGATAAATCCTCCTTAAACGGTTCTTAACCGACGATTGCTAAAACATCCTTCTGAGAAAGGATCAGATATTCTTCGCCATCCAGCTTAACTTCGGTGCCTGCAAACTTGGAATAGATAACCAGGTCTCCAACCTTAACTTCCATCTTGCTTTCGCCGCCGTCGCCTACTGCTACGACCTTTGCCATCTGGGGCTGTTCCTTAGCCTGACCGGGGAGAACGATACCGCTCTTGGTCTTTTCTTCAGCAGCAACCATCTGGATCACGACTCTGTCGCCTAAAGGCTTAATATTCATTACAAGTACCTCCTGTTTACTTTTTCATGTCTTTCCGCCCGAAAAAAAAGAGCGGAAGCATGCGATATTCTTTTTATTCCCATTGTTAGCACTCACCAAACACGAGTGCTAAAATAAATTTAATACATGACCGATTCGGTGTCAATAGTTTTTTCAAAATTTCCCAGCAAGACAGGGGCTTATTTCAGGTTTCGGATCTCCACATCCATACCTTTTACAATGAAAGCTGTCATGGCCTCGATCTGGCCGGAGGCGATGGTCTGCAGCTGCTTTGCAGCATCGATAAGAGAAGCTCCGTATCGACAGGTAACGAGGACCCGGAGACGGATCCCGTCGCTGGCCATTTGGGTGGACACCCGAAGAATAGAGGCGATCCCGGGGATCCTGGATCCGATGTGCCCTACGATATCGCCGATCACTTTGTCAGAAATAAAATACTGTCCTCTATAACTATAGGTAGGACGGACAACGGTTCGTTCCCCTACCATGTTTTTTCCGGAAATATCCCGGAAGACTCTCATGGGATCGAGGAAATAGCCGGAGAAATCTCTTTTGATCTGGAAGGTGGGAGCAGGGATCAGATGCTTCCCCATTTCGTTTCTCTGCTTTTGAGCAAACTCCCGCTGTTTTGCAGTGGTGATATCCTCAATGTAGATGGTCTTCGAAATAGGGGGCAGTTCCAGTCTCTCCGCGATCTTCTCAACCATACCGTCAGAAGTACCCAGAATGAGGATGCTGGAGGGCGATTCCTGACGGATCTTTTCCGCTACGGAACTGCGATGCTCCTCCTTTGTAAATAAAGCAGTACGAATAGCACCGACTTTTGTATCCTGCCGCTTGGCCGAAATTCCGGCAGCAACTACGCCGCCATAGATAAAAAGCCCATCATCCACGATGCCGTCGATCTTCATTTCCCGGCAAAGATTCATTGCCTGAAAACTTTTTCCGGTTCCGCTTTTTCCTACAAGGGCATAAATTTTCACAGGTTCTTTTCCTTTCTCCAACCAGGCCCAAACCGGGCACACTAACCCTTTTATTATACTATGCCAGGATGCTTTTTACAAGCCTTCCCCTTTTTCGGAAGGAAATGGTTAAACCCCTCAAACTGCAAGGGTTTTCAGGATTTTTTGAAAGCGAAATTTAATAATAATCACTTGTTATTCTCAAGCACTTCTGTTATAATATAGCGGTGTTGAAGAAAATTGGGGAATCTTAGATCCCCCCGTATATTACAAAGGAGGATTATCTCATGGCTTATGTAATTAGTGATGCCTGCATCTGCTGCGGTGCTTGCGCTGGCGAATGCCCCGTAAACGCTATCACCGAAGGCGACGGCAAGTTCGTTATCGACGCTGATACCTGCATCGATTGCGGTTCCTGCGCTAACGCCTGCCCCGTAGATGCTCCCGCAGAAGCATAATGAATTAAAAAAAGATAACCGCCTCGATCCCGAGGCGGTTATTTTTTTTATTCTTCGTCTTTATGGTTAATGTGGTAAGCCAAAGTATGAAGGCTTTCACTGAGGTGTACATTTTCCAGCACGACCCCGGAAGACACCCGAATATCCGTCGGAGCAAAATTCCAGATGCCCTGGACACCTCCGGCGCACACGATATCCGCCACACCCTGGGCTGCGCTCTTAGGTGTGCAGATAATGGCAATATCTATTTTATTCTCCTGCAGATATGCAGGGAGAGTTTCACAGTCCATAACCTCGATATCATTGATCCGCAGGCCCACCAGCCGGGGATTGACATCGAACATTCCGCAGACGTGGAATCCGGACTTGAAATAATTCGTATAATTTACAAGAGCCTGTCCAATGTTGCCGCTGCCGATAATGATCATTTTATATTCCCGATCCAGTCCAAGGATCGCGCTGATCTCGGTATAGAGGCTGCGGATGTTATAACCGTATCCCTGCTGTCCGAATCCACCGAAATTGTTCAGGTCCTGCCGGATCTGAGAGGCAGTGTATCCGATCATTTCGCTGAACTCACCGGAAGAAATGCGCTGTACATCATTCTTCATCAGTTCTTCGAGATAACGGCGGTAA
The DNA here is from genome assembly GCA_015058185.1 of Clostridiales bacterium. Taxonomy (GTDB): domain Bacteria; phylum Bacillota; class Clostridia; order Peptostreptococcales; family Anaerovoracaceae; genus SIG263. The sequence continues at coordinate 39,829 of SVCV01000001.1, read as the reverse complement.
CGAGGCAACCTTCGGATGACGGCATTGGAGATTTTACGGGTCTCTTTCATCGTCTCACCTATTGATTTCCTTCTCCAGTTTTAGCTTTTCCTTCTGTCTTTTTAACACATTATATTCAGTTTATCATAGCACAACAAAAGCCGAAACACAAGATATATTATGGGATTCTTCCCCTCCGGAAAGACCGGATGAACTTACTTCTCAGCGGATTTCAGCAAATTCTCGTGACTCTCCGGAAGAAAAATGATAGAATGATATGATTCACTAAAAAAACACGAGGTATTCATGATTCTTTTATCTGCCACAGGCTTAAGCAAAGCCTACGGAACAGACACCATATTGACCAATGTCTCCTTCCACATCAATGAAGGAGACCGCATCGGCATCGTCGGAAAAAATGGTGCCGGGAAAACCACCCTTCTGAACATGCTCACAGGAAGCATCGATCCGGATCAGGGTGAGATTTTCATGTCCCCCCAGCACTCCATCGGCTATCTGCGCCAAAGAGATCACTTCCAGTCGGACCGCACGGTCTATCAAGAGATCATGGCCGTATTTCAGGACCTGATCGAAATGGAAGCGGAGTTGGGACAGCTTTCTGCAAAAATCGCAGAAGGCACAGATCCGGAACGGACCTCCGACATGCTGGAGCAGTACGACCGCTTATCTGAGGAATTCAAAAAACGGGGAGGCTACTCCTTCCGAAAAGAAGCGGAGGGCGTTTTGGCAAGCATGGCTTTCCCGGAGGAAACCTTCGAGAAGAAATGCTCCGTCCTGTCCGGCGGTGAGCGGACCCGGCTGGCCCTGGCAGCCCTTCTTTTGCAAAAACCTTCTTTGCTGCTTTTGGACGAGCCCACCAACCATTTGGACATCGGGACCCTGAAATGGCTGGAACAATACCTCCGAAGCTATAAAGGAACGATCCTTCTGATCTCCCATGACCGGTACTTTTTGGACCAGACCGTCAACCGGATCTTTGAGATCGAGAATCACAAATGCACGATCTATAACGGAAACTACTCCGAATATGTACAAAAGAAAAAGAGCCTCTTCGAAACCGCAATGCGGCATTACGAAAAGGAACAAAAAGAGATACAGCGCCAGGAAGAAATGATCCGTCGCTTCAAGCAGCACGGAACGGAAAAGCTGGCAAAGCGTGCCCGCTCCAGAGAGATCAAGCTGGAGAATATGGAACGATCCGAACGGCCGGAATCCGAGGGCGGAAAAATGAAGATCACCTTCCGGGAAGATTTCCCCAGCGGAAACATGGTGGCAGAAACCATGGACCTCTACAAGAGTTTCGGGGAAGGCGATGACGAAAGAGTCCTTTTCCGCCATGTAAATATGGAGATCCGCCGGGGTGAAAGGATCTGTATGGTAGGCCCCAACGGAACGGGAAAGACTACCTTCCTGAAGATCCTTATGGGTCTGATCCCCCCTTCCGCAGGCAAGGTAAGACAGGGTCACAATGTAGCTTTTGGATATTATGACCAGGAACAGAAACTTCTGACGGATTCCAACACCGTGCTTCAGGAAGTCCACGATGCGTTCCGACTCTATACCGAACGGGAAGTCCGAAGCATTCTTGGGCGGTTCCAGTTCCGCAACGACGATGTGTTCAAGCAGGTTCGGGACCTGTCCGGCGGCGAAAAAGCCCGGCTCTCCCTTCTGAAGCTCATGCTCTCCGGGGCGAACACGCTCCTTCTGGACGAACCTACCAACCATTTGGACATCGCCTCAAAAGAAACCTTTGAAGATGCGATCCTGGATTTCCCCGGAACCGTCCTCATCATTTCCCATGACCGATATTTGCTGAACAAGCTGCCCACCCGGATCGTAGAGCTGACCGATGAAGGGCTGACTTCCTACCTGGGCGGCTATGACTATTATGTAGAGAAAAAACAATCCATCGCTTCCGGAAAAAGCTATCTGGAAGACCTGAGCAAAAAGACCGGCGGTGCCAAAGAACCTGACCAAACAGCCCTGGACGAAAAACAGCGGCGGATGGAAGAGCGGAGACTGGCCAAAGAGCAGCAGGCTCAGGAGCGGAAAAGGGAAAGAGAAAAGCAGGCTGCGGAGACCCGAATCAGCGAACTGGAAGAAAAAATCGGAGAGTTGGAAGGCCTGATGTGCCTGGAAGAATATGCTTCCGACTACGAAAAGCTGGGGGCTTTAAACCAGGAACTTACGGCCGCAAAAGAGGAGCTGGAACAGGTTTATGAGCGATGGATGGAGCTGGCCTGATCCCCAAATAAAAATTTTCAAAATAAGGTTGCAGTCTCTGTGACTATCCCCTATAATATGGGTGAAGCTGCGCAGGAGAGATCCTGCAGTTCTTCGTGTATCACTGGAGGTAAATCATATGGTATTCGATAAGTTAAAGGAAATCATCACCGAACAGCTGGGCGTTGACGAAAGCATCATCAATATCAACACTCACCTGATGAAGGATCTGGAAGCAGACTCCCTCGATGCTGTAGAAATCATTATGGCCATCGAAGACGAATTCGACATCGAGATCCCCGATGAAGATGCTGAAAAGTTCCAGACCATCGGCGACATCGTTCGGTACGTAGAAGACAAGATGAACTAAGAAGGTTACACCGCCTTCGATCTTTTGCACCGCAAAAGATCATGAAAATCGTGTATTACCGCCGGTCTTTTGACCGGCGGCTTTTGTTTGTCCGAAAACCCCGTTTTTTCTCGGGCCGGAAGGCTTGTTTCCTTGACAAATCGCCCTTATAATATTATAGTAAGCTTTATGAGATGTCCCTGTTTATAAGGGATCCTGTCGTTAAAATCTATTTTGCTTATTTCATAAGCATGAAAGAAGAGGAATAAATATGAGCGAAGCTGAAAAACTGCAGGCTGTAAACGAAGGTCTGCCCGAATTCAAAGTATTCGAAGCCAGTGAAGAAAGCCGGGTATATCGGCACACCACTTCTCACCTGATGGCACAGGCTGTTAAGCATCTGTTCCCCGAAGCCAAGTTCGGCATCGGTCCCGCCATCGACAACGGCTTTTATTATGATATCGATCTGGAACACCGCTTCACAGAAGAGGATCTCCGCAGCATCGAAAAGGAAATGAAAAAGCTCACCAAGGCCAATCTGCCCATCGAGCGGTTCGAGCTGCCCCGGGAAGAAGCTTTGGAACTGATGAAGGACGAGCCCTATAAGGTAGAACTGATCAACGATCTGCCTGAAGATGCCGTGATCTCCTTCTACAAGCAGGGCGATTTCACCGACCTGTGCGCAGGCCCCCACAAGGGATCCACTGCCGCCATCAAAGCCTTTAAGCTCACCAGCGTAGCCGGTGCTTATTGGAGAGGCGACGAAAAGAACAAGATGCTCCAGAGAATCTACGGAACATCCTTCCCCTCCCAGGCCATGCTGGATGATTACCTGAACATGATAGAAGAAGCCAAGAAGAGAGACCACCGCCGGATCGGCAAGGAAATGGATCTCTTCGCTCTGATGGACGAAGGTCCCGGCTTCCCCTTCTTCATGCCCAAGGGAATGATCATCCGCAACGAACTGGAAGCTTTCTGGAGAAAGGCTCATGCTGAAAGAGGCTACCAGGAAATCAAGACTCCTCTGATCATGAACGAAGACCTGTGGCACACTTCCGGCCACTGGGATCACTATCAAAATAACATGTACTTCACCAAGATCGACGACGGCGACTTTGCAATCAAGCCCATGAACTGCCCCGGCTCCATGTTGGTCTACAAGAGAAAGATGTACAGCTACCGTGACTTCCCCATCCGCCTCGGTGAACTGGGTCAGGTACACCGCCACGAACTGTCCGGTGCCCTTCACGGTCTCATGAGAGTTCGGACCTTTACCCAGGACGATGCACACATCTTCATGCTCCCCGAACAGATCAAGGACGAGATCGTCGGCGTTATCGACTTTATCGACTATGTCTATAAGCTCTTCGGCTTTAAGTATCACGTAGAACTGTCCACCAAGCCCGAAAACTCCATGGGCAGCCAGGAAGACTGGGATGCCGCTACCACCGCTCTGCGGGAAGCTATGGAAGAAAAGGGAATGGGCTACGTCGTAAACGAAGGCGACGGCGCATTCTACGGCCCCAAGCTGGACTTCCACCTGGAAGACAGCATCGGCAGAACCTGGCAGTGCGGCACCATCCAGCTGGACTTCCAGATGCCCCAGCGTTTTGACCTGACCTATATCGGCAGCGACGGCGAAAAGCATCGCCCCGTTATGATCCACAGAGTAATCTTCGGCAGCATCGAACGCTTCATCGGCATCCTGACCGAACACTTTGCCGGTAAGTTCCCCCTGTGGCTGGCCCCCGTACAGGTCAAGCTGCTGACCGTTACCGAAAAGTTCAACGACTACGCTCTGGATGTAGAGAAGAAGCTGAAAGCCGCAGGCTTCCGTGCAGAAACCGACACCAGAAACGAAAAGATCGGCTACAAGATCAGAGAAGCCAGAAACCTGAGAGACTCCTACCTTTGCGTCATCGGCGAAAAGGAAATGGAAGCCGGCACTCTGACCGTTCGCTCCAGCAAGGAAGGCGAACTGGGCGAAATGAGCCTGGAAGACTTCATGCAGAAGCTCCGCGAAGAAATCGATACAAAAGCCTGTTAGTTTATCGATCCCGAAGGGTATCTCCCTCCGGGATCATTCTTAATAAAAGAAACGGAGGTAACCCTATGCTCATGAGCAAGCCCCCTAAAAATGAATGGCGTGACGGCGTATACCTGACTACCGTGGAAAACACTCTGGATGCGGATATTCTGGAGTCCAAGCTCCGGGGCGAAGGCATTCCCTGCCTGCGAAATTTCCGCTCCGCAAGCAACGCTATGGAAATCATTATGGGTAAGAACTTCTCCTTCCCCATTGACATCTATGTTCCCGAAAGCGCTTTGGAAGATGCCAAGAATATTCTCATCGCCTTTTCTGCAGAGGAACTGGAACCCCTTACTGACGAAGAACTGGAGCGCCAGGCACTGGCGGCTGCCGAGGAAAATGACTGACCATGAAAAATGACCAATTCCTGACTTTGGCCTTCGAGTCCAGCTGCGACGAAACTTCCGTAGCTGTGGTTGCCGATGGCCGAAAAGTCTTGTCCAACATCATATCGTCCCAAATCAAGGTCCACCAGGTCTTCGGCGGCGTAGTCCCTGAGATCGCCTCCCGCCACCACCTGGAAAATGTGAACTCGGTTTTGGAACAGGCTTTGGCTGAAGCGGATGTGACCTTAGATGACATTGATCTGATCGGCGTGACAAAAGGGCCCGGTCTCATCGGTGCATTGCTCATCGGGCTGGCCACCGCAAAGGCCGTATCCTACACCACGGGAAAACCCATTTCCGGCGTCCACCACCTGCACGGTCATATCAGCGCAAACTATCTGCAGCACCCGGAACTGGAACCGCCCTTCCTGGCCCTGGTCATCTCCGGCGGACACACCAGCATCATCGATGTAAAGGGTTATAACGAATTCGAGATCCTGGGACAAACCAGAGACGATGCCGCAGGGGAAGCCTTTGATAAGGTAGCCCGGGTTTTGGGCTTAGGATATCCCGGCGGTCCCCTGATCGATAAGGCCTCAAAGAACGGCGACCCCAATGCCATTGAATTCAAGCGGGTCTTCCTGGAAAAGGACAGTTTGGATTTCAGCTTCAGCGGGATCAAAACCGGTGTTTTGAACTACTTAAGCAACCAAAAGAACCGGGGGATCCAAGTCAACGCCGCAGATGTAGCGGCAGGCTTCCAGCAAGCGGTTATGGAAGTTATCGTATCCAAGGTCATGTTGGCTGCGAAGCAGACCGGACGGAAAAAAATCGCTTTGGCAGGAGGTGTAGCAGCAAACAGCCAGCTCCGTTCCATGATGGAAGAAGCCTGTAAAAAAAGAGGCATCGAACTCTTCCGACCTGCCCCCATTCTCTGCACGGATAACGCCGCAATGATCGGCTGTGCCGCCTACTATCGCTATAAAGAAGGATTCCGGGACGACCTGCACATGGACGCTTACGCAAACTTAAATCTGGAAACCTGTGAACCCTGACAACAAAACCGCCTTTTCTCCGGAGAAGGCGGTTTATTAAAAAGGAACGATCCATGAAGAAAAAAATACTCTTATTCCTCTTTGTTTTTTGCCTCTGCATCCTGCCTCTGACAGGATGTATGGGCCAGTCCCCCACCCCCGCAAAGGAACCCGATGTTTCGAACCCGGCACCCCCTATAGAGGCGGAAGGTTCCGATACAGAGACATCGGAGGAGGTCCCCACCGGAGAAACTTTGGAAGTTTACTTCCTGGATGTGGATCAGGGAGACTCCACCCTGCTCCGCCAGGGCGATAAAACCATGCTCATCGACACCGGGGAAAGAGACCAAAGGGACAAAGTATTAGCCGCCCTTGGGGCATTAAACATCGACGCTTTGGACATTATGGTCCTGACCCACCCTCACACAGACCATATGGGCTGCGCCCAGGCTATTTTGGAAACTGTGGAAGTCCGGGATCTTTACATGACCGACTTTATAGCAGATACTTCCACCTTTGAAAATCTGCTGAACACCATTGCGGAACAGGAAATGACTTTTACCGTTCCCGAACCCGGAAGCAAGGTTTCTTTGGGTGCGGCGGAGATCACCTTCTTAGCGCCCGTAAGATCCTATGACGATTGCAACGACAGCTCCATCGCCCTGAAAGTGGTCTTTGGAGAAAACTCCTTCCTCTTCACCGGCGATGCAGAAATTCCCGCAGAAATGGACATTCTTGCCAGCGGTGCAGATGTAAGCGCACAGGTTCTTCACGCAGGCCATCATGGTTCTTCCACCTCCACGGATCCCGTCTTTTTTGCGGAAGTAGATCCGGAGATCGCTGTCATCAGCTGCGGACGGGACAATGACTACGGCCACCCCCATGACGAGATCCTGGAACTCTTCGAAGACGCCGCCATTACCGTTTACCGAACGGATCTGGAAGGGACCATTCTGCTGGCAGCAGACGGCGACAGGATCCAGCGAATGGAGACCCCGGACCTCTCCGGCGGATTTACCTCCGAAGCTATGGATGCAGCTTATGTGGGCAACATCAACTCCAAAGTTCTTCACACAAGCACCTGCGGATCTTTGCCCGGAGAGCAAAACCGGATCTATTTCAGCACTCTGGACGCCGCACTGAACAGCGGCTATAAACCCCATGCCGGCTGCATTAAGTAAATCGAAAGGAACTTACTATGAAATATATTGTAGACCGCATAGAAGCCGATTTGGCCGTCTGCGAAGACGAAAATGAGGAAATGGTCAACATCCCCTTAAAAAGCCTCCCAGAAGGCGTAAAAGAGGGTTCTGTGGTGATCCGGAACGGAGACAGCTGGGAGCTGGATCCGGATGAGGAAGCTGCCCGCAAGGAGCGGATCGCAGAAAAAATGAAACAACTTAGAAAATGAAAAAAATGCACTCAGAGTTGAGTGCATTTTTTGTCCTTAACTTTCGATACCTTGTATCGAATACATCATGCTTGCGCAGCAAGTACATCACTGCGACAGCACATCATTTGCCTCAAAGAGGCAAACATCACTCCATGAGCTTATGCTCATGGCCTATGCGCGATTGATCTTTACGCCCTGAGGAGTGTCTTCCAGAGTGATGCCCTGGGCCTTCAGAATGTCCCGGATCTCGTCGGCTCTTGCCCAGTTCTTGGCCTTCCGGGCAGCCTGCCGTTCTTCTACCAAAGCCAGGATCTCTGCATCCACGCCGTCTTCCTCTTCGCTGTCACGAAGGAGTCCGAGAACGGCGGTCAGTTCGTCCAGTGCGGCCAGGCACTTTTCTGCAAATTCCTTGCTGGCACCGTCCTTAACAGCGGTGTTGATATCCTTGATCAGCTCGAAAACTGCGCTGATGGCATCTGCGGTATTCAGATCATCATCCATAGCAGCTATGAATTCCTGACGATACTTGTCCATAGCAGCCAGTGCATCGGCTTCCGCTGCGGTCATTTCGCCGGCACCGTTTTCGATGAGGTGCTTCAGGTTGGACTTGGCATTCCGCATCCGGCCCAGGCTGTTCTTGGCCTGTTCCATCAGTTCCTGGCTGAAGTTGATGGGATTCCGATAGTGACCGGACAGCAGGAAGAAACGAATCACTTCGCCGTCATACTGCTTCAGAATATCCCGAACGGTAAAGAAGTTGCCCTTGGACTTGGACATCTTTTCGTTATCGATGGTGATGTAGCCATTGTGCATCCAATAGTTTGCAAAAGGCTTGCCGGTTCTGGCTTCGGTCTGGGCGATCTCATTTTCATGATGAGGGAAAGTCAGGTCCTGACCGCCGGCGTGAATGTCGATGGTTTCCGCCAGATACTTGGTGGACATAACGGAACATTCGATGTGCCAGCCGGGACGGCCTTTGCCCCAGGGGCAATCCCATGCCAGTTCGTCTTCGGTTTTTTGGGCTTTCCAAAGAGCGAAATCCAGAGGATCCTTTTTCTTTTCGCCGATCTCGATCCGGGCACCCAGCTCCAGGTCGTCAATATTTTGACGGGACAGCTTGCCGTAATCCTTAAACTTCCGGGTGTCGTAGTAAACATCCCCTTCGGATTCGTAGGCAAAGCCCTTGTCGATGAGAGCCTGTACGAAATCGATGATCTCCTGGATATTTTCGGTTACCTTGGGATGTACGCTGGCCTTCTTTACATTCAAAGCTGCGGCATCCTTGTAATATTCTTCGATGTACTTTTCGCTGACTTCGCCGGCGGAGATCCCTTCTTCTCTTGCCTTGTTCAGAATCTTGTCGTCAACGTCGGTGAAGTTCTGTACAAACTTTACGTTCTTGCCCCGGTATTCCAGATACTTGCGCAGAGTATCGAATACTACGAAAGGACGGGCATTGCCGATATGGAAAAAGTTATATACGGTGGGGCCGCATACATAGATCTTAATTTCATTTTCGTCAATGGGTACGAATTCTTCTTTTTTTCTGGTCAGAGTGTTATAAATCTTCATCTATTTTCCCTCCTGCTCTCTCAGCTTATTTTCCAGCATAACAATACGACGGCGCAGGCATTCCAGTTCCACTGCAACAGGGTCCGGAAGGTCTATTTGGTTCAGGTCTGTGGGCTTTTGGCCGCCCCGGCGAACGATTTTTCCGGGAACACCCACGACCGTACAGTTGGCAGGAACTTCTTCCAAAACGACGGAACCGGATCCGATCTTGGAGTTGTCGCCCACTTTAAAGGGACCGAGAACTCTCGCACCGGAACTGACCACTACCCCGTTTCCGATGGTAGGGTGACGCTTACCGGTATCTTTTCCCGTACCGCCTAAAGTAACGCCCTGGTAGATGGTAACATCATCCCCGATCTCTGCAGTTTCGCCAATGACCACAGCCATGCCATGGTCGATGAAACATCGATGGCCGATGGTGGCGCCGGGATGGATCTCGATGCCGGTAAAGAAACGGGCCAGCTGAGAAATGATTCTGGCCAAAAGCTTCATGTTATGGCGATACAGCCAATGAGCGCCTCGGTGCCAGCACAAAGCCGTTACACCGGGGTAACACAAAAGGACCTCAAAGCCTGTACGGGCAGCGGGGTCTCTTGCAAGTACCGCATCAATATCTTCGCGAAGTCTCTTAAAAGCCATAAATCCTCCAAAGAATGGTTACAGCAAATTGCTGCTGCGGGAAAACCCCGTATCAACAAATTATGGCGGGAAGGTTCCCGCCATAAGATTATATACTATATTGGTATGATTAGTAAAGTTTTTTCGGCCTACAGATAGTTCATGGGGTTCTTGGAGACACCATTGACCCGAACCTCAAAATGAAGGTGGGATCCATAGGATCTTCCGGTATTACCCACATCTGCGATCCGATCACCCTTAGAGACTACATCGCCAACGCTAACATGCAGCTTGTTGCAGTGTCCGTACCAGGTTTCCACGCCGTTGCCATGAGAGATCTTTACCAACTTGCCGTATGCACCCTTCGTACCGGCAAAGGTCACCACGCCGTCATCTACTGCGTAGATGGGGTCACCGGTATTTCCGTCCAGATCAACGCCGGTGTGGGAGCGGCCGCCTCGGGATCCGTAAGAAGAGGTTACTACCAGGTTTCCGAGAGGATCGGTGAAGCTTCCGGTTCCTACCAGAGTAGACAGGGACTTGGTACCTGCCAGAGTGATCTGGGTCACAGGTTCGGAGATCACTTCGGAAGACAGTTCCTTGGAGGAAACTTCTCTTCCGTTTTCGCTGACGACCTGAGAAACAACTTCCTTCTTACCATATACACCGGGACTCTGTACCTGATACTGGCCCTTGTACAGGGTGCTGGTTTCTTCGTACTGAATACTATAGTTGATGTTTTCCGTAGCGGTGATGGTTTCGTTCAGCGTAACCGTTACATAAGGCTTACATTCGAAAAGGTTCAGTACCTCACCGATGTAGAGATTGCCGTCAGCCTGAGCAGGGTTTGCAGCGATCAGTTCCTCCAAAGTCATGTTATTGGAATAAGCAATGTCCCACAGGCTGTCGCCGGATACTACGGTATAGGTCTTGGGTTCCTTGGTGCCGGTCACCAAAGTGGTGACGGAATCTTCCACACTCAGGAATTCGTAATCTTCACCATCTACTTCACGGATATTGATAGGCTCGGAATAGATCACCTGATTTACTACAGAGTTATCGTGCTGATAATATGCTACAAGGCCATCAAGAACAGCCTGTGCATCTTCCTCGGTCTCAAAATACAGAACATCGTTTCCGCCGATGCAGATGGTCCAGGATGTTTCCGGCTCGGGAACGACCACTGCAGGTTCTTCGGGGGTAACAGTTTCTTCTATAGCAGAGACGGCGGGTACTTCAGGAGCCGCAGGAACAGCTTCCTGTCCGGGAGATACCGCCAGCAGAACACCGCCTACCACGAGAACACACATGATCGCGGTTCCCATTCCGGCCAATGTCCGGTTGCTGAAACGGCTTAACTTATCCATCCGGAAATTGGTCCATCCGGTCTGGATTCTATCTTTTAAAGCTGCGATATTTTCTTTTACAGAATTCACGTTGCGATTTTCGTTGTTGTTAAAACTCATAAACTACATTCTTCCACGTTACAGTAAAAACGGACTGAAGAACTCACCTCCTTTTTCTCAGAGTTGAAAAAACCAATCTGCACTTTCATTACTAGATTATGCACAATTGGCTCTAATTACACTATTATATTACAGGAATGTTACAAAGCTGTCAAGTAAATCGGCCATATTTCACAGAACCTTCATATTGAGATTCCTTATATCCAAGATATGGGGGATGAAAAAACCTGACATCCACAAGAATGTCAGGTTTTCAACGTTTCTAAGACTTTTTTCGCGCTTTTTTTCTGAAAATTTCCATCAAAAACTATGCTTCGGTCTCCTCTACGGTGACCTTCTTCATGCGCTGGGGTTCCAGGGGCTTATCCATCCAGTCTCTCTTCACAGCAACGATCTTATCGGCGGCTTCCATGCCTTCGATGACCTTACCGAAAGCGGCATACTGGCCGTCCAGATGGGGAGCTTTTTCTACCATGATGAAGAACTGAGAACCGGCGGAGTTGGGATTCATGGCTCTGGCCATGGACAGAACGCCTCTGTCGTGATCCAGGTCATTCTTGAAACCATTAGAAGTGAATTCGCCCTTGATGGTGTAGCCGGGGCCGCCGGTACCGGTACCCTGGGGGCAGCCGCCCTGGATCATGAAGCCGGGGATAACGCGGTGGAAGATCAGGCCGTCATAGAAGCCCTTCTTTACCAGATCCACGAAATTCTTTACGGTTTCGGGAGCGATCTCGGGGTACAGTTCGGCTTTCATCACATCGCCGTTTTCCATTTCAAAAGTTACGATAATCATAGGGAATCCTCCTGTTATATTTTCTTGCATCTCCCGGCAGCGCCGGGAAAATATTTCCTACTTGTGTATTTTACCTGATTAAAAAGGCTCCTGCAACCCCCGCGATCAACATGATCTTAATGGGTCCCATTTTGAACTTCCCGTTCAGGAAAGCGGCCACCACACAGAACAAAATAGGTATCAGGTTAAAATATTCTGCGGGGGCCTGCAGCATCACAACCGTAAAGCCGCCGCTTTTAAAAAGAGCGCCCTCCGCCAAAAAGATGATGGCAGAAGCCAAAAGACCGATGGTAGCAGGACGGATCCCGGAGAATACCGCCTTCACACCCTTGTTTTCGTGGAACTTCATCATGAATTTCATGACCAGGACCACAAGGATAATGGAAGGCAGGGACATACCGATGGTGGCGAAAACAGCACCCATAACGCCGGCACTTTGGTAACCCACATAGGTAGCGGCGTTGACTGCAATGGGACCAGGAGTGACCTGGGACAATGCCACCAGCCGGGCAAACTCCTCGGTACCCATAAATCCGAAGTCCTGGATCCCCTGATAGATCAGCGGCAGCATGGCGTACCCGCCGCCGAAGCAGAAAAATCCGATCCGGAAGAATACGATGAAAAGCTGAAGGAGGATCATTTTTTCCCCTCCTTTCGGCAGGCATACCAGGACAGCCATCCCACAAATCCGCAAAGGATAATGCTCAGGATCGCATTGACTCCCAATACCACAACAAGAACAAAGGATACTGCGGCCAAAACCCAGGAAAGCCAGTTCTTCATAATGTTCCGGCTCATTTGGTATACGGTCATAAGGATCAGGCCGACGGAGGCTGACTGAACTCCCACAAAGGCTCCTTTGACATAGGGATTATCTTCAATGTGTCCCAGGAACATGAGAATGATCAGAATGGATAAAAACGCAGGAAGAACGATGCCCAGGGTAGCCGCAATGGCTCCGGGGACCCCCTTTACCCGATTCCCGATATAGGTACAGATATTGGGGGCGATCATGCCGGGCAAAGATTGGCAGATGGCAATGCAGTCCAGCATTTCTTCCTCCGTCATCCAGCCCTGTTCTTTGGCCTGACGACGAATGGCGGGAACCATAGCCAGGCCCCCGCCAAAAGTAAGCAATCCTATTGTGAAAAATACGCGGAACAGGGTCCACAGAGTTTTCATTTCACTGCCCCTTACTTAAGCAGCGTTTCGTTACAGGCTTTCCCGAACCAGACGGATGGCAGCCTCGGCGGCAGCATCCCACTGCATGTCACAGGATTCCTTTTCCTTACGCAGCTTGTATTCTACAACGCCTTCCGCAGCCTTCTTACCTACGGTGATCCGCAGGGGAATGCCCAGAAGGTCAGCATCCTTGAACTTTACGCCGGGACGTTCTTTCCGGTCATCCAGAAGAACTTCCACACCGGCAGAACGCAGATGGCGATAGATATCTTCACCCAGCTTTGCCTGAGCATCGTCGTCCTTATTGATCAGAGTCACGATCACATGATAGGGAGCAACTGCCATGGGCCAGATGATACCATCTTCGTCATGATTCTGTTCTACGATGGCAGCCAGAGTCCGGCTGATGCCGATGCCGTAGCAGCCCATGACCATGGTCTGTTCCTGCATGTTTTCATCCTTGTAGCAAGCGCCCATAGCTGCGCTGTACTTGGTGCCCAGCTTGAATACCTGACCGACTTCGATGCCTCTGGTGATCTTAACAGGGGCACCGCACTTGGGACAGGCGTCGCCGGCCTTGATCAGCTTCAGATCGGTCACGATATCTGCAGTATAGTCTCTGCCGTAATTTACGTTTAATACATGGGTATCCACCTTGTTAGCGCCGGCAACCAGATTGGGAGCAGCAGCAGCTTCGGTATCGACCAGGATCTTGCAGTCATGGAGTCCCATGGGACCGGTGAAACCGCCTACGCAGCCGGTTTCGGCACCCATAGCCACTTCGTCAGCAAACTGGATGGCATGTTCGGGGATGTTCAGGGCATTGACCAGCTTGGTCATATTCAGTTCCCGGTCGCCGCGAATAAATACAGCAACGAAACGGTAATCCTGGTCGAACACTTCAAACAGAAGAGCCTTCAGAGTCTTCTTCATATCCACATTCAGGAACTTGGCTACCTCTTCGATGGCCTTGGTTCCGGGGGTTGCCACTTCTTCCATAGCCAGCAGAGCTTCTTCTGCGTACTTGTCGTCTACGCAGGCAGCTCTTTCAGTGGTGGCAGCCAGATCACAGCTGTCGCAGTAGGCGATCTCGCTTTCGCCGTATTCGGACAGAGCGGTGAATTCGTGGGAATCGCTGCCGCCGATGGCGCCGGTATCCGCTTCTACTGCACGGAAAGTCAGTCCGCAGCGGTTGAAGATCCGGGTGTATGCATCGTACATGATCTGGTAACTGCGATTCAGGCCTTCCCAGTCACGGTCGAAGGAATAAGCATCCTTCATGATGAATTCACGGCTTCTCATGAGGCCGAAACGGGGACGCTGTTCGTCTCTGTACTTGGTCTGGATCTGATACAGATTCAAGGGCAGCTGACGGTAAGAGTCCACTTCATTCCGAACGATGTCGGTAAAAACTTCTTCGTGGGTGGGGCCAAGGCAAAACTCTCTCTGGCTCCGGTCCTTCAGACGGAACATTTCGGGTCCGTAAGCATACCAGCGACCGGATTCCTGCCACAGTTCTGCGGGCTGAATAGCGGACATCAGGATCTCCTGAGCCCCGCTGTTGTCCATTTCCTCCCGAACGATCTCTTCGATCTTCCGCAGAGACTTAAAGCCCAAAGGCATAAAGCCATACACACCGGAAACCAGTTTCCGGATCATACCGGCTCTCAGGAGCCAAATATGGCTGGGGATCTCCGCTTCGGCGGGTACTTCCCGAAGAGTTTTCAGATACATAGATGACATTCTCATAGAGCATTTCCTCCTATCATTTACACCATACCGTGACAGCAGCTTCCGCAGCCAATCCTTCTTCTCTGCCGCAGAATCCCATCTTTTCGGTGGTAGTTGCTTTCACATTTACTAAATTTTCATCTATTTGCAGTACTTTTGCAATATTTTTTTTCATTTCCGGAGCATAAGGTGCGATCTTCGGCTTTTGTCCGATCAATGTGACATCCACATTGCCGGGAAAGAAGCCGTGCTCTTCCATGATCTCCCGGGTATAGCCCAAAAGCAGCAGGCTTGAGATCCCTGCATACTTCGGATCCTTGTCCGGGAAATGTTTCCCGATATCTCCCAGGGCACAGGCACCCAGCAAAGCATCCATTACCGCGTGGAGCAATACGTCCGCATCGGAATGACCGAGCAGTCCCAATTCATAAGGGATCTCCACGCCGCCCAGGATCAGTTTGCGATCGGGGACCAACCGATGGGCATCAAAGCCTGTCCCCACACGCCAGGACGGTGAAGGCGGCTTTTCCAAAGCCGGTCCATCTAATCTGTCAGCGATGGATTCCGCTAAAGGAAGATCCTCCGCAGTGGTGATTTTAATATTGTCCTGTTCACAAAGAATCAAGCGGCTGCGCCCTCCTATTCTTTCCAGCAATGCACCATCATCGGTTCCGGTGAAGCCTTCTTCCCGGGCCTGATCATGGGCCTTTTTCAGCATCTTGGCCTCAAAACCCTGCGGGGTCCGAACAGCAAAGAGCGTATCCCTGTCCAAAGTTTCCGCAAGCCAGCCGTCCTCCGCCCTCTTAATGGTTTCCCGAAGGGGCACACCGGGGATGGCCGCACCATGTTCCGCAGCACCTTCGATGATCCGGGTGATCAGATCCTGAGACACGAAAGGCCTGGCTCCGTCATGAACAAGGATATAGCCCTCATCGGAAAGCTCCGAGAGGGCGATAAAAACGGATTCCTGCCGCTCCTTACCGCCGGCAATGACCTTCCGAACCTTTCGGAAGCCATATTTCTCCACGATATCTCTGCGGCAAACTTCCAGGTCCTCCCGCTTCATGACCACAAGGATCTCATCCACCAAAGGATGACGATCAAAGGCCCCAAGGGCTCTGGCCAAAACGGGAATGCCCCGGACTTCAATATACTGTTTGGAAATGCCGCCGCCCATCCGGCTTCCGGAACCGGCAGCAGCAATGATCACGGATACTTTTTTGCCTTGATACATCCTTTTTGTATCCTCCAAAGGACTTATTTTTTCGGTTTTCCAAAGATCATCCGACCTGCGGAAGTCTGCAGAACGCTGGTGACGGTAAGGTCAACGGTCTTTCCGATAAAGGGTCTTCCCTCTTCCACGACGATCATAGTCCCATCGTCCAGATAGGCAACGCCCTGGTTATGTTCCTTGCCTTCCTTCACGAGGAAAACGGTCATTTCCTCGCCGGGGAGGACCACAGGTTTCAGGGTATTGGCCAGCTCATTGATATTGAGGACCTTAACGCCCTTAATAGCGGCAACCTTATTCAGGTTGTAGTCATTGGTAACCACCTGGCCGTTCATGCTTTGGGCCAGCTTCAGCAGTTTGATATCCACTTCCGGGATCTCGTCCAGTCCCTTTTCCTGGGTGGTGTTATAGATCTCGATCCCGTGGTCTTTTTGGATCCGGTTCAGAATGTCCAAACCTCGTCTTCCCCGATTTCGCTTTAAGTTGTCGGAAGAATCCGCAATGTGCTGCAGTTCCAGCAGAACGAACTCAGGAATGATGATCCGACCTTCAATGAAACCGGTTCGCATAATGTCCGAAATACGACCGTCAATAATAACGCTGGTATCCAGGATCTTGGGCGCCGCTTCCTGAGCCTTGGCTTTCCCGCCAAGGGGTCTTTTCTGCAGCTGCGAAAGGCCGGAAAACAGGTCTTTGCCCCGCTTTCTTGCAACCATGAGCCCCACATATCCCAGGAAAAAATAAGTCAGGATAGACAGGATCAGTGCAAGATAAGGAACATCGATAACGCTGTAGAGGTTGCTGATCAGGAAGGCTACAAACAAGCCTGCGATCAGGCCGATCAGCGCGGGACCGAGCTCTGCGGCGGGAACCTTTTGCATCTCGATCTCGATTTCGGACGAAGCCTTTTTAATGCGTCTTGCCAGAAACGGTGCGATAAAAAAGAATATAATTGCGAAAAGCAGGATGCACACAATGGAAAAAATCGCTTTTTCCCAGGCGATCATCTGCAGGTTTGCCCACCAATCGATGAGGGGCATTACCACATATAATAATAAATAAGACACACCGTAGCCGCAAAGAGCACCGCAAAAGGTAAACACCGGCCGAAACAGTTTAATATACATACATTTTCACCTCCTTTCCCTAAAATACTTCCCTTCAGACTAAAGAGCGTTTACCGCGGCCAGGATCACCTGCTCCGCTTCTGCCCGATCCATCCCCTTTACCAGAATCATTTCACTGACCAGAATATGCCGGGCATTGGCCAGCATCTTCTTTTCCCCTGCGGACAGTTTCCGGATCCTGTCGGAGCGCATCAGATTGCGGATCACAGCAGCCACCTGACAGATATCACCGGTCCGGAGAAGGTCCAGGTTCGCCCGGTAGCGACGATTCCAGCTGTCCGACATCTCCGTGGATTCGCTGCGGAGCACCGTGAGCATCTCTTCGATTTTTTCGGGAGAAACCACCCTGCGGACACCGATATTTTCACAGGTATCCACGGGCACCATGAGATTCGTTCCACCCAAAGGAACCCGGAGAATATAGTAGCGGTGGAACTCGCCCAGCACCCTTTCTTCCCGGATCTCGATGATCACTCCAGCCCCCTGCATGGGGTATACGATTTTGTCACCGATCGAAAACATGATAAATGCCTCCAGTCTATACTATAGTATAGAACAGGAGGCAAACGCTGTCAACTTCACAAAAGCAGCAGGCCCTTCCATTCGAAAGAGCCTGCCGACAACCTCCCCGCCCTGGGACTGCGTGGGCTGGAGGCGAGAGAATGCGATTTTTGATCTACAATCGACGACGAATGCCGAAGATATCGAAGCCGAAGCGATCTTCCAGATAACCCATGATGCCCTTGGGAGCTGCCAGGATCAGGGCAACCGCAATGATACCGAGGATCAGGTTGCTGTAACCGGGGAAGCTGTACAGGAACTGGGTAAGCAATACGTATATGATGGCACCGATGATGGGACCTTCGATGGTTCCGATGCCGCCGATGATTACGATGAAGCACATGGCTACGGTCCAGTCAATGCTGAAAGCGGGACCCGGACGAATAGTAGCCAGGTTCAGATACAGGGCTACGCCGGTGATGGCGGTCATAACAGAGGCTACCAGGAAGCAGAACAGCTTGGTCCGATACAATCTTACACCGCGCATTTCTGCAGCATCTTCGTTATCTCTCATAGCCATGAGAGCCAGGCCCATCTTGGAGCGCAGGATCACAACAACGATCAGAGTAGCGATGATACCGATGATCATGCACATATAGTAGAATGCATTCATGTTCATCCGGTAGGCTGCGGTAATGTTGTAGCCGATACCGAAGTTTACAAACTTCCAGTTTACGAAGAATACGTAAAGGGCTTCAGCAATGATCCAGGTACCGATGGTGAAATATACACCCTTCATCTTGAATATTGGCAGCGAGATCAGAAGTGCAAACAGGATGGCGATCACAGCGGCCACAACAAAGGCCAGTGCAATGGGCAATCCGTTTACCTGAACCACCAAGGCAAGTACATAGCCGCTGATGCCGATGAAGGCCTGCATACCCAGAGAAACCAAACCGGTATAACCTGCCAGCAGGTTCCACATATGGCCGATGGCCATGTACAGGAAAATCAGGATCAGGATGTTCCGGCCATAGTCACTGCCCACATGGGGGAAGATGGCCAAAACAGCGATGATAACGATAAAGGAGATGATTTTTGTAAGCTTTGATTTGTTCGTCTGTTCACGAAGATTGGTATTCATCTCTTCACCCCCTACTTACGCTTGGCGTTGCCCAGCAGACCTGCGGGACAAACCGTCAGCAGAATCAGCATTACGATGTAGCCGCAGAATACCTGGTAACCGGGTCCGAAGAAGTGGGAACCAAGCAGCTGTGCAAGACCAAGGATAATGCCGCCGAGAAGAGTTCCGGGAATGCTTCCCATACCGCCGATTACAACTACGCCGAAAGCGATAATCAGGTACTGGGGACCGGAGTAGGGATAGAAGACGAAGGTCTGACCAACCAGAAGGCCGGCGATACAGGCGGTTACCATAGCGATACACATGGTAACGGTGTACATCATCTTCGTGTTGACACCCATCAGTTCTGCTGCCCGAACATCATTGGAGGATGCACGGATAGCACGGCCGATCCGGGTGTTCTTAATAAAAAAGGACAGAGCCAGGATAACGATAACGGCTACGATGAAGTCCAGCAGATAACCGCCGGAAATGGAGAGCCACTCGGTGCTGACGATGTTCTTGGTAGAGAAGGCATTCTGGAGAGAACGGGAGTCTGCACCGAAAATCAGGGTCAACACGTTTTGAATGACGATGGATATACCGAAGGTGACCAGCAAGGCTGGGTTCGCCCCCTTATCGATTACCTTGTTTACCAGGAAGTTCTGGAACAGGAAACCGAAGACCACCACGCATACAACGGCGAGGAGAAGCATGACGATAATATTTCCGCCGCACATGGTACCGAATACCATGATCAGGAAGGAACACATGATCATCATATTACCGTGGGCGATGTTGGTCAGGCCCATGATACCGAATACGATGGACAAGCCTACGCCTACTACTGCATAGAGGCCGCCAAGGAGGATACCAGAAAAGATAGATTGAACTAATGCTTCCATTTACGAATTTCCCTCCTTATGCGTATTTGTTGATGCCGAAGTAGGCATCCTTAACTTCTTCTACGGGAAGGTCTGCGCTCTTACCTTCCATTACGATACCGCCCTTTACAACTACATAGCTGTAATCGGAGTGTTCCAGGCTCCGGCCTACGTCCTGGTCAACGATCAGGAAGGTTACGCCGGAAGCGTTGATCTCGGCGATCTTTTCATAAATTTCACCGATAACAACGGGAGCAAGACCCAGGGAAATTTCGTCGCAGATGATCATCTTGGGATCCGCCATGATGGCTCTGGCGATGGCCAGCATCTGGCGCTGACCGCCGGATAAGTAAGAAGACAGCTGCTTGTCTTTTTCTTTCAGAATGGGGAACATGGAATAAACTCTTTCAAAGAGTTCTTCCTTCTTTGCTGCGGCTCTTTTTTGATAGCAGCCCATGAGAAGGTTTTCCCGAACGGTCATTTCATCGAAAACGCAGCTTCCTTCCGGAGACATGGTCAAACCCTTACGTACGATCACATTGGGTTTCATTCCGGTAATGTCTTCGTTTTCAAAGATGACCTTGCCAGCCCGGGGCTTGTTTTCGCCCAGCAGGGCCTTCAGCATAGTGGACTTGCCGGCGCCGTTGGCACCGATCAGGGTGGTGATGCTGCCCCGCGCAACTTTAAAGCTGGCGTTTTCTACGGCGATGAAGTCACCATAGCTTACAGAAAGGTTTTCTGCCTGCAGGATATAGTCACTCATTTTTTCTTCACCCCCAGATATACCTCTTCAACTTCTCTCGAAGTCATAACCATGTGCGGATCGCCGCAGATAACGTCAACGCCGTTTGCCATACAGAGAACTCTGTCGGTACCCTTCAGCATGGTCTGGATCACATGTTCGATCCAAATGATGCTGTAACCCAGTTTCCGAATGGTGGCTACGATGTCCAGTACCCCTGCAATTTCGGATTCGGTCAAACCGCCGGCAACTTCGTCGAACAGAATGATCTTGGGCTTGGAGGCCATAGCCATACCAATTTCAAGACGTTTTCTATCAAGAAGACCAAGCTTCCCGGCAAAGGTAAGAGCTCTGTCACTCATTCCGATGATCTCGAGAATTTCCTTTGCCTGTACCTTGGCTTCTTTTTCAGACATTCCGGCACCGTATACGCCGCCGGTAATGATATTTTCGTAAGCCGTCATCCCCTCGAAGGACTTGGGGATCTGATAGGTACGGCCGATACCCATCCGTACCCGTTCATAGATACTTTTCTTGCTGATTTCTTCGCCGCAGAAAGTAATGCTTCCGCCTGTAGGCTTCAGAACCCCCGTAAGGATATCCAGCATTACAGTCTTGCCGGCGCCGTTGGGACCAACAACACCTAAAACCTCGTTTTCATTCAGTTCGAAGTTTACGGATTTCAGAACATGGTTGCTGCCGAAGGAAATCGCGAGATCTTTTACGCTAAGAATCGGTGCCATATTGTGTTCATCCTCTCTTTTCGAGACTTTTGTCTATATAAGGGTTAAGCCCTGGGGAGATCTCCCCAGGGCTTATTTCTAAAGGGGTTTTACTTGCCGGTATTCCAGCCGGGGATCAGTTCTACGTCCTTGATGTCAGTGATGGTGGGATAGGTTACAGCGGAAGTAACATTCTTTTCGAATGCCCACTTGTCGCCCTTGATCCACTGACAGGTTACGCAGGGAACTTCCATTACGTTGTCTTCGTTGAAGGACAGCTTGCCGTAGATACCTTCGTATTCTACTGCCTTGAGGTTGTCACGGATGGTGGTGTTGCTCAGATCTTCGCAGTTGCTCAGAGCTTCGTAGAGAACTTCGAAGATGGACAGGTCATAGCCCAGAGACATGGGGAACTGAGTACCCATTTCATCTTCCCAAGCCTGTGCCAGGGTGTCGCAGTTGTAATCGATCAGAGAAGATTCATAGGGGAAGGTTCTATCCCACAGAACTTCGCACAGTACGTTTTCACCGATGTCGCCCAGAGCGGAGATATCAGCTTCGAAGTGTTCTGCCTTACCGCCGAATACCATCTTGGGAACATAGCCCATCTGGTGGCACTGCTGCCAGAAGGTGGTGAAGTTGGGAGTTACCTGGTTTGCGATTACGATGTCGCAGTCAGCGTTCTTCAGTTCGGTGATAACGGAGGTGTAGTCGGTAGTGGAGATGGGGAACCGGCCGGGATCTACGATTTCGTAGCCTGCTCCGGGGAGCATTTCGGTCAGATAACCGGAAAGCAGGATGCCGTCAACTTCGGAGTCGAATACGAAACCAACCTTCTTGTTGGAGTCGATCTTATCCATGGTTGCGATGTAGTCAGTCAGACCCTTCTTCCAATAGAACATGGTACCAAAGGACCATTCATAGGGGCCACCGCCCAGCCAGGAGTCGGCGGGAGAGTTAGACATGAATGCGGGAACCTGATATCTTTCTGCTACTGCAGATACAGGCATAGTGGTTTCAGGAGTCCATGCACCAACCAGGATGTCTACCTTGTCGTTGGTAACCAGAGAAGTTGCAACCTTGGTAGCAACGTCTGCGTTGGATTCGCTGTCGCCGTAGATAACACGAACGGGGAGCTTCTTGTCGTATGCTGCGATGTAGATACCGCCGTCAGCATTGATGACTTCCAGAGCCTTTTCTTCAACCCACTTGGCTGCTACGGTGAAGCAGGCCAGAGGGCCGGTAAAGGGTGCTACGTAACCAATCAGAATTTCACTCTTGTCAGCTGCAGGGGCCTTGCCGCCGCCATCAGCTGCAGGTGCATCGCTGCCACCATCTCCGCCGCCGCAGCCTGCCAGGCCCAGGGAGAAGATCATTACGATAGCGAGAATCAAAGCGAGTAATTTCTTTGTCTTCATATCCATTTCCTCCAATTCGCAATAACAATTAATTTATATGACAAACAGCATTTAGTACTTGCCGTAGGTCAACGCAGTTTCGAACATGGCGTGCAGGTTTTCCTTGGGACAATTGTCCATTACGATGGAGCAGTCCATAATGAAGCCGCCGCCGGGAGCACAGGTATCCAGCAGTCTCTTGGTCTCGTCGATGACCTTTTCCTTGCTGGCATACATCAGAGTTGCGGTAGGCAGGTTGCCGCCGATGCAGGCTACCTGACCAACGGTTTCCTTGGCTCTCTTCATGTCTACCTTTTCGAACATGTATACGACCTTGCCCTTGGGAACATCCATCAGCTGTTCCAGACGGGTGTCGTAGTTGCCTTCGCAGAATACATAAGGAGTGATGCCTTCGGCTACGGCCTTTTCGATCATGGCCTTCAGGCCGGGCCAGTAGTACTTGGCGTAATTTTCCTTGCTCATGAATTCGTCTACACCGCCGTGGAGAGGAATGAACAGGTACTTGTCGTTGAAAGCCTTGATGGGATTCAGCATGTACTTCAGTACGATGTTGGTAGCCTGTTCCAAAGCTTCTTCCAAACCTTCGGGCTGGGTCAGGATGTCCATGTTCATGTTCATCATGCCGCGGAAGTTGTCGGACAGTACGTCGAAGGGACAGGTATGACCGAATCTTGCCAGTACGGGTACGCCTTCTTCTACGCAGGCATCTGCAAATGCGGCGCCGCCTTCCAGCCATACCTTGGAGTGGTAAGCTGCGGCCTGCAGAGCTTCAAATGCCTTCTTTACTTCGGGGTCGCCGAAGGTGGCTACTGCACCGTAAATACCGTATTCGATCCAATCCTGGAAGTTGACCTTTGCCAGGCCGGCCAGTTCGGAATGACGGCGGGGGAGCCACTTGTTGATGATAAAGGTGGTGGGATCCTGAGCGAATTCCAGGTATTCATCTTCATACATGAATTCGTCGTCGAGGATCTGGAAGTGATCGTTGATGCCTAAACGGGAGCCGCCGGGGCAGCGAACAAACTTCGTACCAAGCAGGTCTACTACATGATTGGAATGCTGTGCGATCTGCCAAACGCCGTCAGGCTGGAATTCCCGGATATATTCTCTTACGGCAGGAACCAAAGTCTTGGGATCGGAGGCTGCGGTGTAGCAGTTTACACCGTACATATCTCCATAGAAATGGTTCATCTTGGGAGCAATAGGTACCCGGTCGGGAGTTCCCAGTGCAATGGTGGTCGCAAGCCGTTGTTCACGTTCTTTTAACAGTTCCTGATTAGTCGCCATGTTATCTCCTCCTGTCTTTCTTTTATATACCATGCTTCCGGAAGCCTTTTTCTGCACGATTTCAAGCTTTGCTATAAGGAAATCCGCATCCAGTATATAAAAAAACCTTATAAATATGGTCTCATAGTATCACTGTACAAAATTTCTGTATATAACAATATTATATTTTTTATAACAATATATCGATTCCTGTTATAATTTTTTTGATTTTATAAAAATATTTAAAAGAAGCATTTGTTATGACATCAACTTTCCACCATTTCTATTTTTATCCAACATAAAACCCGTAAAAGTCCGCAAGGATGGGGCTTTTTCTTGCATTTTTATACCCCTCACGATATAATATCTCTATATATTTCCTTTGTTACGAATTTGTTGATATAGCCTGCGAAGGGTTTCCTGCCCTTTGTGAGGCGCGGTGAAAACACCGCAAGGAGGTAAAACATGAAACAATTATCCGGCGCATGCATCATCGGACAGTCCGGCGGACCCTCTTCCGTCATCAACGCCAGCGTACTCGGCTGCGTGGAAGCTGCTCTGAAGTCTCCCCTGATCACCAAGGTTTACGGTGCCGCCCACGGCATTACCGGTGTTTTGGACGACAAGCTCTACGACCTGACCCAGGAAGATCCCGCAGAACTGGCGCTTCTGCGCTACACCCCCTCTTCCGCCCTGGGCTCCTGCCGTTATAAGCTGAAGGACTTCCTGGTAGACGACACCGACTACAAGCGGATCCTTGAAATCTTTAAGAAGTACAATGTCCGCTACTTCTTCTACAACGGCGGCAACGACTCCATGGACACCTGCAGCAAGATCAGCAGCTACATGGCTCAGAACGGCTACGAATGCAACATCATCGGCATTCCCAAGACCATCGACAACGACCTGTGGGGAACCGATCACTGCCCCGGCTACGGCTCCGCCGCAAAGTATGTAGCCACCACCTGCATGGAACTCTCCAGAGACTATCTGGTTTACCAGGATCCCTCTATCATGGTCATCGAGATCATGGGCAGAAACGCCGGCTGGCTCACCGCAGCCGCTTCCCTGGCAAAGAAATTCGGCATGGGTCCCGATTTGGTATATCTCCCCGAAGTACCCTTCGATATGGCCTCCTTCATGGAAGATGTTGCCGAACTGCACAAGAAGCAGGGTGATGTTATGATCGCCGTTTCCGAAGGCATCCGGGATGCCGGCGGCAGCTACATCTCCTCCTACTTCACCGACACCGCCAACGAAAAGGACGCTTTCGGCCACTCCCAGATGGGCGGCCTGGCAGCCAACCTGGCAAACTTCATTAAGAACAAGCTGGGAGTTAAAGTCAGAGGCATCGAATTCAGCAGCATCCAGCGCTGTGCTTCTCACGTAGCTTCCGCTACCGATATCGAAGAAGCCTACATGGCAGGCAAAGCCGCTTTCGAAGCCGCCGCTTCCGGTATCAGCGACAAGATGGTTGCCTTCAAAAGAGCCGAAGGTCCTCTGTACAAGTGCGAAACCGTTCTCGTAGACCTGGCAGACACCGCCAATAAGGAAAAGATGGTTCCCAGAGAATGGATCAACGAAAAGGGCAACGGCGTACTTCCCGCCTTCGCAGAATACGCACTTCCTCTGATCCAGGGCGAAACCGAACAGCCCAAGGAAGGCGGACTTCCCAGATTCGCACAGCTGAAGCGGATCGTGGCAAGATAAGCAAAAAACATAAAAAAAACCCAAAGAGCGCAGTGAAAAACTGCGCTCTTTTTTCTTAAAAATAATTCCTGTTTTCGCGTTTAATGATCTGTCTTTCAGGGAAAATACAAACCACAAAACAATGATGATTCCCCGAAAGGAGGACGTTTCTATGAAAAAAGAAAAAAAACTGCTCGCCATCCTTTTGGTCAGTTTGCTCCTGGCGGTCACAGTTCTCAGCGGCTGCGGCAGCCCTAAGGGTGGAACCGTAAGTCCCAGCAACCTGGAGATCACACCGCCCCCGGTCAGCTCCAGCAATTTGGAGGTGACACCGCCTCCTGCAAAAACAGAATTGACCGCAGAGGAAGCACGGGCGAAAGTTTTGGAAAAAGTTCCTTATGCTACAACAGAAAATTTTACAGAATTTGAAGCGGATTACGATGACGGCCGAAAGGAATACGAAGGGACTTTGGTCTACGGAAAAATGGCCTGTGAATTTGAGATCGACGCCGAAACCGGGGAGTTCCGGGATTGGGAGGTAGACAACTTCAGCGACTGCATCCGCTGCAACTGAACCATTACAAAGAAAACACCGGAAATTTTCCGGTGTTTTTTATTGCCTTTATTTCTCAAGCCGCAGCTTCAATGTATTTTTGGCAGCAGGGCCTTTCAGCCGGAACCAGAAGGTACTGCCCTCCCCTTCCTTACTTTCCACACCGTATTCGGCTTCGTGCAAAGTCAGGATCTCCCTGACGATGGAAAGCCCAAGGCCGGTTCCGCCGGAGGTGGATCTGGCTGTATGAGCACTGGCCCGATGATACCGCTCCCAAATATGTTCGATCTCATCCGGAGGGATCCCGGGACCGAAATCCTGTACCTGACAAAGTGCACTGTCATCCTCTTTGATCAGGCGGACTACCACATGCCGGGCTTCCCCGCCATAGCGGATAGCATTGCCCACCAAATTGGAAATGACTTGCTTGATCCGCTGTACGTCACCCCAAACCGGAAGATTTTCTTCCTTACATTCGAAATCGATCCGGAAGCCTTCCTGTTCCACCAGAATATCGTAAGTCTGCAGGATCCCGGCGGCAGCTTCCTTCAAATCAAAGGTGCCGGTCTCTAAAACTCCCACACCGGACTGCATTTTGGAAAGGGTCAGAAGATCCCCTACCAGCATATTCAGCCGGTCCGCCTCGTCGATAATGACTTGCAGATGGGCCTCTCTTTTTTGGGGATTGTCCCCGGACAGATCCCGGATCATTTCCGCATAGGACTTGACCATGGTCAAAGGCGTCCGAAGGTCGTGGGAAACATTGGCAAGAAGGTCTTTCTGCAGATTGTCCGCCCGGGCCAGTTCCTTCGAAGTATGGGTCAGGGTATCCGCCAAACGGTCGACCTCCGAGTAATTCCCACGCTCAAAGGTGACCCCGTAATTCCCCTTGGCCAGCTCTCCGGCCGAGTCTGTGATCTTGATCAAAGGCTTGGTCATCCTTCTGGAAATAAAGAAGGAGAGCACGAAGGAAAGAACCAAAGACAGGATCGTTACCTGGATCAGCTGTCTGGCAAGGATCTCAACGGTGGATTCCACAGGCGTCAAGGGCGAAATAACATAGAGGCAAACCTGGCCGTCGGCGATCCGTTTGGCATAGGTCAGCATCCGGGGCATATTGGCTCCCCGCGGATTTACCACGAAGGAAACCGTATTCTCCGCACTTTCCACAAGCCGCATCCGGGCCTCTTCAATACTGCCGGAAAGGGCCATATTGACCGGCCGCTGGAAGTCGTTCTGCGGCGTGTAAACCACCAAGCCGTCCGCAGTTTCAATTTGGATATAAAAGTCGCTGTTATAGGCGTAGGAAGCCATTTCCTCAAAATTCAGCTGGCCATATTCGTTGGCAATAGAGTCGGCAACTTCAATGACTTCCTCCGTCTTCATTTTCTCGTAAAAGCTTTGGAACATGAAGATCTGCATAGACCAAAGTGCGGCCAAAAGAATGACCGCAAAGACGATGAAGTATAACCACATCCGGAATTTTAAGCTTTTAAAGTCAGGTGACTTCATTCTTATCCCTCAAACTTGTACCCTACGCCCCGCAGGGTGACGATATGATCCCGGTAGGGACCTAAGCTGTTTCGCAGATTTTTAATATGGGTGTCGATGGTCCGGTCATCCCCGAAGAAGCTGTATCCCCAAATATCGGAGAGAAGCTTGTCCCGGGAAAGAGCGATGTTCTTGTTCTGAACCAAATAAAAGAGCAGCTCGTATTCCTTGGGAGTCAGATCTACCTTTTGGCCATCCACGGTAACGGTATGGGCCGGAATATTGATCTCCAGTCCATCAAATTTCAGAACCGAAGAAGCAGCAGGGTCTGCTCCGCCCCGGCGGCTCAGGACCGCATTGACCCGGGCCATGAGTTCCTTGGGACTGAAGGGTTTTACCACATAGTCATCGATGCCCAGCTCAAAACCAAAGAGCTTATCGTACTCTTCCCCTCTGGCTGAAAGCATGATCACCGGAATATCCTTCACCTTCCGGATCTCCCGGCAAGCGGAAAAGCCGTCCAGCTTCGGCATCATAACGTCCATAATGATCAGGTCATAATCCTTTTCTTTCACCAAAGAAAGTGCTGTGGCACCATCATCGGCTTCCGTCACGATATGACCATGAAATTCTGCATATTCTTTTATAACTTCACGGATCTTTGCCTCGTCATCCACGATCAGTAAATGAGACATTTTACACCTCCGGAAAAATAAATTCCCCAATCAATATTGACTGACGAATTTATTATGTCATAGCTATGTGAAGAACAGATGAATAATTCATGTCCATCAGCAGAATTCTTCTTCATCCGGCCCCTTTGTTAATAAATAAATTGCCTCTGCGTAGATCCTGGCAGCTTTGAACAAGGACTCCAAAGGAACGCATTCCTCCGCTTGGTGCTCCGTTTCCGGATCGCCGGGGAATGCAGGCCCGAAGGCCACCGCGTTGGGGACCGCCCGGGCATAGGTGCCGCCGCCGATGATCAAAGGCTGGCTTTCCGTATCCCCGCTGTGCCGCCGGTAGACATCCATTAAGGTCTCTACCAGGGGATCGTCCTTGGGAACATACAAAGGAGCCTTGTGCTCCACCTTAACGAGGCCCAGGTCATAAGCGTTCCGGACCGCTTCCATGCCATCAAAGACCTGGTCTTCCGTGCAAGTCAGAGGATAGCGGATATTGATGGTCAGCAAAGCGGCCTCTTCATCCATCTGGATCTGGCCCACATTAAGGATCAGCGGTCTGGACAGCGAGTCGGACAAACCGCAGCCAAGAGACTGGCCGTCCAGTTCGAAGCCGATCTTATCATTGTAGAATTTAATGAAATCCATCTGGTCGTGGTTGACAAAGTCCAGCCGACCGAGGAAATCCATGAGAACGGAAATGGCATTGACTCCTTTTTCAGGAGTGGAACCATGAGCCGAAACGCCCTGAGCCAGGATCTCCATGCTCTTGCCCCGTCCCTTCAAATTGATCCTGCGGCCGGTCTCTCTGCGGTAAGTGTCCGCCAAAGCCCGAAGCAGGTCATAGGAATCCGCCCGAACCAACGCCTTCGCCCAGTCCGCCACCATATTGGGGGCATTGCCTCCGGTGATGCTGCGCAGGATCATGCCTTTTCCGGTGTACTTCCGGAACTTACGGGCAAGCTGGAAGATCAAAAGACCCATTTCTCCGTGGATCAAAGGAAATTCCGCATCGGGAGAAACGCTGAATGTGGGCGCAGCGGTCTTTTTCAAATAGTAATGCATACCTTCCCAACCGGTCTCCTCGTCCAGTCCAAGGACCAAACGAACCCGCTTTTCCGGTTGGAAGCCAGAATCTTTCAAAGCTTTCATGGCATAAAAGGCCATTATGGCAGGACCCTTATCGTCCTTGGAACCTCTGCCGTAAAGACATCCGTCTTCGATCTCTCCGCCGAAAGGTTCGTGGGTCCACCCCTCTCCGGGAGGAACCACATCCAGATGAACGAGAATACCCATAGCTTCGTCATTGCGGCCAATGGGATCTCCCTCTTCATCGAAGATCCATCCACCGAATTCGATGTGACCGCCATAGCCGTCTGCATCAAAGGTATCGAAACCTTCGGCCTTTGCCTTCGCCATCATATAATCGTATGCCTGTTTTACGGCAACGCCAAAGGGGGCCCCATCTTTCGCCGGCCCCTCCACACTGGGAATGGCGATGAGTTCCTGCAGGCTGCAGATCATCTCCTCCCGGTACTGGTCGATCCGATTTAAAAATTCCATGGTTTGCCCCCTCGATATAATCTTAATTATTGTTTTCGAAGATCTTTACGCCTTCTTCGCCGAAGAAAGCAGCACCCTTGAAGCCGTCTCTTTCCAAAGCGCCCAGCTGCTTGCCAACCTTCTTGGCCTTCAATACGGTAGAAACGCTGTAGCCTTCCTTCCGCAGTTCTTCCGCCCGGCGGATAACTTCGCCGAAGGAATCCTCTGCGCTGTACAGCAAAGCGATCCGCAAGGCGCTGGATGCAAATTCTGCGCCCTTACCCAGCAGGATCTCAGAGATCCGTTCAAAGCCGATGGAGAAGCCGACTGCGGGAACATCTTCGCCCAGGAAACGGCCTACCATCTTGTCGTAACGGCCGCCGCCGGCGATGGAACCGGAGAAGTCGGGGCTTACGATCTCGAAAATGGTTCCGGTGTAGTAACCCATACCGCGAACCAGAGACTTGTCATATTCTACGTTGTACTGACCGCCGGCCAATTCCTTGCACAGTTCCATGATCTTTGCCAAACGATCGGCAACTTCGGGATCTGCACCGTATTCCACAGCCTGGGCAATGGTGGAGAAATCTTCCTTGGACAGGATCTCCATAAACCGGGCGATAGCCTCGGCGGGGAATTCCTTTTCCTTCAGTTCCTTTTCCACGCCTTCCAAACCAACCTTGTCCAGCTTGTCAAAGGTGATGCATACGCTGGGAATATCCGCAGCAGCAAAACCGGCCTTTTCAATAACAGCGGACAGGATCCGGCGATCGTTGATCCGAACGGTAAAATCTTTAAAGCCTAAGGCCAACAGAGCCTTAGCGGTGGTGTGGATCAGTTCGATCTCAGCCTGGGGAGTTTCATCCCCGATAATGTCGATGTCGCACTGATAGAATTCTCTCAGACGGCCTTTCTGGGGTCTTTCGGCGCGGAATACTTCCCCGATCTGGATGACCTTAAAAGGCAGCCGCAGTTCGTTCCGGTTATTGGCAAAATACCGGGAAAGAGGAAGGGTCAGGTCGAAGCGCAGACCGGAGTCTGCCAAATCGTTTTCCGTCAGTTCCGCCTTGGTCAGATCCAGCTTCTGTCCTCTCTTCAGGATCTTGAAGATCAGGTTCAGGTTTTCGCCGCCATCGCTCTTATCCAACCGTTCCAAGTCTTCCATAATAGGAGTATGGATCTTGCTGAAACCGCTTTCCAGATAGGTCTTCAGAATAATGGACTGCATGGCGTCACGGACCCGCATTTCATTGGGAAGGAAATCCCGGGTACCCCGGACGGGATTGGCGTTCATAGTCATGTAAAAAACTCCTTTTCACAGAGACCCGAAAGTCTCGAGAATTATTTTCTGATATATTGTTCCCCCATCAGTTCCTTCATGTCACCGAGGGCTCTTTTTGCCCGTTCCAGGTGACCGGAAGTCTGCAGTGCGGGATTGGTTTCCAGATCTGCATCCAGAGGTACGATGGCATAATGGTAGCCGTCATCCAGTTTGTAACGATCCACCCATGTGGGGATCACATCCATGGAAATGGTCAAAAGCTCATCGGCTTCCACATCATATTCCAGGTTTACACCGGCGATCATGCCCTGTTCCGTGTAGCGGCGGTTTTCCATATCCAAAGTTTCTTCCCGCTGGTTGGAAACGAAATTGCCCATGGACCAAAAGACCGGGACCTGGCGGCCGGAGGCCTCATCGGTCAGGTATTCCATTCCCTGAGGAACGTGAGGATGGGAAGCAAAGATCACATCCGCACCGGCAGCAACGCTTCTTGCGGCGATCTCTTTTTGCCAGTTGTTGGGGCTCCGCTGATACTCTTCCCCCCAATGATAATAGCAGATCACAATGTCCGCACCGGCTTCCTTTGCCGCAGCAATGGCACCCTTGATCTCGTCCATTTCGCTGTCGAAATTCTCATAGCAGAAACTGTTGAGCTTGTCCACGTAGTCATCGGGAACGTAGTTTCCGTTGAGGGTGTGGCGCCCGTTGGACATGGGGGTCTCGTATGTATAAGCCACCACGCCGATGGTGACTCCATCCACCTCTGTGAGTGTGTATTTTTTCGCACCCTCAGGATCAAAGCCCGCAGGGATCATCCCCGCTTCGGCAACGATCTGCGCCGTGCGGTCGAGGCCGCTCTTGCCCTTATCGAGAGTGTGATTGTTTACCAGGATCCCTACATCAAAGCCCGCATCCGCCAGATTCTGTGCCAGAATATCCGGTGCGTTGAAGATCGGATATCCGGAAGGGGTTCCCCCCGCAAAGCAGGTTTCCAAATTGCAGAGAGCCAAATCGGCCTCTTCAATGTAACCCTTCACATACTGGAAGTTGTCGGCAAAATCGTAGGTATCGGTGGCACTGTCATACTGCGCCTTGATCTGTGTGGAATGGGTCATAACATCCCCAACACAAACAACACGCAAAGACACCGGAGGTTCCGGCTCCGGTTCAGGTACAGGTTCGGGTTCCCGTCCGTCGGAAGGGTCTTCCATCTGTGAAAGATCTCCGCCCACCGGTTCCGGGGGAGGGGTCTTACCATCGAAAAAAGAAGGAAGGACCAAGGCTCCAAGGACGATGACTATGGCAGCCAGAACCGCAATGGCAACGATCCTTTTACGCTTTCTGGCCGCCTCCCGACGGGCTCGTCTTTCCGCCCGCTCCAATTGCATCGTAGACATTTATCTTTCCTTAGACAGCTTCTACCCCTGCGATTTCGGGGAATTCTTCCTTCAGCAGACGTTCTACACCATTCTTGATGGTCATCTGGGAATGGGGGCAGCCGTGGCAGGCGCCTCTGAGTCTGACCTGTACGATCTTTTCAGCAGTGTATGCTACGAATTCCAGGTCACCGCCGTCTCTCTGCAGATAAGGTCTGATCTGTTCGATTGCTGCAATAAGCTTTTCTTCCATTTTTTATTTCCTCGCTTTCTACTTTAGCCTTCGGAGTCCGAAGCGTCCTCGTCCGGCCGGATTTCCTCAATAATTTTTTGTTCTTCTATAAAAACGTATTCACCGTTTTTGACTTTTTTGATCAGGATCGATCGGGTGGGATTCCCTTCCTTATTCATTGTTACCACACCTGTGGCCCCCATAAACTCTGCAGTACCGGCTAAAGATACCTGCAAAGCGTGACCCTTTGTGGCACCGCTGGCCCGGGAAATGGCATCCAAAGCCAACAAGTAGGAGTCAAAGGCCAAAGCTTCCGCCCGGGTAGGAGCCACATTACTCCCGAACTTTTTCACATAAGCCTCTAAAAATTCGATGGTGCGGGCCGTATGGACAGACCCCTCGGAATAGTGAGAGGTAAAAGTGACATCCTCCGCAGCCGCAGGATCAAGAGAAACCAGATCCTGTTCCTCCCAGGTGTCCGGGCCGATAAAGATTTGGGTCATGCCCCGGTCCTTCGCCTGCTTTAAGATCTTCGCCGCATCCGCAGCAGAACAGGGAAGATAGACGATCTGTACGGTGGCCTTTTCCACCAGATCCAGGTAAGAGGAAAAATCCTCCGTTCCCGCAGGGTAAGTGACCATCCGGCTTACGGCATGATCCGAACCCGTCAGGTCATTCAGAGTATCGTTGAACTCCTGAGACAGGGACGTGTAAAAGTCGTTATGAGCTTCCCGCAGGATCGCTACAAAATTCTCCGGGTATTTTTCATGAATGTAATAAGCGGCACCGGCACCCTGAATGGACTCGGCCAAAGAAATATTGAAATAATATTCGTTGCTTCCGCTTACCAAAGGATTGGTCCCGGTAATGGAAATAGCAGGCACTTCCGCTTCCTGGAAGATATTCCCCCCGGCAAGGCTCAAAGTGTTTCCGTAGCTTCCCAGAACGATGCTGACATCCGCATCCACCAGATCCTGTGCAGCCTCTGCGGCAAACTCTACGGAAGAACGATTGTCCGCATAAACCAACTCTACGGGCATGCCCATCACTTCCGGATAAAGTTCGTGAGCCAGTTCGATCCCGGTGACCTCCAGCTTTCCTTCGTTGGAAAACTCACCGGTCATGGGTTCAAAGACACCGATATATACAGTAGTGGGAGACTCTTCACCGCCCTGCCCCAAAGTCTCGCTCCGGAAGCTGTCCACAGAAGAACATCCGCTGAAAGATAAAAGAGAAAAAATCAAAACAAGGAGCAGAATGCTTTTCCAGCATCCCGTGATCGTCCCTTTTCTCTTTCCCTTTCCGCTTTTGTACATTATATACAAAGTTCCCTTCTTATCGTTTTATACCCATTTCCTGCAGCACCACATAGTGCCCCAGAATATTTTTTATTATATCTGTTTTTTTTTACAAAGGCAATGTTTTAAATCAAAATCCGGTGGTATATATAAGACACGAGAAAATCGTAATTATTCTTAAGTTTATAAATAAGAGGAGGACGAATCAATGAAGAAATGGACCTGCACCGTATGTGGTTACACCGTAGAAGCCGCGAATCCCCCCGAAGTATGCCCCCAGTGCAAAGTAGGCGCTGACAAGTTCCAGGAAGTTGCCGGCGAAAAAGTATATGTGACCGAACATGTTGTTGGTATCGCTCAGGGCGTAGATCCCGTGATCCTGCAGGGTCTGAGAGACAACTTCATGGGCGAATGCACCGAAGTTGGTATGTACCTGGCAATGGCAAGAGTTGCCCACAGAGAAGGCTATCCTGAAATCGGCCTGTATTGGGAAAAGGCAGCTTACGAAGAAGCCGAACACGCCGCAAAGTTTGCTGAACTGCTGGGCGAAGTCATCACCGACAGCACCAAGAAGAACCTGGAAATGAGAGCCGACGCAGAATGCGGCGCTACCGCAGGCAAGATGGAACTGGCAAAGATGGCTAAGGAACAGGGTCTGGATGCCATCCACGACACCGTTCACGAAATGGCAAAGGATGAAGCCCGCCACGGCAGAGCATTCGACGGCTTCCTGAAGAGATACTTCGCATAAGCCGGAATATAGCTGATCAAAAGAGCAGGGAAACCTGCTCTTTTTTTATGCGCATTGGTATGTTACAATGTAAAAAAACAAACCAAGGAGGTTTCCCACTATGACAAAGGTAACCATCAATCCCGGCATCTGCGGACTGACCGCAAAAGTAACCGCCCAGGCCGACGATGAGGATCAGGTCGTTCTCACCATCGAATCCGCCTGTACCGGTGTAGGAAAGATCATCGAAAACCTGGGGGACACCTTCGACCCCTTCGAGATCTGTTTGACCAAGCCCGGTCAGAATCCCCTTTACGAATTTGCGGCAAAAGCCTTCCCCGGCCATGCCGGATGTCCGGTCATTGCGGGGATCGTAAAGTGCGTGGAAGCGGAATGCGGTTTGGCCTTAAAGAAAGATGTGAGCATTGTCTTTGAGGACTGACCCTTTTTGTATAACAGAACCAAATAGCTATTTAACTTAAAAGAGCAGGATAACCTGCTCTTTTTTTACGCAATTTGATGTGATACAATATAAAAAAATCTTAACACTGAGGAGGACATCCCCATGGGTTTCTTAACCGGAAAAACCTTACTTCTGACCGGCGGCGGAAGAGCCGTTCTTTCTGACGGCAGAGCCGGATCCATCGGTTACGGCATCGCCACCGCTTACGCCAAGGAAGGCGCAAACATCGTTATCACCGGCCGCAACCTGCAGAAGCTGCAGGAAGCCAAGGAAGAGCTGGAACGGCTTTACGGCGTTAAGGTTCTCCCTGTTCAGGCAGACATGGCCGCAGGCACCGACAACGCCGCTACCGCAGCGGAAGTGGTAAAGCAGGCAGTTGCCGAATTCGGCGGAATTGACGTGCTCATCAACTGTGCACAGGCCTCCGCTTCCGGCGTTACTTTAGCCGACCACACCACCGAACAGTTCGATTTGGCCATCTACTCCGGCCTCTATGCCGCTTTCTATTATATGCAGGCTTGCTATCCCTATTTGGCAAAGGCCAAGGGTTCTGTTGTAAACTTCGCCTCCGGCGCCGGCCTCTTCGGAAACTTCGGCCAGTGCGCTTATGCTGCCGCCAAGGAAGGCATCCGCGGTCTCTCCCGTGTAGCTGCTACCGAATGGAGCAAGGACGGCATCAATGTAAATGTGGTATGCCCTCTGGCATGGACCGCTCAGCTGGAAAACTTCCAGAAAGCTTATCCCGAAGCCTTCGCACAGAATGTACATACTCCCCCCATGGGCTTCTTCGGCGATCCCGAAGAACATATCGGAAGGGTCTGCGTACAGTTGGCTCACCCCGACTTCAAGTACATGACCGGCGAAACCTTGACCTTAGAGGGCGGTTTGGGCATGAGACCTTAACCCACAACCAAATTTTCGATTTCTTTTTTCAGCCGCAGTTGATTTTCTTCTGCGGCTTCTTTCATGGTTTCCAAAGCTTTCAGGGTGGTGCGGATCTGTTTCTCCGTTTCCCAAACCTGCCCCTGCGCCTTGTCGATCTTATCGGCCACCATCCAGTCCACGATGAGCCCGTCAAAGATATAGTCGGCTATGTGCAGAAAGCCCTGAACACTTGCCTGTACTTCCATCGTAATGGTTACATCGGCAAGCTCCGTTTTAAAGCGCCGCAGCTGGACCTGGAGTTCTTCTACCATAGTCTGCGCCCCCTGCAGATGATCGTGCTTTGCCAGGTCGGCGATCAGACCGCCGCCCAACAGGTCAAAGGTGGCCCAGCCGCCGGCACTGTCCAGCTTATCCCAAAGCTTTACCGCCATTTCCCGGGCAATACGGCCCTCTGCATGGGCTTCATCAAGCTCCCGCTTTTGCGCCTCGAAATCGTCTATTTTCTTTTCCAGTTCCAGGATCTTTTCCGCTGTGGGACCGGTCTCTGCTTTGACCTCTTCCAGACGGGCAGCCAAAGCCTCTTCATAGGCCTTTTCACACTCCCCTAAGGCCCTGAATTCTTCCGTATAACGAAGGATATCGCCCTCCACGGAATCCAGCTCCTTTTTCGCCGAATCGTACTTTACAGCGGCCATCATGGCTTCGGATTTTTCCTTATCCAGCTTCTCATTTTTCTTACCCACCACGCCGTAGAAGAAAGCCGCAAGGCTGCCGCCCTCCAGCTTTTCCACATCCGCCTGTTCTTTGGCGGATACGGCGGCCAGTTCGCCAGTTTTCAGCGTCAGGGACTCCTTTTGTGCATGCAGGTCCGCAAGCATAGCCGTAAGCTGTTTTTTCCGGGCAACCTTTGCATACAGCCCCTTCAAAGATTCATCATAGTATGTCAATTTCGTTCTCCTTTCCCCTTTTGCGATACACACATACCTTTTCATTCCCCGGAGGGGTATGTTTTAAACAACCCCTCCGCCCCTTCGGGGCACCTCCCCTTCACAGGGGAGGCTCAGTTGCGGACTCCCTCCGGCGCTGCGCGCCACCTCCCTCAGGGAGGGAGGCTCAGTTCACAAAAGCCGACGAAAGCCTATTCCCTATAGTCGGGCTCCGCAGGTTCGCTAAGAATATTGAGGATTTCTCGACCTGCGGGCTTGGCTAAGTCTCATCGTATGTTTGAGCAGGTGCGCCAACATCCTTTCGGTCAGCTCCGCTGACAGTTCCCCCGCAGGCGCGTCAGCCAAGGGGGTCTGCGCAAGTGCGAGTTTACGATGGACTCCAAGGCCGGGAAGAGATGCCTCATGATTCTCGAACCGAGGACGTCGCCCGATCTTAGGGAATATGGCGTGGGGAGGCTCAGTCCGGAACATAAAAAGACCTCCCTGGTTGGGAGGTCTTTTTAAATGCTTTTTATCTCTTACCGTAAGTGTACAGGGTGTCGAACATGGCTTCGACGCATTCTCTCTTGCCTTCTTCCAGGCTGCCGTTGGCGTCGAACATGTAGTTGTTGTGAGGTGCGCAGGTGTCGATGAGCCACTTTACGCTGTCCACAACTTCTTCGGGCTTGCCGTAGCCCAGCAGGGTGATGGGCATGTTGCCGCAGATGCAGGCGATGCCTTCGAACATCCTGGCTGCTCTTGCCATGTCTACGTTTTCGAAGTGGATGATGCACTTGCCAACAGGTACTTCAGTCAGCTGTTCCAAACGGGTGTCATACTTGCCTTCGGTGTACAGGTAAGGAGTAACATCCATAGCAACCAGTGCATCGATAACCTTCTTAAAGGGCTTCCAGTAGAAGCGTTCGTACTGTGCAGGGCTCATGAAGCCGTCCATACCCTTGTGCATGGGGATGAATACGCGGCGAACATCCATTTCCTTGCCCTTGAAGATGTTGGTGTATCTTTCGATTTCCAGGTCAGCCAGCATGTAGCATGCAGCTTCTACATAATCGGGGATCTCCAGGATGTCTTCCATGATGCCCAGGGTACCTCTGTAGTAGTCGCCCAGGATATCGTAGGGAGCTTCGCCGCCTACGGTACGATGCTGAGGATAACCCATATTCTTGATGATCTGTGCAAACTTGCCGGCAGCTGCGGGAGCCTTCATAACTTCCTGATGGATCTCGGACAGCTTGTTAACGGCTTCCACGAATGCGGGGTTGCCCAGAGGAGCCAGCATTTCGCTGCCTACAACACGGCTGGTGACCAGGGAAATGTTGGTGCCGCCATTCAGGTTGGGATAGGCTCTGGGGATGTACTTCCGGAGCAGGAAGCCGGTGTAGTCCCGGAGGAATTCAGGATATTCTTCGGGCTGCAGGTATTCCTGTTCGATGGTCTGGTAGCTGCTCATTACAGGAACCTTGGTGCCGGGGCGACCGGGCCAATCCAGCATGTTTGCGCCGGACAGTTCGTTGGCCTTACCGCTGCTGAAACCGGGAGTATTGAATACATCGGGGTGGAATTCTTCGTAGAACTTTACATAAGCCTGGCCGGCAGCTTCGAAATCATACATCTGGTCTGCCCAGGTGGCATTGTACAGATGGAAGGGAAGTGCGGCGATCAGAGTGTAGATAGGAACTCTGGAAACGGGCTTAAGGGCGATGGCATCGCTTACAAGCTTCAAACGTTCATCATACAGGGCCTTTGCCTGAGGGGTCATTTCGCTCATTTGTGAACATCCTTTCTGCGGTTATTTGCAAATCAAAATTATGTGAATACTATGTGCATACGAAAGTAATCAACGTTACCATTTTATCAATCATGACGCACCGCATCAAGAACAATATTTCGGTAAATTTGTTTTTTCCGCCAAAAAAAATGCGCACCGTTTTCACAGTGCGCACTATAATCTTCGCTATAAACCGATTTATTTCAGCATGGCCTCCAGCTGCTCCTTGGGCATATAGCCTACGGCTTTGTTGACCACCTGGCCATCTTTAAAAACAAGCAGAGTGGGGATGCTTGCGATCCCGAACTGCATAGCCAGAGCAGGTTCTTCGTCTACATTGATCTTTCCGACCTTGACCTTACCGGCCTGCTCCTCGGCGATCTGGGCTACGATGGGAGCGACCATGCGGCAGGGACCGCACCAGGCTGCCCAAAAGTCCACCAGAACGGGCTTGTCCGACTGTAAAACTTCCTGTTCAAAATTATTCTTGGTAATGGTGATTTCTGCCATGATATTTCTCCTTTCTTTATTTGGACTTATAGTACAGCATGCAATGGCAATAGCCTTCGAACTCCGGATCCTTTACCTGATCCTTAAATTCCTTGCACATGCACTTATTTTCTTCGGTTCGTTCCAGGCGGCAGGGACAATATCCGCCGGTCTTTTCCAGGCCTTCTTTAATGGTCTTAACGATTTCCGCATCAGGATTCAGTGTGATCTTCATCTGTCATACCGCCTTTCTTTTCTGGGTTTATGCTCTCGCCATTCCGTCTACGCTTAAGACTACGCCGGTGACGTAAGAAGCTTCATCAGAAGCTAAGAATACGAAGGCGTTGGCAATGTCTTCGGGTTGACCCAAACGACGGAGGGGAATCTGTGCGATCATGGGATCGATGATCTCCTTGGGAACCGCCTTCATCATATCGGTTTCGGTGATGCCGGGCGCAACTGCGTTGACCCGAACACCCTTGGGACCCAGTTCTCTTGCCAAAGAAAGAGTGAAACCGTTTACGGCGAATTTAGAGGTGGGGTATGCTACACCGCTGGGCTGACCGGAGATGCTGACCATGGAAGAAGTGCTGAGGATCACACCGCTT